>JALOOU010000029.1 GCA_025454255.1 Desulfobacterales bacterium | reverse complement strand
CCTGCTGGTCATCCTGAGCGACATCGACGGGCTCTTCACCAAGGACCCCCGCACCCAGCCCGACGCCGAGCTCATCCCGGTGGTCAAGGGCATCACCCGCAGCACCGAGCAGTCCGCGGGCAGCATCCCCGGGCCGCTCGGCACCGGCGGCATGCTAAGCAAGCTCAACGCCGCGCGCAAGGTCACCGCCGCCGGGGTTCCCATGGTGGTCGCCAAGGGCGACACGCCCCGGATCCTGGAGCGCTTGTTCCAGGGCGAGGCCCGCGGCACCTATTTCGTGCCCCGCAGGGAGAAGCTCAACCGCCGCAAGTGCTGGATCGCCTTTTCCCTCAAGCCCAAGGGCGCCCTCACGATCGACGCCGGGGCGCGCCAGGCCCTCGTCGCGCGCCGCAAGAGCCTGCTGGCCAGCGGCATCGTCGGCGTCGCGGGCGATTTTGCCGTCGGTACGCCGGTGGAATTCAAGGATGCCGGCGGCGGGACCGTCGGGGTCGGCTTGGTCAACTACAGCGCGGCGGACATCCGCCGGATCATGGGGCTGAAATCCCAGCACATCGGTCAGGTCCTGGGGCAAAAGCCCTACGACGAGGTGATCCACCGCGACAACCTGGTGATCACGGAGGATGAGGGGGCGGGTGAGGATGAGCTCGATTGAGGAAACCATCGCCGCGATGGCCCGCGACGCCCGGCAGGCTGCGCGGGTGGTGGCCCGCTCGGCGACCGAGGTCAAAAACGCGGCGCTGCGATCCATGGCCGCCGAGATTGCCCGCAGCGCCGAGGCCATCCGAGCCGAAAACGAAAAAGACGTTCGGGCCGCGCTCCGCGCCGGTCTGCCGGCGGCCATGGTCGACCGTTTGACCGTCAACGCGGCTACCCTGGCGGGCATGGCGGCCGGGCTGGAGGAGGTCGCCGGAATGCCCGACCCGGTCGGCAGCTGCGGGCCGAGCTGGGTGCGGCCGAACGGGCTTCAGATCGCGCGGATGCGGATCCCCTTGGGCGTGATCGGGATCATTTATGAGTCCCGGCCGAACGTGACGGTCGACGCCGCCGGGCTTTGCCTCAAGGCCGGCAATGCCGTCCTGCTGCGCGGCGGCTCCGAGGCGCTCAACTCCAACCGGGCCCTGGCGGCGGTGATTGGACGGGCGCTCGAGGCGGCCGGCCTGCCGTCAACCGCCGTCCAGGTCGTGCCGGTGGCCGAGCGCGCGGCGGTCAACGCCCTGCTGCAGCAGGAGGAGTCGGTCGATCTGATCATCCCCCGCGGCGGCGAGGAGCTCATCCGCTTCGTGGTGGCGAGCTCGAAGATCCCCGTCCTCAAGCACTACAAGGGGGTGTGCCACGTCTATGTCGACGAGGGCGCCGATCCCGCAATGGCCGAAGCCGTGTGCTTCAATGCCAAGGTGCAGCGTCCGGGGGTGTGCAACGCCATGGAGACCCTGCTCGTGCACCGCTCGGAGGCGGCGCGCTTTCTGCCGGCGATGGCCGCGCGCTTCGCCGCAGCCGGGGTGGAGCTGCGCGGCTGCCCCGAGACCCTGCGCATTCTGCCGGGGATCGTCCCGGCAACGGAGGCGGATTGGCCGGCTGAATTTTTAGACCTTATCCTGGCGGTCAAGGTGGTGGCCGGCATGGAGGAGGCCATCGCGCACATCGCCGCCTACGGCTCATGCCACACCGAGGCGATCGTGACCCGCGACTACGAGCGCGCCCGGCGCTTCGTGCGCGAAGTGGACTCCTCGGTCGTGCTGGTCAACGCCTCCACCCGCTTCAACGACGGCAGCCAGCTCGGCTTGGGCGCCGAGATCGGCATCAGCACCTCCAAGCTGCACGCCTTCGGGCCCATGGGGCTGGAGGAGTTGACCACGACGAAGTTCGTGGTATTCGGAAGCGGCCAGATCCGGCTGTGACGACTTCGTGTAAAGCCCAACCTCTGCGTTGCGCTTCATTCCGCTCTCGCTGCGGCATACCATCAGTACGCCTCGCGAGGCGTAATTCGCGCGCCTTGATCTTGGACTTTGCACGAAGTCGTCTGTAGCAGTGGCCGTTTCCAAGGCTTCAAGAAGGATGGTTTCATTAAGGCAATGACGATCGGATTGTTCGGCGGCACCTTCGACCCGATCCACTTCGGCCACCTGCGCTCGGCGGTGGAGGTGGGCGAGGCGTTCGGGCTGGAGCAAGTGGTCCTCATCCCGGCCGCCGTGCCGCCCCACAAGGGGCGGGGCGCGATGGCCCCGGCCGCCGACCGCCTGCGGATGATCGAGCTCGCCGTTGCCGGCGCCCCCGGGCTGGCCGTGTCGGACGTGGAACTGCGGCGGGCAGGCCCCTCCTACACCATCGATACGGTTCGGCATTTTCAGGACCAGCTCCCCGCAGGCGATATCGCCCTTATCATGGGCCTGGACGCTTTCAGTGAAATCGACACCTGGAAGTTCTATCGGGAGATTCTTGCCGCCGTCGCGGTGATCGTGATCTCCCGCCCCGCGCACCATCAGGACCCGGGGCGCAGCGCTCGGGCGCGGGTCGAGAGTGTCCTGGCCGCCGTTTTTTCGCCTGAGGCGATCGAAGCGACCACGGAGGGGTTTCGGGCCGAAGGCTTAAAATCGGTAACGGTTCAGCCGGTCACGGCGCTCGACATCTCCAGCACCCGGATCCGGCAGATGATCGGTGCCGGCCGTTCGATCCGCTACCTGGCGCCCGCCGCCGTGGTCGCGCACATCCAAGCCAAAGGACTCTACGCATGAGCGATGACATGGAAGCGATGCTGTCGCCCTACATCGATGCCGTCCTGGGTAAAAAGGCCGTCAACGTGGCGGTTCTCGACCTGCGGGGGCTCACGTCGATCGCCGATGCCTTCATCATCTGCAGCGGGCGCTCCAACCGCCAGGTGACCGCCATCGCCGAGCATGTCGAGCGCGAGCTGCGCAAACAGAGGATCAAGCCGCTCAGCGTGGAGGGCGCCAAGGAGGGCCAATGGGTGCTCTTGGACTACGGCAGCGTGGTCATCCATGTCTTTTTCGAATCGGTGCGCGAGTTCTACGACCTGGAGGGCTTGTGGACGGACGCCCGCCGGTTGAAGCTCCCCGGCGCCAAGCGATCCAAGAGCGCAAATGCGTTCCCGTTGCATCCGTCCAACCCCGACGAGTGAGCCGGAGAGCGTCGCATGCCCCGCACCCTGAAACCCTATGCCACCCTGGTCGACTTCGTGACGGGAAAGGAGATTCCGAACATCGGCGCCGAGGAGAACCGCCAGGCCGTCGAGCGCCTGCTTGTCGAGCAGAAAGGTTACCGCCGGCAGGAGATCGAGGTCGATTTGTCGATCGAGATGGTTATCGACGGCGAGGCCTATCGATCGGCGGTCGATCTGGCGGTGGCGGTGAACCAGCGTCGGGTGATGGTTTTCCGATGCGCTGCGGGGTCGCTCGCCTCAAGCGTGCGGGAGATAGTGGCGGCCGCGCGCCTGGTGGACCGGCATCAGATCCCGATCGCCGTCGTCTCGGACGGCCAGAACGCCTTGGTCTACGATGCCCTTTCGGGCCGCCCGATCGGCGAAGGCCTGGATGCGATTCCAGCCAAGGCCGATATGCTCGCGCGCTTCGAGCAGCTTGAGTTCGGCGCATTGCCGCGGGAGCGGCGCCGGCGGGAGGCGTTGATCTTCCGCACCTACGACCGCGAGCGGGTCAACTCGGCCCGGCGGTCCGGGGGCAGTTGACAGTTTTTCCCGTCAAGGATAACATCTAACTATTACTGGAGGTTGAAACGCGTTTTGGCGACAGCCGAGCGACCAGCCAAATCCTGCCGAGACGCTGCCCCCATCCACCGCCGCCGGTTTCTGCGGCTGGGGTTGGCGGCGGCGTCGGTCTGTTTTCTGCCGCCGCCCCTGTGCGCCGGCCTGCGCGAGCCAGCCGCGACCGAGCGCCGCCTCACGTTTTTCAACACCCACACAGGCGAGACGCTGGAGGCCTGCTACTTCAAATCGGGCCGCTACGAGCCCGGTGCGCTGCGGGCGATCAACCACATCCTGAGGGACCACCGCAGCGGGGAAGTCCGCCCCATCGACGGGAGCCTGCTCGACCTGCTGCACACGCTCGCCGGCCGCTTCGACGCCCCCTGCCCCTTTCACGTCATCTCGGGGTACCGCTCCCCGGAGACCAACGCCACCCTTCACAGCCGCAATCGCGGCGTGGCGTCCCAAAGCCTGCATGTGCACGGGAAGGCGATCGACATTCGCGTGCCGGGCATCCGCACCAGCTCGCTGCGGGATCAGGCCCTGTCGTTGGCCGCCGGCGGGGTCGGCTACTACCCCAGATCCGACTTCGTGCACGTGGACGTGGGCCGCGTGCGCGCCTGGTAGTTTCCGCCACGCTCCACTCGAGCCTTGTTTCCATTCATGGGAGCCGCGGCGGCTTCTGCCTCAATGCGCGGTCCAGCGCCGCGTCCCGCTGATAGATGTCCTGCCAGAACGCAACTCCTCCGTCCGCGTCCGCCCCGGCGGTCATGTAGACCAAATGCACGGGGATCGGTTGCTTCAGGCGGACCGTGCGCAGCTGGCCGGTGTTGATGGCGGCGGTTACGGCCTCGTGCGACCACAGAGCGGCATCCCCCAGTACGTAAACCGCCAGGTCCAGGGGTTTTTCGATGCGGATGCACCCGGAGCTGAACCCGCGCATGCTGCGCTCGAAGAGCCTTTTGGACGGGGTGTCATGCAGGTAGACGGAAAACGTGTTCGGGAACATGAATTTGACTCGGCCCAGGTCGTTGTGGGGCCCGGGGTCTTTCATGAGACGGTAGCGGAAATTCCCGGCCGTCACCTGGCTCCAGTCGATCTCATCCGGGTCGAGCTCCGCGGCGCCCCGGTTCCAGCCCTCGAAAACGCGGATTTTCTCGCGGCGCATATGCCCGGGGTCTTTGCGGGCCTTGGGCAGGATGTCCTGAACGGCGATGCGGTTGGGGATGTTCCAATCCGGATTGAACACCAGGTGGTCCATCCGGCTGCTGAAGACCGGCGTGCGGCGGTAGTGGCGCCCTACGACCACGCGCATGTCGAGCGCCGGCTCCCCGTTCGCGACGACGCTCAGCGTGAAGCGGGGCACGTTGACCCAAATATGGCGTTGCCCGAGATCGTGAGGCAGCCAGCGCCAACGCTCCAGGTTGAGCTCGATTTGGCGAATGCGCTCGGTCAAAGCGACGTTGAGGGCGCCCAGGGTCTGGGCGCCCATCCGACCGTCCGCCTCCAGCCCGTGCCGTTCCTGAAAGCGGCGCAGAGCCTCAAAGAGCTCACGATCGGCATCCGCGTCGTCGTTTGGAAGATGCGGATAATCCCCTGAACGGGCGAGGCGCTCCCGCAGCAGCTCGGCGATCCCCCCCGTCTGCCCCCGCTCCCAAGTGGCTTTATCCGGCAGCTGCGGCCATTCGCCGGCCGCTGCCAGGCCGCGGTAGCTCGCCAACGCATTTTGAAGGTGGCGATATTCCGGGTGGGGTGGGGCAAAAGCCTGGAGGGTCTCTTCGATGCGGCCGGTTGCGATCGCATCCTCGAGCAGCCGAGCGACGTCGACCTCCGGATCCATCTGCACCACCCACTCGACGTGCAGGGTCTCCGGGTTCACCCTCCCTGCGCGGAGGTGGGAGGCGAGCAGCAGGAAGGCGTCCGTGAGCAGAAAATCCAGGTCAACGGCGAGATTTGTCTCAAGCCGGCGCCCGGCTAGATGCGCCATGTGGTCGGATTCTAAAAGCCGGCGGATGGCCTCGAGGTGGTAGTTGGCCGGATCCAACCCATGTTCGCCTGCGCGTTCGATGAATCGAAGCAGTGCGCCGGCCGGCGCGAAGGCCCCCTCGGCGCTTCTCCAGGCCGGACGGTGGTCCCGCCTGGCATAGAAGCTCGGCAGGTCGGCGATCCCGCAGACCAGCTCGCCCTGGCAGACCATGAAACTGTCCGCCTGAGCAGCGGCCACCCTGGTTTGCATGGCCGCCACGAAAGCGGTCTCATCGCCGGAACCGGTGGCGCTGGCAGGCCCCGGGGCTAGGATCCAGGCCGCGAAGCAGGCGGCCGCGCAACATGCCCTAAACGCCGTCATCCACCCGGTTGGCGACGATGAGCCTGAAAAATGCCGGTATTTCAAAGCCCGGGCCTCGGCTGGTAAACGCATCGGGTACACCCAAGGGTGCATCGGGGCTACTTGCCGGCGACATCCTTGCCGCAGTGCTTGCACACGCTGGCCCGCTGCTTGATGATCTCCGCACAGAACGGGCATTCGCGCGTGAAATGCCGCGCGTGGATCTTGGCGACCGCCTCGTCGACTTTCTTCTGGACGATCTCGTTGGGAAAGCGGAGGTTGCGCAGGGGCTCGATCGCCTCGGTCTCGCCGATGTCACCGATCATCTCGGCGGCCTTCAGCCTGACCCGTGCGGGCTGCAGCGGGTCGAGCAGCAGCTGCAGTATGGCCGGACCTTCGCGGTTGGTGTAGTAGTCGGCCAGCAGATTGAAGCCGAGCTTGATCGCCTCCTTGGATGCCTCCTGCTCGGCCACGGCCTGCTCGTCGACGATCTGCCCTTTCATGCCCATGTCGCTGAAAACCGGCACGCACTCGAACACGTCGCTGCCCGGGTAGTTCATGCAGCGATAGGACGCCCGGTGGGCATAGGACTCCTCGATGTGCTTCCAGCCCGATTGATAGAGCTCGCAGTCGTCATTGAAGCAGATGAACAGATAGGGGGTTCCCCAGCCCAGTCCGTCCCCGAAGCGCATCGGAGGCTCCTCCCAGAGGGACATCTCCACGCCGCAGTGCGGGCACTTGGGCCGCGGCAACGCCAGCACTTTTTCCAGAACCTCTTCCCGGGTTTCAAACATTCGCGTTTATCCTCACGTCGGCTGTTGGTCGTCGATTCGATTTACGGGCGGATAGTAAGGGGCGGCGTTGTGGTTGTCAAATCGGACGCTCCGGGCCGAACCGTGCGCGGGGTCCGAAAAAAGGCGGCAGCTCCCGCCGTGAACCCTGATCGTCCGCCGGCGCCGCAAAGACGCATCCGTCTGCAATTGCTTGAAAATGACTGCAATCGGGCGGGAGCCGCGCGTTGACAGCTGAAACCGGGGATGGTAGTAGACCCAAGATGAGCCAGAGCGTTTTCGACCGTGTGGCGCGCGACTACGAAAAGATCCACAACCGCAGCCTGCCCCCGGGCGTCAGCAGCGATGAGTTCGTCGGCCAGAAGGCCGGCCACGTCATCGACTGGATCCTGGGGGCCGCCGGCGGGGGAGAGTTCTGCTACCTGGACTTCGGCTGCGGCAACGGCCGGCTCTTTCGGCACCTGCTCGATTCGAGCCCGCTTGCGCCGATGGTTGCAGGGGGCCGCCTGCGGCTCTTCGGCGTCGAGCCCTCGGCGGAGTCGATCGCCGAGGCCAGGCGGATAGCGGGCGATGACCGGGTTTGCTTCGCCGAGCGCCTGGAGGGGCTTCCCAAAGAGGTGCGCTTCGATTTTGCCATCAGCTGCAACGTCTTCCATCACATCCCGCCCCCTGAGCGCGCGGCGACGGCCCGGGCGCTGCGGGCGCGGCTGAAGCCGGGCGCAACGCTGGTGATCTGGGAGCACAATCCTTTCAACCCGCTCGCCCGCCTGCTCGTTACGTGCTGCCCGTTTGACGAGGATGCCCGCCTGCTCTCGCTCTCTGCGGCCAGGCGTCTCCTCGAAGAGAACCGGTTCCGCTACCTGAGGCATGCCTACGTGAACCTCTTTCCACCCCAATGGCAGCGGGTCGGTCTCGTGTCGCGCATCGAGTCCAAGATCGCGGGCCTGCCCATCGGCGCGCAATACTGGGTGATGGCTGCCAACCATGAATAGCGCCCGGGCGGCCTGGACCATCTACGGCAAGGAGCCGGCGGCAACGCGCCTGCACGTCCTGGTGCGCACGCTGACCTGCCCCTTCGAGCCGCTCCTCAAGCGCTTCCCGGCGCAGGGGGCGGCGCTGGACGTGGGCTGCGGGCACGGCCTGCTGATCAACCTGCTGGCCCGCGACCCTCTGCACGCCGGGTTAACGCTGTGCGGCATCGACCACGATGCGGCCAAGATCGAGCAGGCCCGCCGCTCCGCCCCCGCCGGGGTTGAGTTTTCGACCCGGCGGCTGGAGGCGTTTCCGGCGCACTGCTTCGATGCGGTGTCGGTGGTCGACGTGCTCTACACGGTCCGCCGGGAGGCTTGGGGCGAGATTCTGGCAGGCTGTTTGCGCGTGCTGCGGCCGGGGGGCAGGTTGATCCTGAAAGAGGTGATCGACCGGCCGCGCTGGAAATACTGGACGATCATGGCCCAGGAGACCCTCTCCGTGACCTTGTTCGGCATCACCAAGGGCGAGCGGCCGCACTTCGAATCGGCGGCAGACTACTGCCGGGCGGTTGCGCAGGCCGGCTTCGGCCTCCTCGAAGCGCAGCCCCTCAAATCCGCAACCTGGATCAGCCACTTTCTTGTCGTCGCCCAAAAACCGGCAGGTCTCCTTCCCTAAACAGCGTCTGGCGGCCCATGCCGGCGCAAGCCTTCACTCCCGCCGATTGCGGCGGGAACGAATGCCTGCGGTCAAATCGGCGAAACCGCAAAGCCGGATTTCTCTCGCGGCGAGCTCGGCGCGTAGGGCAGGGTCGGTCAGGGCGAGCAGTTCCTGCTCGTGGTCATAGCCCCAGCGGCGGACCTCCGGCTCCTCGGGGGAGAGGCCGGGGTGGCACATGAGCTCGTAGACGCCCCCCGGTTGCAGCTCGCTCAGCAGGCGCCGCAGCCGTTCCGAATTCAACCGGCCCCCGACCCGAAACCCCAGGAATTTCAAGGGCGGGTGGTTCGCCGGCCGCGCCCCGGCAAGCCGCGCCATGCCCCAGGCCGCCCGCAGCGACGCAGCCCCGAACAGGCGCTTGAGCCCGTGCAGGCTGGGCGGCCGGTCCATGGCCAACCGCTCGCAGGGGACCCGCACGAAGGGGATGCCGTAGCGGGCGGCGAGCTCCAGACAGATTTGCGCCAGACCCGGCAGAACATGCACGTGCTGGTGGCTGTCCAGATGGCTGACCGCGACCCCCTGGTCGAGGACGCGCTCGATCTGCGCCGACCACTCGGCGCGGACCTCCGAGAGTTCGATGCCGCCGGTGAGGTATCGTTGCAGCAGGGCTGCGGCGGAGTCCGGGAACCGGCCGTTCGGCCCGGCCAGGCAGGAGCCCGGCCGCAGCGGGCTCCCGGCCACGAGCGTCAAATGCACGCCGACATCCAGGCCGGGGGCGGAGCGGCAGCCGTCGACGGCATGGTCGAAGGCCGCCCCCACCGCCATCAGGGAGGCCGCGGTCACGATGCCCCGGCGGTGGGCGCAGAGGATCCCCGCGTTGACGGCGGCGCAGAGGCCGAGGTCGTCGGCGTTCACCACCAGCCGGATGCCGCGGGCGTCGCTACTCATGCGCTGAAGGGGCGGGGCGTTGCGATCCGGTGGTCTCGCCCACGATGTAGCGCGGCCGCCGCCGCACCTCGACGACGATGCGGCTGATGTACTCCCCCAGGATCCCGAGATAAACGAAGAGCAGGGAGAAGAGCAGCGAGACCACCATCAGGGTCGAGGCCCAGCCGGGGACCGTGCCGCGGCCGAAGATTTTGCCGAAGAAAGCGTAGAACACCCCTGCGGCCGAGACCAGGCTGCCGATCAGCCCGAGCACGATGCCGATGCGCAGCGGCAGGATGGAAAAGGAGCTCACCCCCTTCCAGGCGAGGCTGATCATTTTGCGGAAGCTGTAGGCGGAGCGACCGCGGGTGCGCTCGCCGGGCCGGTAGGGAATCGAGCAGGAGGGAAAGCCGATCCACTCCACCAGGCCGCGCAGGAACAACCCCTCCTCCCTGAATCGCATGAGCTCATTGAGCGCCTGGCGGTCGAGCAGCCGGAAGTCCGCCATGCCCGGCTGTAGCTTGACCCCGCTCAGATAGGAGAAGAGCCGGTAGAATCCGCGCGAGGTCACGCGCTTGAACCACCCTACCTTGCGGTCGTCCTGGCGCAGGGTTTTCACCACCTTGTAGCCGGCGCGCCATTTTTCGATCAGGATCGGCAGCATCTCCACGGGATGCTGCAGGTCGCAGTCCATGTTGATGACGGCGTCCCCCTTGGCCATCTCCATGCCGGCCATGAGGGCGTACTGGTGGCCGAAATTGCGCGACAGGCGCGCGCCTTTCACAAAGGGGGTTTTCGCGGCCAGCTGGGAGATCACCGCCCAGGTGGCGTCGCGGCTGCCGTCGTCGACGAAAATCAGCTCCCACTCTCCGGGGATCACCGCGTCCAGCACCTCGGTGATGCGCTGGTGGAGCAGCGGGATGTTTTCAGACTCGTTGAAGGCGGGCACGACCACGCTGATCAGCGGCGCGGGACCGGCCGGCAGATTCCTTTCAGAGGCGGTCGTCATCGCGTCCCTCCGGCCCGGCCGATCACCCAGCCCAGTTGTGGTGCACGAAGCGGGTGATGTTCAGGGCCATAAACAGGGCCGCAGCAAACAGCCAGGCAAAGCGGCCGACGGTCGAACGGATCCCTGCTCCGATAAGGTAAATCGGGAACATCACCATGGCATATCGCGCAATCCCCAGGGCGGTGCCGGTGCTCAGGGCCACTGCCAGCGTAACCAGCATGTACAGACCGTAGGAGAGCCGGAAACGCTTGAGTGCAACGAAGGTGAAGACAATCACCGCCAGCGTATAGGTCAGGTCGAGCAGCGTGTGGGCCAGGTCGGGGTTGTTGCGGACCACCAGGTATTGTTGCAGGTCTGACTGGAAATCCCGGCCGAAGGTCTTCTGGACCTTTAAATAAAGGAAAAAGTCGCCGAACACGATCCAATGGTGCAGGAAAAAGGCGATGATGCCGGCCGGCGCCAGCGCCAGCGGCCAGGCCCGCATGGAGAACAGGGTTCGCCAGCCGTAGGCCTGGACGAACTCGACGATGAGCACGACGAAAAGGAAGACGCCGGCCACGCGGGTGGCGGACGCCAGGGCCGCGCAGGCGCCGGCTAGGACGAACCTGCGTTTGAGTGCGAAATAGACTACGCACAAGGAAAGAAACAGAAACATCGATTCGGTGTAGACGGCATTCAGGTAAAAGGCCGTCGGAAAAACCAGCAGGAAGAGGACCGGCCGCGCCGGGTCGATGTCGGGATGGAACTCCTGGGTGAGGCGGGTCAGCATGGCCACGGCCAAGGCGAGAAATGCGCTGCTGACGATCCAGCCGGCAAGGACCAGGTTCCCGCCGGTCAGATACCCGATGAGGCTCACCAGCAGGGGGTAGAGCGGGAAGAAGACGACGTTGGCCTGCTTGCCCTCGCCGCGCAGGTAATAGCCTTTTTCGGCGATGTCGAGATACCATGCCGCGTCCCAGCGGTTGTGAAGGGCGATGATGTCCCAGCTCTGGTTGATCTTGTAGATTTCCGGGATGATCCACTCGAAGGCTGTGTCGAGTCCTAAATTCAGGCGGTTGAAGGCTATCAACGCGAAGATATTGACGATGATGAGCCAGGCGGCTACCAGGGCAAGGTTCTGGCGGACCGCCGGGGGGCCGAACAACGATCGCAGGGCCTCTTCGAGTGAACGCGCCATGGTCTTCTGCTCGGGCGTGCGAGGATGGATGCCTTGTCACCGGCGGCATGGAAGGGTGCGCCCATGCCCATGCGTGCAGGCGCAAAATAGCGGAAAGGGTGCGCGGAGTCAATCGCCAACGGGGCGAGGCGGCGCGCTGCTCTCGGCGCTCGGCGCGCGCTAGGGGCGCGCTGGGGGGCGTGCGCGCATCTGCCGCAACCGGCAGTCATCGCCGGGACCGTAGGCGCCGCCGGCCGGCTATTTCCGAGGCAATTGCTCTGCTTGCTGCCGCCGTTTTTCTTGACTTCCCCATGGCTGTAAAATAACATCCAAAATGGAGATGACGACTTTCTTGGAAGCCGCCGATTCCCTGCGCCAACTTCAGCCGAATGGAGATCGATGCCCATGAAAGCTCCCACGGACAACCCCCGGCTCACCCAATGGGTCCAGGAATGCGCCCAGATGTGCGAACCCGATCGCATCCACTGGTGCGACGGCTCTGCGGCGGAATACGATGCCCTGATGAGGCAGATGGTGGCCGGCGGCGCCGCCATCCCGCTCGCGAAACGGCCGAACAGCTTTCTCTTCCGCTCGGACCCGAGCGACGTCGCCCGCGTCGAGGACCGCACCTTCATCAGCACTCCCAGCCGGGTCGAGGCCGGCCCCACCAACAACTGGGCCGATCCCGGCGAGCTCAAGCGCACCATGCGCGGCTATTTCCAGGGCTGCATGCGCGGCCGGACGCTCTATGTGATCCCTTTTTCGATGGGCCCGATCGGCTCCCCGCTGGCCAAGATCGGCATCGAAATCACCGACAGCCCTTACGTGGTGTGCAACATGCACATCATGACCCGCGTGGGCCACAAGGTCCTCCGGGTTCTGGGCAAGGAGGGCGACTTCATCCCCTGCCTGCACTCGATCGGCGCCCCGCTGCCCAAGGGCCAGAAGGACGTGCCCTGGCCCTGCGCGCCCATCGAGCAGAAATACATCAGCCACTTCCCGGATGAGAACCTGATCTGGTCCTACGGATCGGGCTACGGGGGCAACGCCCTGCTCGGGAAAAAATGCCTGGCGCTGCGAATCGCCTCGGCGATCGCCCGGCGCGAAGGGTGGATGGCGGAGCACATGCTGATCCTCAGGCTGACGAACCCAAAGGGCCGGCGCTTCCACATCGCCGCCGCCTTTCCCTCGGCCTGCGGCAAGACCAACCTGGCCATGATCCAACCCACCATCCCGGGCTGGAAGGCCGAATGCATCGGCGACGACATCTGTTGGATGAAGATCGGGCCGGATGGACGCCCCTATGCCATCAACCCCGAGAGCGGCTTTTTCGGGGTGGCCCCGGGGACCTCCCACGCCTCCAACCCGGCGGCCATGGAGAGCCTCAAGGAGAACATCATCTTCACCAACTGCGCCCTCACCGACGACGGCGACATATGGTGGGAAGGCTTCGACGGCCTGCCTCCGGCCCACGCCGTCGACTGGAAGGGCAAGGAGTGGAGCCCGGCCAGCAAGCGGGACGCGGCCCACCCCAACGCCCGGTTCACGGCGCCGGCGGCGCAATGCCCGGTCATCAGCCCCGACTGGGAGAAGCCCGAAGGGGTGCCGATCGACATCTTCGTTTTCGGCGGCCGCCGCGGGAGCGTCGAGCCGCTGGTGCACGAGGCTTACAGCTGGGACCACGGCGTTTTTCTGGGATCCACCTCCGGCTCGGAGACCACGGCCGCCAACATCGGCGCGGTAGGCAATCTGCGGCGCGACCCCTTCGCCATGAAGCCCTTTTGCGGCTACAACATGGGCGACTACTTCCAGCACTGGTTCGACATGGGCGACCGCTTCGGCGCCAAGGCCCCGCGCATCTTCTACGTGAACTGGTTCCGGAAAAGCCCGGAGGGCAAGTGGCTGTGGCCGGGCTACGGCGAAAACAGCCGTGTGTTGAAATGGATGTGCGAACGGGTGGAGGGGAAGGTCGGCGCGCGCGAGACCCCGATCGGCTTGGTTCCGCGGGAAGGCGATCTCGATCTGACCGGGCTTTCGATCCCCTCCCAGGACCTGGCGCACCTGCTGAATGCCGATCCGGTGGCCTTCAAGGCCGAGGTGCCCGACCTCGAGGCGCATTTCAAACAGTTCGGTGACCGGCTGCCCGCGCGCCTCGATGCCCAGCTCAAGGCCCTGGTAAAACGGCTGGGGTGAAAAACGGCGCCACGGCTGACAGCCTGAGGCGCTGTTTTTCCGCGCCCTACCCCGCCAGGGCTTCACCGTGGATGCCGGACACCCGGTTTTCGGGCTGCGCCGCGATCTGCAGCTCGGTTGCGAAGACGAACCCCGAGTCGAAAAAATGGGCGGTTCGCCGGCGATGGCGCCGCCAACGATGCGCGCGACCGATTTTATCGGGCGCGCGCGCCCAAGCGGACACCACGAGGAGAATCAGATGGAAGGGATCGAAATTGCCGCCAAATTGATGGAACTGGCGGCGGTGACCGCCCCGAAGAGCAAGGGTGTGAGCTTTGTTCGAACGCGGCTGCTGGCGGGAGCCGCCCTGAACGATCTGGCCGCGGAGATGGTGCGCTTCGGCGAGCGCACCGGGAAGAAGGACTTCGACCGCGACGCCAAGGGGGTCGCCCGCTCCGAGGCCGTGCTCCTGATCGGGACCAAGGATGCCCAGCCGGTGGGCTTGGACTGCGGGGCCTGCGGCTTCGCCGACTGCAAGAGCTTCACGAACCAGGCCAGGAAAGAGGTCGAATTCCTGGGGCCGGTGTGCGCGTTCCGGCTGCTCGACATGGGCATCGCCCTGGGATCGGCCGTCAAGACCGCGAGCCTGCTCAACGTGGACAACCGCATCATGTACCGCATCGGCGTCGTCGCCCGCCTCACAGGGGTCGTCGACTGGGATTTCGTCATGGGGATCCCGCTGTCGGCAACCGGCAAGAACATCTTCTTCGACCGATAAAACGGCAACCGATTAAATTCACCGCCCGCTTCGCTCGAGGCCCAGCGATCGCAGAGAGTGGACTCTTTAGCTGCTAGAGGCCAAACGGGGCGCGCGTCAGTGCGGCGTGCACATGGTGGACCATCGTGACGCTGTCGTAGACCGGCAGGCCGACCGCCGCCTGCACGGCCGCGGCGTAGGGCGGCAGGTTGGCGCACTCGAAAAGAAGGGCGCGGATGGCGGGGTCCGACGCCACCATCCGGCGTGCGGTCGCCACCACCTCGGCCTCGATCCCGCGCCGGTCCAGCCGCCCCCGCCCCCCGAAGATCGCCTCCTTGAAATGCGGCTGACCCTCCAATCCGCAAATGGTCAGCCGGCCCGCGTCCGCTCCGGTCCGCCGCAGGTGTTCGGCGGTCAGGTTCGCGGCATCCGCCGTGATCACCCCGATCCGGTCGTGCGGCGCCAGCATGCGCTCAATGAAGGGCAGCTGCAGCAGGCTCGAGGTGAACACCGGCACCGGCAGCGCCGCAGCGAGCTCTTCCTGGAAGAGGATCATGAAACCGCAGGTGGTGGTGAGCGCCCGGACGCCCTTGCGGACGAGGTCTGCACCCGCTGCGACGAAGCCCGCGAGCACAGAGGGGTCGCGCTCCCGGATCAGGCGGTCGAGGGTGGCGCCGGGGACCTGGCGGCAGACCACCGGGAAGGGGAAGGTGGCCGGGTTGCCCGCATCGCCTAAAATGCGCTCGATGCGGGCATCCATTACGAGAATTCCGACAGCGGGCTTCGAGCCGGCGCGGGGCCATGCGTTCATGGGGCTCGTGCATAGCATCGGCTGCGGAAAATCGCAAACGATGGGCGCAACATTGTCTTGACACTGCTCTTTGTGCGCTGCTATGGCCTGTTCGGTTGATTTCCGTGGTTCCTCGGGAAACCACTGCTCCCACCATTTAAATCCGGAGGTGTCGAATGAAAAGCTGCGTGAAGGGATTGGCTGCGGTCTGCGTGCTCGTCGTTGTCTCGGTTCTTCCGCTGCATGCGCAACAGGTGACGCTGACCTGGACGGCCGGCGGGGCCGGCGGCGGCTGGTACAGCATTGCGGGCGGGATTGCCGCCATCGTCAAGGAGGCCGACCAGGAGATCGTGATCAAGGTCGTCCCGGGCGGAGGCCTGCAGAACCCGGCGGTGGTCGCCAGCAAGGGGGCCGAGATCGGCTGGGGCCTGCCCTTCCTGAACGCCGCCGCGTACAAGGGCATGGCGCCGTTCGAAAAACCGCTCGATGAACTGCGCGCCCTGGCCGGGGGCATGAGCATGAATTACTTCCACTTCTACGTGGATGCGGAATCGCCCCTCAACACGATGGATGAGATCTTCGGCCAGAAGAAAAAAGCGCGGCTGGCCATCTCCCAGGCCGGCAGCTCCGACACCTGGGTGTTGGAGCGGGTGCTCGATTCCTATAAAACCAGCATCCCCGACCTCGAAAAGGCCGGCTTCACCTTCCTGCGCGGCAACTACGCCTTCCAGGCGAACCAGTTCAAGGACAAAAATGCGGACGGGGTGTTCACCTTTCTGGCCATCCCCGGCGCCGCGGTGACCGAAGCATCCGTCGGCCGCAGGCTCAAGCTGATCGATTTCTCGGAGAGCGCGCTCACGCACCTGGAGCAGTTCGGCATCACCAAGGGTAAAATCCCCGCCGGCACCTATGAAAAAGCGGCCAACACCAAGGATGTTGTGACCGCAGTGGCGGGCAGCGTCATCACCGTGCACAAGGATATGAGCGAGGAGCTTGCCTACCGGCTGACCAAGGCCTTCAACGACAGCTATGAAAAGGTCCGCAAGGTCCACTCCAGCATGGAGACCTACGAAATCAAGGACGGCCCCACCGGCACCGGGGTGCCGCTCCACCCCGGGGCCATCAAATACTACAAGGAAAAAGGTATGTTAAAATAACCTGCCACCGAATAAAGACGGTGACCTTAGGGGTCGAGGGTCCGAGGGTTCAAGGGTTCGAGTGAAAATAGCCTCCGCGTCCTTTTCTTTTTTCCCTTGACCCCTGGAGCCCTTGACTTCTTGAATCCTGTTGTGCCCACCATTTTGGCCTCTTCGTCGAAAGGCGAGGGCATTTCTCCCATCCCCCGAGGGAGACAAAAAACGCCTGCGGCGTTCATGAAGCGACGGGAGCTTTTTATCGTATGCGCCAGCTGACGCTTCCCTGGAAGATCCCCATTCTCGCGGTGGCGGTGATTGCCGGGGTGTTCCATTACTATTGTTCCGGGTTCGGCTCGCCCGAGCCGCGCACCTTCAGGGGCCTGCACCTGTCCATGCTCCTGCCGTTCGTGTTCCTGCTTTACCCGGCCGGCGCCAGATCCCCGCAACGGCGGCCGAGCGTTTTGGACCTGCTGGCGGCGCTGCTCTGCCTGGTGGCCGCGCTCTACACGGTGGTCTACGCCGACCGCCTGAACCAGAGGTTTATCGGCTTCCATGCAGTGCGGCCGGAAGAGGTGGTGCTGGGGGGGCTGTTGGCGATCGCCGTCGTCGAGGCCTGCCGGCGGTCGATCTCCAAGTGGTTCGCCGCCACCGTCGTCCTGGTTCTGGCCTACCTCCTCACCTGCCAGCACTGGCCCGGGCTGTTTCACTACCGGGCGTTCACCCTCGACCGGGCGATCGAGATTCTCTACCTCCCGAACGACGAGGGGATGTTCGGCTTCCTCATGGGGATTTCGGCCGACATTCTCTACATCTACATCCTTTTCGCCGCCGTGCTGATCAAGACCGGCGCCGGGGACTACCTGATCGAGTTCGCCAGCTGGGCGGCGGGCTGGTCGCGGGGCGGTGCGGCCAAGATTTCGGTGGTCTCCTCGGCGTTTTACGGGACCGTCTCCGGGTCGACCGTGGCCAACGTCTACGCCACGGGCTCCTTCACCATCCCGATGATGAAGCGCAGCGGCTACACGCCGAAACAGGCGGCTGCCATCGAGTCGGTCTCGGGCGTCGGCGGGCAGATCATGCCGCCCATCATGGGGGCCGGCTCCTTCATCATGTCGGAGGTGACCGGCATCCCCTATTTCACCATCATCAAAGTCGCGGTGATCCCGGCGGTGCTCTACTACCTGGGGGTCTTCTGCATGGTGCACTTCATCGCCCTCAAGCGCGGGATTCAGGCCATCGACCGCGCGGATCGGCCGCCCTTGCGGAGGCTGTTCCGGCGCAGCTATTTTTTCCTGCCCTTTCTGATCGTCGTCAGCCTGCTGGCCTACGGTTATTCCCCCTCCAAGGCAGCCTTCCACACCATCTGGGTGACGCTGCTGCTGAGCTTTCTCGACCGGGCGACCTGGCTGACGCCCAAAAAGCTGCTCGACACGCTTTTCGGCGCCATGGTCAACTGCGCCCTGATCGCGGCCGTCCTGGCCGGCTCCGGCATGGTCGTGGGCATACTGACCCGCACCGGGGTCGCCCTGGCCTTCGGCTCCATCCTGGTCTCGGTCTCGCTGAACTCGCTGCTGCTGACGCTGATTTTCGTCTTCATCGTTATCAGCGTTCTGGGGACCGGCATCCCCACCACGCCGGCCTATATCATCGCCGTGACCGTCGGCTCCTATGCCCTGAGCAAGTTCGGGGTTACGCCCCTGGCCGCCCATCTGTTCGTCTTCTACTATGCGGTCCTGGCGGACTTGACGCCGCCCGACGCCGTGACCTCCTTTGCCGCCGCCAACATTGCCGGCGCCGAGCCCATGGCCACCGGCATCGAGGGCTTCAAGCTGGGATTGGCCGGCTTTCTCGTGCCCTTTGCCTTCGTGTTCCAACCGGCGCTGCTGCTCCAAGGCAGCTGGGTCGAAGTCGCCATCAGCGTGTCGCTGACCAGCCTGGGTGTCATCAGCCTGGCGGCCGGGGTGATCGGCTATCTGCTCGCACCCTTGAATGCGTTGCAGCGTCTGCTTTTGCTCTGTGCCGCGGGACTGCTGGTGTTTTCCGCCCAAGCCGTTGAAATCGCAGGGCTGGCCGTGGTGCTCGGGGTCGGCCTATGGTCCTTTTTCGATCGCCGGGCCGGGCGGCTGTGCCGGGCCGCTGCCGACCTGCAGGGCTGATGGGAAGCCATCCGGTGAGGCCCGACTCCGCAGAGGCCGTCGTCATCGGCGCCGGCGTCATCGGCGCCTCCGTCGCCTTTCATCTTGCACGCCGGGGAATCAAGCCGCTGGTCATCGAGAAGCACGACCCGGCCGCCGGCAGCTCGGGGGCCTGCGACGGGCTCGTGTTCCTGCAGTCCAAGAAGCCCGGCCTGCATTTGAAGCTCGCGCTGGAGAGCCGCCAGCGATTCGAGCACCTGAAGGATCGGCTGGGAGGCGGCATCGAGTTCAAGGCCCCGGGCGGCATGTGCCTCATCGAGAGCGCGGCCGAGCTCGACGCCATGCGCCGTTTCGTGGAGGAGCAGCGCCGCAGCGGCCTTGAGGTCGATCTGATCGACGGGGAGGAGGCCCGCCGCCGCGAACCCTGCCTGTCCGACAAAGTGATCGCCGCGACCTGGTCGGCGCTGGACGCCCAGGTGAACCCCTATGCGCTCACCTTCGCCTTCCTCTCCGCGGCCAAAGCCGCGGGGGCCCGCGTTGCGACAGGCGAGGAGGTCAAGGGGATCGACGTGGTTTCGGGCCAGGCCGCGGGCGTCCATACATCCCGGCGCCGAATCAGCGCCCCCGTCGTCGTCAACGCCGCCGGGGCGCTGGCGGCCGAGGTGGGCCGGATGGCGGGCCTGGAGATCCCCATCGCCCCGCGCCGCGGGCAGATCCTCGTTACGGCCGCCGCCCCGCCGCTTTTGCGGCACTGCCTGATCTCCGCCCAGTACGTGGCGGCCAAGTTCAACCCCGAGCTGGCGGCCGGGGGCGGCATGGGGTTCTCCCTCGAGCAGACCGACAGCGGCAACATCCTGATCGGCTCGACCCGCGAGTTCGTGGGCTTCGACCGGCGCACCACCTTCGACGGCGTCCGCTCGATCGCACGCCGCATCGCCCCCGTCATTCCGGCCCTCACGCGCGTGCCGGTGATCCGGACCTTCGGGGGCCTGCGTCCCTACACCCCCGACGGCCTGCCGATCCTGGGGAAGGTGGCCGGGCTGGAGGGATTCATCATGGCGGCCGGCCACGAAGGCGACGGCATCGCGCTCTCCGCCATCACCGGCGAGCTCATTGCCGAGCTGATCGACAAGGGAAGTACGCCCTTCCCGCTCGAGGCCTTCCGCCTGGAGCGTTTTCATGAAAGTGGCCTATGAGCGGTCTGAGGATTAAACGCCGCCGTCGCGGGAGGCCGCTGACTCTGCGGATCAACGGAAAGCCGGTAACGGCCTGCGCCGGAGAAACACTTTTCGCCGTGTTGCTTGCGGAGGGCATCCTTTCCCTTCGGTATCCTTCAGACGGCCTGACAGAAGCCGCCAGAGGCGGCTTCTGCGGGATGGGGGTCTGCCAGGAGTGCCGCGTGACAGTGGACGGGGCTCCCGATCAACGCGCCTGCATGATTGAAGTCCGCGCAGGCATGGAGGTCCTCACCGGTGGCCGATAGAAAGGTGGATGTCGCCGTCGTCGGCGGCGGCCTGGCCGGGCTGGCCGCCGCCGAGGTGCTGGGCCGAGGCGGGGTCGGCGTGCTGGTTTTGGACGAAAATCCCCGCCCCGGCGGGCAGTACCTGCGCGGCGGCCGCGGGGCGCCCATCGGCTGGGCGGACAGGGTCAAACGGAGCGGGCTGGCGATGCTCGACCGCCTTCCCCGGCAAGCGGTCGAGGTGCGAAACCGCGTCGAGGTGGTAGGCATCCAACCCGGCTTCGAGCTGCTGGCGGCGGACGGGGGCGGGGGCATCTTCACCATCGAGGCGAAGCGCCTTCTGCTCGCCACCGGGGCGCGGGAGCGGTTCATCCCCTTCAACGGATGGACGCTGCCGGGTGTGCTGGCAGCCGGCGCGGTTCAGGTGTTGATCAAGCAATCCGGTGTCCTGCCGGCGCGCAACACGCTCGTGGCCGGCGCCGGGTTGTTTCTGAACGCCGTGGCCGGCGACATACTAAAGAGTGGGGGGCGGGTGGCGGCGGTTCTGGACGAGGCCCCGCTCCGCCGGCGGATGGCGCCGCTGCTTGCTCTCGCCGGTCAGTTCCTCAAACTCGCGCAGGGTGGGCTGCTGCTGGCCAGGCTGCTTTCCGCCGGGACCCGGGTGCGCCACAGCACCCGCATCATCGCGGCCGGTGGAGAGGGGCGGGTGCGCGAGGTGACGGCGGCTCGCGTCGACCGCCGGGGTGGGGTGGTTTCCGGCAGCGAGGCTGTTTTTCCCGCCTCGTGCCTGGCGGTCGGCTTCGGTTTTACCGCCAACACCGAGCTGGCCCAGCTGGCCGGCTGCCGCATGGTCTTCGACGCCGCCCTGGGCGGCTGGGTGGTGGCGGTCAGCGAGGAGCTCGAAACCAGCGTGGCCGGAATGTATGCCGCCGGCGAAATCGCGGGCATCGGCGGCGCCGCCAAGTCTCTGACCGAGGGGCGTCTGGCCGGCCTGGCGATGCTGCGGCGGATGGGAACGCGGCCCGGCGGGGGCCCGGCGCCGGAGGCGTCTGCGTTGTTGCGGATGCGTCGGCGGCAGATCGGGTTTGCGCGCTACTTCAACGCCCAGCACACCTTCGAGCCGGACTATATGCGCCGGTGGGTCTCCGGCCTAAGCGATGATCTTGTCATTTGCCGCTGCGAGGAGGTGCGCCTGGGGGATGTGCGGCGGGCGGTTGCCGCGGGCTTCGATGCCCCGGCCGGGCTCAAGAAGGCCACCCGCTGCGGCATGGGCATCTGCCAGGGCAGCACCTGCAAGATGATCCTGCTCGAGGTGTTGGCGGCGTTGACTCGAAAACCGCTCGCCCGCATACCGCTTCCATCCGTGCGCATGCCGGTCAAACCGGTCGCCCTGGGCGTGCTGGCCGGAGACAAGCCATAACTCATGGAGGCGTTTCGACCAATCCACCGGCCCTCCGACCGTCCGCTGGCGGGCGGGCTCATGGTGCTTCTCTCCGCCCTGATGTTCGCAGGGGTCGGTGCTCTGGTCAAGGCGGCCTCGGGCGCTCTTCCGACCGAGATGACGGTTTTTTTCCGCAATGCCGTGGCGCTCTTGTTTCTGCTGCCCTGGCTGGCAAACCGGCGCACGCCGCAGACACTGAAAACATGCCGCCTCCGGTTTCACTTGGTGCGCTCCGCCGCCGGACTGGGGTCGATGTACTGTTTTTTTACGCCGTCGGCCGGCTGCGTTTGGCCGATGCGGTCCTGCTCAACTACACGGTTCCGATGTTCATCCCCGTCGCGGCCTATTTTTGGCTGCGGGAGCCCCTCGGCCGGCGCACGCTTTTTGCTGTGCTCTGGGGATTCTTCGGCGTGGCGCTGATCCTCAAGCCGGGCTTCGAACTCTTTCAGCCGGCCGGGCTGGTGGGGCTTGCCAGCGGCATGCTGGCGGCGGTGGCGATGACGGCGATCCGGCGCATGAGCGGCTCGGAGCCGATCCTGCGAACCGTCTTCTACTTTTCCGCGTTCGGGACGCTGGTCTCTTCCCTGCCGCTGGCCTGGGCGTGGAAGGACTCGGGCGGCCCCCTGTTGTATGTGCTTTGCGCCATTGGCCTTCTGGCCGTCATCGCGCAGATGTTCCTGACCCAGGGCTACAGCATGGCGCCGGCCGGCCAGGTGGGGCCCTTCAGCTACAGCACGGTGGTCTTCGCGGCCCTGCTGGGGTGGGGGTTCTGGGGGGAGACCCTGGACACGCTGACCCTGGTGGGCGTCGTCGTTACCTGCTCGGCAGGAATCATCGCCACCTGTCACAGCGGACCTCACATGGAGCAGGTGCGCGGCGGGCGCAGAGAGGGCAGGGGCAGCATTCGAATCTGGTAGACGTCGTCAGCGGTGCTTCGTGAATGTGCCGCTGCGGTATTCGTCGAAGGCGGTCTTCAGCTCCTCCTGGGTGTTCATCACGATCGGGCCGCGCCAGGCGATAGGCTCCCCGATGGGTTTGCCTGAGATCATCAGGAACCGCACGGACTCGGCCCCTGTCTTCACAGCCACCTCCTCGCCATCCGCGAAGAGGATCAGGTTCCCGTTCGATGCGGGTGCCGCCCCCGGCTCCCCGAATCCGCCGCTGCCCTCGAAAACGTAGGCAAACGCCGTGTGCCCGGGCCGCACGGCGTGAACGAGCTCCGATTCGCGCGGAACGAAGATGTCGAGGAACTGCGGATCGATCACGATGTCCTGAACGGGGCCTTGCGTTGCCTCGACCTTACCGCATATGATCCGGATCTCCACCCCGTTCTCCAGCCGCACGAGCGGGATCTCCTCTTTCTTGACCTCCCGGTAGCGCGGGTCCATCATCTTGTGGGCCGCGGGGAGGTTGGCCCAGAGCTGGAAGCCCCCCATTCGGCCGCCGGCATCACCCCGCGGCATCTCCTGGTGGATGATGCCGCTGCCCGCGGTCATCCACTGGACCTCTCCGGGGCGGATCACCCCTTTGTTCCCCAGGCTGTCGCCATGCTCCACCTCGCCGTCCAGCATGTAGGTGATGGTCTCGATGCCGCGGTGCGGGTGCCATGGAAACCCCTTGGCGTAGTGCTCGGGCCTCTCCCCGCGGAAGTCGTCCAGCATGAGGAAGGGGTCGAAAAGCGGCAGATCGCTGAAACCGAAGGCCCGCCGCAGGTGGACCCCGGCGCCCTCGATGGTGGGTTGGCCTTTTAAGACCCTATTTACTCGCCTTGTAGCGTTCATCAGTATTCTCCTTCATATGGAATTGAGCCTTTCCATCAAGTAGCTGAACCGATTCTGGGTATAGTAGGTTCGTGTGTTGCTGTCCACGATGGAGCCCAGTTTGACTTTGAAATCCTTTTCGTTGAACCCAGCCGCTTTTTCCCGAAGACCATTTACGCTTTGGATTGAGAGATCCGGCAGGGCTATCCCCCGTCGAAGCATGAATTCGATGTCGAAACAGTCCCTTATTTAGCCCCGGTCGAGAAGTGCCTCGATTTTGTTTTTCATCGTTTGCTCGAGGGTGTGGGCCTGAAGAAGAACCTGCTTGGTACTGAAATGTGAAAAAACGATTTTGGCCTGAAAATCGCACTCTTTCTCTTCTCTTCGGATTTCGATTTTCAGCCGCTTCGGATAGCTGCCGGTCCGTACCTCGATGAGCAGCGTGAAATGTTTGATTTGCGCATCGGTGATCTCATCGTTCCGGCCAAGGGTTTTCAGAAGCCTGTTGAAAAAAGCCCGCTGCGGAATCTTACGGATAAACCAAAAATCGAGGTCGACGGAATAGCGGTTGAGTTCGTGGCAGAGGCGCAGCATGGTGTCGCCCCCAAAAACCAAGAGGCCAAGCAGCTTGGCGTTGTTCAACTGTGCGAGCACTTCGATTTCGAAAACTTCATGGCAACCCAAGATATCCAATTTTTCGAGCGGTTTCCTTGTCTTGAGCGGGTAGCTGCGGCTGAGGCGAGCCACCTCTTTGCGGTTGAGCTTTTTCGCATCGATGGCGGCAAGGACCAGCGCATAGCGGCCGAACGACATCAGGTAGGCGGCATCGACAAATGCCTTTTCCGGAGTTGCGATAAAGACTCCTTGCTGTCGGATGAATCCGCCAAAGAGAGCGCCTCGAATTTTGGGGTATCGGAATATGCAACCATTCAGCGACAATT
Organism: Desulfobacterales bacterium; assembly: GCA_025454255.1. Taxonomy (GTDB): domain Bacteria; phylum Desulfobacterota; class Desulfobacteria; order Desulfobacterales; family SpSt-501; genus SpSt-501. The sequence continues at coordinate 8,642 of JALOOU010000029.1, read as the reverse complement.
CCTTTGTTCGTTTGATGGCCACCGACTCGATGAGCTCCCGCTGAACCTGAGTGGCGATCTCGTGATAGTCAAGGGCTGTCATCAGCGCAATGTGAGAAAGGCTCTGCCCCATGTTTGCCAGCGCAAACCGTTCTTCCCGTCTCGCCGCCTGCCAACGTTACTTGAGAACATAGATATTGGGCTTCAACCGCAACAGAAGCCCGCGATGAACGTAGCGGCTAGCGCTAACTCTGGCCGAGGCGGGACTGACTTTTTACACCCTGGCAATGTCCATGTAGCTGAAATATAATCGCCCCATTGAATCGGTGTCGAGGATTTTCATAAAGGATACCTGATAAACACTGTTGTTAATTTGATGTATTCTACAATAATTTGGCTGTTAAGGGGACTCGTGGCCGCGGGATTGCGCGACATGGCCCGGCGGGTCATGGTGGAGGAGTTTGTTTTTAGGCCTTTTTCGGGGCTCAACTCGAAATTTACAAAAGGACGGTTGCCGAATGCTTTCACGCAGCGATTTGGAGGATGTCTTGCGCCGGTGGCATCAGGCCTGGGCCGATTACGACCTCGACCGGGTGATGGAATTGTTCCACGAGGAGGTCCTCTTCGAAAACTGGACCGGCGCAACGGCGCAAGGCCGGGAAAACCTGCGCCGGGCGTGGTCGGACTGGTTTGCCCGCCCCGGCGGGTTCCGCTTCATCGAGGAGGAGACCTTCATCGACGAGCCCCAGCAGAAAGTCCTCTACCGCTGGCGGCTGGAATGGCCCTCGATCGAAAAAGGCTGGGAGGGCAGAGCTGAAAAGCGCCGAGGGGTGGATGTCCTGCATTTCAAGAACGGCAAGATCATCCGCAAGCTCACCTACTCGAAGACGAGTCTCGAAATAGACGGGCAGAGAGTCCGCTTACTGCCGGCGTGATTGTCAGCGAGATCCGGCTCGAAGCCCGGCGGTCCGCAATCGCGCTGCTCCTCCGCATCCTTCTCCTTTTCGGTCACCTGCCGGTGGATTTGGTGGATGGCGGCCTCTTCGCTGCACCCGTCATAAAAAATATTTTCGACTCAAAAAAATGTTATTAAAAATATGATTGATTTGTAACTATCGTTACAAATATAGTTGGAGCCATGGAAACCACAACATGGCTGCTTTTCACCTACAAGGTTCCCCCGGAGCCGGCCCGCAAAAGGGTCGCTCTGTGGCGGCGGTTGAAGAGTATGGGTGCGGTATACCTGCAGAACGGGGTTTGCCTCCTCCCCAAAATCGGCGGGCATGCGCGCCGCTTGAAAATGCTGCAGAACGACGTGGCCGGCATGGGGGGTGAATCGGTGATCCTGGAGACGGCGGCGCTCGACCGCCCCCAAAAGGAAAAGGTCATCTCCCGCTTCATGGCGGACCGTGACGAGCAGTACCGCGAATTCATCTGCACGTGCGAGGACTTTGAAACCGAGATCGCGAAAGAGACGAAGGCCCGCCATTTCAGCTATGCCGAAATCGAGGAAAACGAGGTGGACCTGAAGAAGCTCAAAGTCTGGCTGGCCAAGATCCGCAAGTTGGATTTTTACGGGGCGAGCCTGGCGGGTGAAGCCGAAAAGCGCTTGCGGGGCTGTGAGGCGCTGCTTGAAACCTACGCCCAACGAGTGTTCGAGGTGTGCGATGGCGACGACTGAAAAAGCGGCGGCCGCGGCCAGCAGAGGTCTTGAAGCGAAGCCCGAAAAATGGCTCAACCGCACGGTGGCCGGAGCCGGCCTGACCAGCGCGCTGGGCGACTTCTGCTACGAAACCACCACCGTCATCCTGCCCGGCTTCCTGGCGGTGCTGGGGATCCCGGCGGCGGTGCTGGGCCTGATCGAAGGCATTGCCGATGCGGTCGCCAGCTTCACCAAGATGATCTCCGGCTACATCGCCGGCAAGCTGGGCCACCGCAAGCTGCTGGTGGTGGTCGGCTACGGGCTGACGCCGCTCGGGCAGGTGCTGATTGCGATGGCGGCCGGCTGGCCGCTCTTGCTAGCGGGCCGGGTGGTTTCCTGGTTCGGCAAGGGCCTGCGCGGGCCGCTGCGGGACGCGATCGTCACCCAAGCCATCCTCCCCGAAACGCGCGGCCGAGCGTTCGGTTTCCATCGGGCGATGGATACGGTGGGGGCGGTCGTCGGCCCCCTGCTGGGCGTGTCGCTGCTCGGCTGGGCGCAGGGGCTCACCTGGGGTGCCCCCTCCGGCCCCTTCCGCATGGTCCTGTGGCTCAGCATCCTGCCCGGGCTGCTGGCGGTCCTTGCTTTCCTGACGTTGGTGCAGGACCCCGAGCACTCTCCGAACCCGGCCTTGAAGTTCTTCCGGGCCCTGAAAGGGCTGCCGTCGCGGTTCAAACGCTACCTGGGCGCCGTGGGCCTCTTCGGCATCGGCGATTTTTCGCACTCCCTGCTCATCCTGGCAGCCACCCAGCTGCTCTCCGCTTCGATGGGGGTGGTCCAGGCCGCCCAAGCGGCAGGCATGCTCTACGTGTGGCGCAACATCGTGCAGGTCCTCATGTCCTACCCGGTCGGCATGCTGGCGGATCGCATCGGATCGCTGCCGGTGCTGATTGCCGGCTACGCGCTGGGCGTCCTGACGGCCGTCATGACCGCGGCGGCCTTCTGGTTCGGAATCGAGAGCTTTCTGTGCTTAAGTGCGATCTTTCTGGTCGCCGGCCTGTACATGGCCGTGCAGGAGGCGCTGGAGTCGACCGTGACCGCCGGGATGGTCAGCGAGGAGATGCTGGCGATGAGCTTCGGTGCGCTCGGCACGGTGAACGGCGCCGGCAAACTCGTCTCCAGCAGCCTGGTGGGCGTGCTGTGGACGGTCGCCTCCCCCGTTTTCGGCTTCGGCCTGGCGGCGGTGCTGATGGCCGCCGGCACGTTGGGCGTGATGCGGGTGCGAAGGTGATGAAAGGCGGCGGTGCTTCATGGCATTCGAAAAATGGAAGGCAAAGGCGCGAAGGTTAAAGCTGGAAGTGCATGCGCTTTATCTCGCCTCCCGGGATCGCCGGGTCCCCTGGCATGCGCGGGCACTGGCGGTCGTGATCGTGGCCTACGCCTTCAGCCCCATCGACCTCATTCCCGATCCCATTCCGGTGCTCGGCTATCTGGACGACCTGATACTCATCCCCCTTGGGATCGCGCTCGTGATCAAGCTGATCCCGGCCGAGCTCCTGCAGGAGTGCCGCGAGAAAGCCGCTTTGGCGCAAACGGACGGCAAACCCCAAAATTGGGTCGCGGGCGGCGTCATTATCCTGATCTGGCTGATCATTTTTGGTTTCACTTTTTACTATTTGGGTGCTATTTTCTCCTCCGCTGACTGATCTGCCGGATGCTCGGCGGACCAGCGAGGGGATGGAGTTCCCCTTACAACCGCCCCCCATTGGGCTGATGACTCCTGCCGCGCCCCCATCCCGCGGCGGAGCTGTCTGCCCAGCGCCGATGCCCGCCGCCAGGCGGGTTTTTCATTTCGGTGCGCCGACCCCAATTTGTTTTCGAAAGGAGTTTGCCGACATGGAGCAGTTCTTCGCCACCGCCGCCGTCTGGTTGTCGCTTGCCGTCCTCTCCTCGGTCATCGCCTACCACCTGCGCATCTCCATCGCCCTGATCGAGATCTGCGTCGGCGTCGCCGCCGCCGCGGTGGCCACGCACCTGGGGATGTTCGCGGCGTTGGGCGCAAACGATGAGTGGCTGAGGTTTTTGGCCTCCTCCGGGGCGGTATTGCTCACGTTCCTTGCGGGCGCCGAGCTCGAGCCCGAGGTGATCCGCAGGAAATGGAAGGAGGTGAGCGTGGTGGGGGTGGTCGGCTTCCTGGCGCCTTTTTTGGGCTGCACGGCGCTGGCCTATTACATCCTCGGCTGGGACCCGCGCGCCAGCTGGCTCGGCGGGATCGCCCTCTCCACGACCTCGATGGCCGTGGTCTACGCGGTGATGCTGGAGACCGGCTTCAACCGCACCGATTTCGGCAAGGGGATCCTGGGGGCCTGCTTCATCAACGACCTGGGCACCGTCCTGGCGCTGGGGCTCATCTTCGCACCGTTCACCTACAAAACGGTCATCTTCCTGGTCGTGACGGTTGCCATTTTGGGTCTGCTGCCTTTTATGACAAAACTGCTGACCCGGCTTTACGCCCACCGCACGGCGGCCATCCGCACCAAGTGGATCCTGCTGGTGCTGATGGGACTGGGCGCCTTGGCCCTGTGGTCCGGCAGCGAGGCGGTGCTCCCGGCCTACATCGCCGGCATGATCCTGGCCGGCAGCGCGGCCCGGGATGCCTTCTGGGTGCGCCGGATCCGAACGCTCACCGTCGGTTTTCTGACCCCCTTCTATTTCCTGCGGGCCGGGACGCTGGTCTCTGTGCCGGCGCTGATGACGGCCCCGCTGGTCCTGATCGCGCTTCTGGCGGGCAAGGTGGCATCGAAGATCTTCGGACTTTTCCCGATCATCGCGATCTTCCGCCGCGAGCGCAACGAGCGCTGGTACTACACCCTGCTGATGTCCACCGGCCTGACCTTCGGCACGATCTCGGCCCTCTACGGGTATTCGAACGGAATCGTGACCCAGGAGCAATATTCGTTTCTGGTCACGGCGGTGATCGGGAGCGCCGTGATCCCCACCCTGATCGCCGGCATCGCCTTTCTTCCCCGCCACCTGCTGCCGCCTGCGGCCGCAGAGGCTCCACCCGCCGCGGCCCGCATCCCCGAGCCTCCCAACGGAGGTTTGGCCGAGGAGTGAGAAACGGCGGCCCCTTTAAACCGGCGCGGGCGCGATTATATTGCCCCGTGTATGCATCTCGGCCGGTCGGGGTAAACCATCAATGGACACTGTGACGCAGATCGGTTTGGGCGCCGCCGTCGGCGAAGCGGTTTTGGGTCGCCAGATCGGGCGCCGCGCCATGCTGTGGGGCGGCATCGGCGGCCTGCTGCCCGATTTGGACGTGCTGGTGCCGCTGGGGGATGCCGTTCGCAACGTCACCTACCACCGCGGGCCCAGCCACTCGCTCTTCATACTGGCGGCGTTCACCCCGGTGCTCGTATACCTGATCCTTAAGATCCACCCCCGGACCGCCGTCCACCGCGCCCGCTGGCTCTGGCTGGTGTTCCTCGCCTTCGTCACCCACGTGATCCTGGACTGCCTGACCGTCTACGGCACTCAGATCTTCTGGCCGCTCCCCACGCCGCCGGTGATGTGGTCGAGCCTCTTCATCATCGACCCGGTCTACTCGCTGCCGCTTCTGGCAGGCGTCTTGGCGGCGCTCGTCATGACTCGGCGCACGGGCAAGGGTCACCTCGTCAATTCGATCTGCCTTACCCTCAGCACGCTCTATATACTCTGGAGCATCGGGGCCAAGCTCCATGTGGAGCAGGCGGCGCGCGACTCTCTGCGGCAGCAGAACATCGGCTACAGCGCGCTTCTGACGACCCCGACGGCGTTCAACACCCTCCTGTGGCGCGTTTTAGCCATGGGCGATGACGGCTACTACGAAGGCTATTATTCGCTCGTGGACGGGAGCCGGGAGCTCAAGATGATGCGCTATCCCGTCGACCGGCACCTGTTGGCGGGCGTGGAGGAGCACTGGCCGGTCAAGCGGCTGCAGTGGTTCACCCACGGGTTCTACTCGGTGCAGCGGGTCGGGGAGGGGATCGTCATGACCGACCTGCGCATGGGCATGGAGCCGGACTACACCTTCCGCTTTCGGGTGGCGATGGCGGGCAGCCCGCATGCGGTGCCGGCGACGCCGCTTCGTGTCAGGGAACCGCGCAATACGGCGGTGCTGGCGTGGGTCTGGCAGCGCATTTGGACCGATTCGGCGGGCGCGTCCCCAGCGGACGCCTCCTGCAGCGAGCAACCACAGGGCCGCGGCTCAGCCGACGGCCAGGGCGATGATGCCGGCGACGATCGCCAGGGCGGCGGGAACGCGGCGGCAGGCCTCCCCTTCAAGCAGCCAGCGGGCGCCCATTACGGTGCCGATCAGGATGCTGACCTCCCGCGCCGGGGCGATGTAGCTGACCGGGGTCGTCACCAGCGCGGTCAGCACGAGAATGTAGGACAAGGGGCAGAGGGCCCCCACGGCGACGACCGCCATCCGTTTCTCGCGCCATTGGCGCTGCACCTCGCCCCATTTTTTTAAGGCGATGGGGGCGAGCAGGAGGACGCGGCCGGCGTCGATCGCCCACACTAAAATCAGCGGAGGGATCAAATAGGTGCTCACGGCCAGCTTGTCCCAGAGGGTGTACATGGCGATGACCGAGCCGGTGAGCAGCCCGTAGACAACCGCCGGCCGGCGGCCTCCCCGCGGCCCGGCGGCCCCGCCGGCCAGGGCGAACACCCCTGCCGCCACCATCAGGCCGCCTCCGATCGCGACGACCGAGGGCCTTTCGTGAAACAGCAGGATCGCCAGCACCATCGAGAGCACAGGGCCGGTGCCGCGCGCCAGGGGGTAGACCAGCGACAAGTCGCCGACCTTGTAGCCCTGTTGGAGCAGGAGAAAATAGGCGATGTGAATGAGGGCCGTCACCAGCATGACCCCCACTTCGAGCAGTCCGATATGGGGTTTGAGCCACAGGAGGGCGCCGGCCGCCATGGGCGCATAAATCAGGGTCGACATGGAGGCGAACAGCCACACGAACACCGGGCCGCCGCCCGCCTTTTTGGCGAGCAAGTTCCAGCCGGCATGGACAAAGCCGGCGCCCAGAAGCAGCGTTAAAGCAAATGCCGTCATTTTGTCGAATCGACCAGTTTCACCGCCAGAGCGGCATATTCCCAGCCGCCCCCCAAGGCCATGTAGAGACGAACCAGGCGGGCCGCTGCCGTGCCGCTGCTCTGGTCCGGTTCGTCCTGAAGGAGGAGCAGCGCGCGTTTGGCATCCAGCACCTTGTTGAAACCAACCGGGCCGGCCTGATCGAGATGCACGGCCAAATGATTTTCAAACGTCTTGGTTTTCGCCTTGGCATCAACTTGGGGTGCGGCCGCAATGGTCCATTCGGGTTCCCGGAGTAGGGAAAACTATGCCTATACGCACAAGATGCCATCAAACAACCCAGACTGTAAAATTTCTCCCTCCATAAACGACCTCATGTCCGACCCGGCCCATAAAAAAAGCGTCGACTTTGGAAAGGCCTCTTCGCCCGACTACAATGGTGCCGTAGCCCCCGTCTGCTGCCTCCTTGACAATGGCATCGGACCGGCTGTGGACACCGGAAATTATTTTTTCGGATATTTTTTCAGATTCTAATCCGGCTGCCGTCAAACGGTCTTCTACATCCTGAAACAATCGCGCCAATTTCAACTTGAAGGCTTCCAGGCAGGTATCCGAAATCTCGACTTCGGGAGGCTCATGCTTTTTCACTTCAGAAAGATCGAAATTGACAGCCCCCAAGCCTGGAATCGCATGAAATACGCAGACCTCATATCCATGGCCGCCTAAAAAGGAGGCGACAAATTCAACCGCTTTCATCGAAGCAGCTGAAGCATCCACGGCCAATAAAATTTTTTTGTCGGGAGGCGCCTGCCCCACGATCATGATCGGGATAAAGGTTAAAGATTGCAGTAGGTTGACGGCAACGCTGCCGAGGATGATGTTTTTCAGCGCTCCCATCCCGCGCCTTCTCAGGACGACGGCACTGTAACCGTTGCTCGCTTCGGCGATGATGTCCCGGGCGACTCCCTTCTTCAAGGGGTGAAATTTGATTTCAATTGACGGCTCCGTAAAGCCGCCTGCGATCAAAATTTTTTTCGCCTGTTCCAGGCACGCCCGGATTTTTCTTTTTTCCTCCGTTTTCCGATTGTTCAGCTGCTGTACGGCCTTTGCGCCAGTCGGCTCCTTCTCCAATTCCCGATATTCTTCCGGCAGGCCGCTGAAGACGTGAAACAGCACAATCCGCGTATTCCCATCAACGGGCATAAAATTCTTTACATAGTCAACCGTTTGTATGGCTCGTTCGGAACCATCCACCAAGACCAGCAATTTTTTTTGAATCGCCATACCCCCTCCTCCACGCTTCGAGCAGCCAACAACTTTCTATGCACCCTGTCGGCGCCACGCTTTTAAACCGGATTGAACAAAGCGCATCCGGATAGACACTATTCGCCGCCGCCTCCCAATACCGCGTAAAGCCGCGCCTGATTAGAAAGCTTTACAAGACGGAGAGCGACAAGCCCTTGCTGGGCCGCATAGAGAGATCGTTGCGCATCGAGGACGCCCAGGTAATTGTCGATTCCTTTAAAAAACCGTGCATTGGAGAGGTTGAAGCTTTTTGCAGAGGCCTCTACCAGTGACTGCTGGGCCGCAACCTGCTGATCGACCGTGCCTTGCACGGCAAGCGCATCGGCCACTTCTCGGAAGGCGGTCTGAATCGCCTTCTCGTATTGGACGATGGCGATTTCCTTTTCTGTTCTACTGGCATCCAAGGCCGACCAGAGCCGGGCATCGAAAATCGGCATAAGAATCTGTGGAGCGAAACTCCAGGTTTCCGAGCCGGGCTTGAACAGACCGGACAACTCGCCGCTTACGGTACCGGCAGATGTGGTCAGCGCAATTCGAGGAAAGAGCGCCGCCCGGGCCGCACCGATATTCGCGTTGGCGGCCTTGAGAAGATTCTCCGCCGCCATGACATCCGGCCGCTGCAGGAGCACATCGGAG
>JALOOU010000097.1 GCA_025454255.1 Desulfobacterales bacterium | reverse complement strand
GGCGACGAACGCCGAGGGCACCCGCCAGGCGGTCCTGGCGGTGGGCAGCGGCGCCAACACGCTCTACGCCGCGCTCTACGACGGCTGGAGCTGGAGCACGCACAACCTGGGCGCGCTGCCGACCAGCGACACCCGCTGCTTCGCCGCGGCCTACGAGCAGGCGAGCGGCCGGCTCATGGTCGCCGCCGCCACCGCGACCGCCAACCAGATCAAGTACTGGGTGCACGACGGGGACTCCTGGGTGGTGAACGGCAGCACCTACAGCTCATCGCTCAACATGTACAGCGGCTTCATCGTGCTGCGCATGGACGCGCAGCCGGGGTCGAACCAGATCGGGCTGATCGGCAAGTCGGGCAACAACCAAGCCGGGGAACATGTACAGCGGCTTCATCGTGCTGCGCATGGACGCGCAGCCGGGGTCGAACCAGATCGGGCTGATCGGCAAGTCGGGCAACAACCAAGCCGGGGCGCTGATCTGGGACGGCTCGGCCTGGGGCAGCGACAAGCAGCTGAGCGCCGCCGGCCCCTTTCCCAACAACACCTCGATCAACGTCGACGTCAAGTACATGCGCGCGGGGGCCTACGCCGGCCAGGCGCTCTTCGTCTGGCAGGGGGGATCGACGCTGCTGAGCTGGAGCTGGAGCGGCAGCGCCTGGGCGGCCGCGCGCCAGGAGAAGGCGAGTGCCGCCGGGGGCACCATCCTGTGGCTGGAGCTGGCGGCGGACCCGAGCTCGAGCAAGCTGCTGGCAGCCCTGGGGGACAGCAACGAGTACCTGTACACGGTGGACTGGACCGGCTCGAGCTGGGGTACGGCGCGGTCGGTGTCGGCCGATCTGCTGTATACGGTGTGGTATGGGCGGCGCTTTGCGGTCAGCTTCGAGAGCGGCGCGGGCCACCTGGGCCATGCCGTGATCGCCTACTCGGATTCGGCCAACCTCAAGTACCGCCACACGAGCGACGTCAGCGGCGCCTGGGGGTCGGAGACCAGCCTCGACGCCGACGCGGACTGCAACTTCCTCGCGCTCGCGCGCGATGCCGAGAAGACGCTGCACCTCGTGTGCCAGGCGGACGAGGTCGCGGCGGCGGACACCCTGAAGGCCTACCGCTGGGACAACTCGGCCTGGACGAGCCTGGGGAGGCTCGAGGGCGACCTGCAGTCGGATTCAAACGGCACCTACGAGGCCTTCGCGATCACCGCCTGCTCCGAGCGCATCGGGCTCGACCAGGCGCACTACCGCTGGCGCCGCGACGACGGTTCGGAGAACTCGCCGGCTTTCAGGGTCCAGAGCTTCCAGGGCACCCTGGGTGCGGGCGAAACGACAAAAGAGGTCGCGATCGACCAGGTCTACCGCCTGGACCGGGCCTTCATCCTCGCGCCCGGGGGCAGGATGAGCGTCGGCGTGGGCTACGGCAACGTGAACATGCGGCCGGACATCACGCTCACGCGCGCGCGCTTCAGCAACGATAGCACGGTCGCGCTCGAGCGCGCCGCGGGCTTCAACGACTCCGACAGCAGCTACTCCTTTTTCGTCATCGAGGACCGCAGCGGCAACGAGATCAACGTCGTCTCCGGCACGCACACCTTCGCTGCCCCCGACGGGATCCTCAAGATCGATATCGAGGGGATCAGCGAGCCCGAAAAGGCGGTGGTTTTCCTCACGGTCTCCTCGGACGCGCAGTCGAACGACTATTCCCACGAGGCCCACGTGCGCGGGTACTTGAGCGGCTCCAGCCAGCTGGTGCTCGAGCGCACCTCTGGCGATTCCAGCGTGACGGTGGACTGGTTCGTGGTGGAGTTCATCGGCTCCGGCTGGTCGGTGCAGCAGGGCTACACCGCTTTAGAGACCGGGGTCCATGACAGCCCGCAGAGCGAGACGATCGGCGCGGTCGACCCGGCCGCCGCTTTCGTCTTCATGAACTGGTCGGCCGATTTCAGCGGGCTCGACCCGGTTTCGCCCAAGGCGCGGCTCGCCGACGCCACCACCCTCGAGTTTTCGCGGCAGACCACGACCCTCGGAAGATGCGATATCCAATGGTTCGTCGTCAGCCACGCGAGCCTCGCCGTCCAGCGCGGCGCCGCGGCCGCCGGGGCCGACGACGGCTCCCTGGACCAGACCATAACGGCGATCGATCGCGCCGCGGCCTTCCCGGTCTCCTTCAACGACATCGACGGCACCGGCACCGCCTTTCCCCGGCCCTACTGGCGCGCCTGGTTCGCCAACAGCCGCACGCTGCGCTTAAGCCGCGAATACACCGGGAAGCCCTCCAATTTCTTCTGGCAGGTGGTGGACCTCTCGGGCTTCGGCAAGGCGGGGGGCTTCCCCCTTTCCGAGGACGCCAAGGCGGGGGTGAACAAGCTCGAGCCGCTGCGGCTGCGGCTGCTGGTGGCGAACCAGGGCAGCCTGGGGGCCTCCACGGGCTTTCAGCTGCGGGTGGCGGAGACGGCAAGCTGCGCTTCGGGCACCTATTTTCCCGTGGGCGGCAGCGGCGCCGGGGCGCACTGGGCCATGGCGGCCTCGGGGCACATCACGGACGGGGAGGCGAGCGCCAATGTCGATCCGGGGCTGACCGACCCTCCGGGCTACAGCTTCGTGGCGGGCGAGCTCAAGGAGAGCGGCAGCACCACCGGGGCCATCACCCTTGCCGCGGGCAGCTTCACCGAGCTTGAGTTCTCGCTGCAGGCCACCTCGAGCGCCACCGCGGGCGGCGACTACTGCTTCCGGCTTTACACCAGCGGGGGCCAGCCGCTGGAGGCCTACAGCCAGGACGCCGAGGCGCGGGTGAACGGAGTGACGGCGATCAGGCTGTTGGAGTTTGCCGCGCGGGGCGAGGGTGGCGGTGTGGGGGTGGTCTGGACCACGGGCCAGGAGGCGCGCAACAAGGGCTTCGATCTTTTTCGGGCAGAGCACCCCTCGGGCCCCTGGGTGAAGCTCAACACGCAGGGGCTGATCGGCTCGGAGTCGGAGTCCGGGGAGGGCCGCGGCTACCGCTTTCTGGGCGCGGGGGCGGAGCCGGGCCGGATCTACTACTACCGGCTGGAGGACGTGGATACGGGCAACGCGCGCACGGCGCACGGGCCGGTGTGCGTGGACTGGGACGGCGACGGGCTGCCCGACGACTGGGAGATCGCCCACGGGCTCAACCCGGCGGTGAACAACGCCGACCTCGACCCCGACGGGGACGGGGTGCCCAACTGGCTGGAGTACGCGCGCGGCAGCCACCCGCGGCAGGCCGACGGCAGCGGGACGGGCGGGAGCCGGGAGCGGCCGGAGGCGGGGGTTTTCGAGCAGGGCATCCGTGTGATCGCAGCGGATGCAACCGGGGTGACGCTGGAGCTGGTGACGGGGCGGCTGGATGTGAGCCCGGTTGAGGTGGGCGGCCAGGCCTTCGAGCGGCTGCGGCTGCCGGGGGCGGTGCACGGCTACACGCTTGAGCCCGGACGGCCGCAGCTGCCGGTAAAGGGGATGCTGCTCGACATCCCCGAGGGCAAGCGGGCGCAGCTTGAGCTGCTTGAGACCGCAAGCCGCAGCCACGCAGGCTACCGGGTCTACCCGGCCCCGGAGCACCGGGGCGGGGAGCAGGGCCGGGTGGCGGAGGTGTTTGTCTGGGACCAGGCCGCCTACGGGGCGGATGGGTTCTACCCGGGGCCGGCGGCGGCGCTCTCGCTCGGCTATCTCTTGCGCGGGGAGCTCAAGCAGCGGCTGGTCTTCCACCCGGTGCAGTTCAACCCGGCGACGGGGGAGCTTTTGCACCACGAGCGCATTCGGCTGCGGGTGAGCTTTACGAGCGAGCCGGACCCGTTTCGGGCGGCGGCCGCGGCGAGCTCCTCGGGCTGGCGGCCGCCGGCGGGGGCGGCCTACAAGCTGATGACCCGGGAGGAGGGGCTCTACCGCATCACGCGGGAGTGGCTCGCGGGGCAGGGGCTGAGCGCGGCGCAGATCGATGCGATCGATCTGCGCGGGGTTCAGCTCTTCAACCTGGGCGAGGAGCAGGCCCTCTGGGTCTACGATGCGAACGGCGACGGCCGGCTGGAGGGCGCCGATCACATCAGCTTCTACGGGGGCCCGGTGGCGGCGGCCTACCGCAAGTACAGCCGCGACAACCTCTACTGGCTGGTGGCCTCCGGCAGCCCGAGCCCGCTGCGCATGGGGGAGATCCCGGGGGCGCCGGGGCCGGGGGCGCCGGCGGAGCGTCACCGGTTTGTTTTGCACCACGAGCTGGACCAATCGTACTTGAAGATGGCCCCGGGCCCCGACGAGATGGACCGGTGGTTTTTTTCGGGCCGGATGCGGGGGCCGGGCTTTGCGGGCGGCGGGGGCGAGCGGGCCTTCGGCCTGGTGCTCTCGGATGCGGTGGGAGGCGGTGAGCTTTTGATTCGGCTCTACAGCCCCCACGAGATGGAGCACACGGCAACGGTGCGGTTGAACGGGGCGGCGCTGGGCACGGCGGCCTGGAGCGGAGCGGGCTTTTACGAGGCGCGCTTCGAGGGGGCGGGGTTTGCGGAGGGGGCCAACACGGTTGCGATTGCCTGCACGAGCGGGGCCGATGAGCTCTACGTGGACTGGTTCCAGGCGCAGTACGAGCGGGGCTTCAGCGCTTCGGGGGATGCGCTTTTCTTCACGCACGCGGCCGGTGCGGTCTGCCTTCTGGAGGGGTTCAGCGCGGGGGAGGTGGCGCTTTTCGACATCAGCGCGCCTGCGGCCGCGGCGCGGGTGACGGGGGGTGTGGTCTCCGGCAGCGGGCCCTACAGCCTGCAGATGCAGCCGGCGGGGGCCGTGGGCGAGCGCCGCTACCTGGCGGTGGGCCCGGGGGGGGTGAAGAGCCCGGCGGGCCTCGAGGCCGCGGGCGGCGCGCGGCTGGCGGAGGGCGGCGACGGGGCCGACTGGATTTTGATCACCGAGCGTGAGCTCGGCTGGCAGGCGAACGGGGCCGAGCAGGGCTGGGTGGGGGAGCTTGCGGCCTTGCGGCAGTCGCAGGTGCTGCGCACGGCGGTGGTGGACGTGGCCGATATTTTCGATGAGTTCGGCTACGGGCTGCGCACGCCGCAGGCGATCAAGGCGTTTATCGCGCACGCCTTCGAGCGCTGGCGGCCGCCGGCCCCGCGCTACGTGCTGCTGGTGGGGGACACCACCTACGACTACAAGGACAACCGGGGGCTTGGCACGGTGAACCGGGTGCCGGGCTATCTGATCCACACCCGCTACCATGGGGAGACGATCACCGACGACTGGCTGGTGCAGGTGAGCGGCGCGGATGCGCTCGCGGATCTTCACATCGGCCGTCTGCCGGCCAACAGCGCGGCGGAGGCGGCGGCGATGGCGGGCAAGATCGTGGCCTACGAGCGCGCCGCCAACACCCGCAGCTGGGAGCGGGGCCTGGTGCTGGCGGCCGACAACATCGTGGAGGAGTGGGAGTCGGTTTTCGAGCAGATGAACGAGGAGGCGGCGGCGCGGCTGCCCGCGGGCATGGAGCTGCCGCAGCGCTTCTACCTGCAGGAGTACCAGCAGGAGGGGCTGGCGGCGGCGGACCTGACGGCGGAGCTGATCGCGGCGATCAGCTCCGGGGCGCTGGTGGTCAACTACAGCGGCCATGCGAACCACAACGTGTGGGCCGATGAGAAAATCCTGGACAACCGCGGGGACCCGCGCGCGGATGTGGGGCTTTTGGCCAACGCGGGCCGCTACCCGTTCGTGGTGAACATGGCCTGTTTGTCGGGCTACTTCATCTATCCGCGGCTGGGGGGCTTCGCGGGGCCCGAGTGGCTCTCCCTGGCCGAGGCGCTGCTGCTGCCTGCGGAGCGGGGCGCGGTGGCGGCGCTGATGCCCACGGCGATGACGGAGACCGGCGGCCAGCAGGTGCTCTCGAGCGCGCTGTATGAGGGGATTTTCGTGCTGGACCGGCGGGTGCTGGGGGAGGCGGTGGGCTACGCGAAGCAGCAGCTGTTGGCCAACGGCGGTGGCGGCTACGAGGAGACGGCGAACACCTTTTTGTTCTTCGGGGACCCGGCCACCGCTCTCAAGGTGCCGCTGCCGCGGCGCCCGGCGGGGCTCGTCGCGCGGCCGGGTGCGGCGGCGGGTACGGCGGAGCTCTCCTGGAGCCGGGCGTTGGACGCGGATGGGGCCCCTGCGGCCGGCTACCACATCTACCGGCGGGGAGCCGGAGAGCCGGTCTACCGGAGGCTGACGGGGTCGCCGGTCGCGGGGCTGAGCTACACCGACGAGGGGCTGGCGGCCGGGGAGAGCTTTTTCTACATGGTCACGGCGGTGGATGCGCACGGGGATGAGAGCGTGCGCTCGGCGGCCGCGGCGGCGAGCATCGCCGGCACCCAGAACCAGGAAGACGCAGGCCCCGGAGGCGGCGGAGGGGGAGGGTGCTTCATAGGCGTGGCCCGCGGCGGCCAGGCGTGTGGGTCTGGTCCAATCGAATGGCTGCTGGTTTTCGCTGCCTGCGGTTTGCTCGTAGCGCTTTGCCTGCTCGAATTGCGCCGTCGCTGCCACCGGCTGCGGGCATGACCGGGGATATCCTCCAATTGTCGGTTCAAACACAGCGGTCGTTTCGGCACCGATGGCATGGTCCGGAGCTTTGCGGTTGCAACCCGGTGTCAGCGCCATTAACGACAATAATCGAGATTTGACATAACAGCTTTTTGACCTTTCGCATTTGAGTTGATATATAACACATGACTGCTTAAATTAATCAAGTGCATTGCGTGACAATGCTGATTATTATTGACGCTGAGGAACTTCCAGATGGTTGTACATATTCATCCTCATGCCAAAGAGCGGATGGAGGAACGCGGGGCAAGTGAGGATGAAATAACGGCCACCATCGAGAAGGGCGAGCGCTATCCGGCAAAATACGGACGCATTGGATTCAGGAGGAATTTCGTTTTCAACGAAATACGTCGTGGGAAGTTTTATGCGACCAAGCAGGTTGAACTATATGCGGTTCAAGAGCAAGACCGTTGGTTGGTTATAACGGTTCTAACCAGATTCTTCTGACAAAACGAGGAGAAGTATATGAAATTCACCTATGATTCACGATATAACATCGCTTATATCCGTTTTCGGCCCAAATCCGGTGACGTAGAGTCGATCAAGATCAGCGAAGAAATAATCGTCGACATGGCTCCGGACGGCACCGTTTATGGTATTGAATTGCTGGATGCCAACGATCAACTGCGCCGCGCAGACATGGGTAAACTTCTGATCGTTAACGAGGCCACCGGAAATCAGATCGACGTCCAGCTCTCCTGAAACCGGGCAATTTCTTCCCGCCAATTTTTCTCGGCTAAAGCGCAGCGCTCCTATAGTCCCGCCGTTTCGGGGCTCTTTACCTCCGCGAGAAAGACCTCGAGCGCGGATGCTCCTCTCGCATAGCCCCGGCCGGGATCTGCTTCAGATACCTATCGACTCTTCGACCTTCAAATCAAAGACATAAAATTAGAACCGTTAAGTGAAAATTGTCCTTGCGTTAAGTGTTCGAGACTTGATCGTTCCCTCGCGACACCGGCCGCCTTCTCTGAAAACCATCCTCATGCCTTACCCCCACGAACAGGTCCCAGACAATCGACCATGAGCGCAATCTGCCGTTTATGTTATTCTTATAAGCGTTTCGTTCAAGTTTTTCCATATGTTGTCGATCAAATAGATCGATGGACCATCGACCTTTTTCCGACGGGCGACTGCAGTGGAAATATTTGTGTTCGAGGAATGTTGCCGCGTGGCAGCGGTTTTTCGAGTTGGCTGGAAATGCCACGGGAGAACCCCGGGATGTGTGCGGCGCCCCAAAATCGGCTACCCGAGCCCCTCCGGGGCAAGCCCGTGCGGCGCGGCCGGAAGGGTATTCATGGCGCATGAATTTGGAGCAAAGTTTTGATGAGCGCCGCATTGAGAAAATCTAAATCAAGAGCGACTAAATGCGTCCCCATTCAGCAGGACAGATTTTAAGATCCAATAGATTTGAAGGGCTGGCAATATGCGAAGCGTGCGTCTCGGCTCATGGAAGAAAGACGTTACCGCCCGGCGCGCATCGCAAGTCCTCGCAGGCTGCGGCAGCGGAGAAAAGCATAGAATCATGGACGTCCCGTAAGTGGCGGCATCCCGCAAATGGCAGGCAGCGGTGTTCTGGGTGGCGGTTGCCCTGGCTGTTATTTTTCCGGTGGATGAGGCCCGCGCCGGCACCCAGGTGGCGAGCAGCACGTACGTGGGGAACATCACGGGCGACCTAGCGCTCGGCTACCGCGGCCCGCGCAAGCTCGTGCGCGATGCGGACGGCTATTGGTACGCGGTCTGGACGGGGTATGTCGGCGGCCAGTACCGGGTGTACATGAACAAGTCGAGCAACACCACCGGCACCTCCTGGAACACGCCCGTCATGCTCTGCGGAAGCGGCGGGATCGTCTTGAACACCGCCAGCGCATGCTACTATCCGGCGATCGACATCGACCGGGCGAACGGCCGGACCCACCTCGTTTTCCAGGTGGCCGACGACTATCTGTATTACGCCAAGCTGATCGATTTCAGCAACTGGAACAGCTCGACGTACTGGAAGAACCTGCAGGAGACCTCGACCGGAAGCGAAATTCTTTCCACGAACACCGACGATTTCTCCATATCTCAACCCAATAGTTACCAGCCGACCATTGCCCTGGACAGCGGCGGCAACCCGCATGTGGCCTGGTGCGAGGAGGAGACCGGCGGCAGCGGCACCTATCGGCCCTACTATGCCACCGGCAGCATATCCGGGGGCTGGAATTCGAAGGTCGAGCTGTCGAGCACCACCAAGAGCCTGCCGACGGTGGAGGTCGACAGCAACGACCGCGCGCACGTGTTTTGCTTTTCAGCATCGACTGGTTCCGAGTATTATGCCGACAGCCCTTATACGAGCTTCAGCGGACCGGGTACCGTTATCAGTTCATTTTACATTAATAGCACCCTGGGCCTGAGCGTTGCGGCCGACGATAACGGCAAGATCCATCTAGCGGCGCACGATTCGACGGGAAGCGACATCTGGACGGCCTACTATGACGGCTCGTCGTGGACGACGACCCAGGACATGGATGCCGCCAGCTGGTGGAAGCCGGACGTGGGCGTCAAGCTTGGGACCGGGGGGATCGATCATGTCGTCATCGCCGCCGACACCACGGACGGGAGCGTCTACTCCTGGAAGTGGAGCGGCTCGGCCTGGGGCCAGCCGGAGACCGACTCCGGAGATAACGCGGACATCTACATCTCCCTTGAAAAGAAATCGCCGGCCCGGACCCGGGACCAGGGGGTTCTATATTTCGACGACAACGGCTCGACCGACGCCGTCTACTTCGGCCGTGTGACCGGCCCCGGGCCGAAGGGGCCGCTTGTGGCCTACACCGAGGAGAGCACTACCTACGACGACATCATCCGCTACCAGACCTACAGCTCGTCCTGGAGCAGCGAGGGAAGCGCCTACGACACCAACAATGCGGGCGCCCTGCAGTACCACCAGGCCGCAACCAGCGCGGACGGGAAGAAGCAGGCCGTGGTGGCGGTGGGAACGAGCGGCACGACGCTCTACGGCGCCGTCTTCGACGGCAGCTCCTGGACCACCAAGAGCTTCGGAACCATCACCAACTCGGACCGCCGCGACTTCGCCCTGGCTTTCGAGCAGCAGAGCGGCCAGCTGCTGGTGGTGGCGAGCAGCGGGGCGCTCAAGCAGATCAAGTACTGGGTCTGGGACGGAAGCTCCTGGGTGGTGGACGGCGCGACCCACACCTTCACGACTGTCGACGACTACATCCGGGTCGTCAAGCTCGGTGCCTGCCCGGGGACCAACCAGATCGCCCTGTCGGTCCTCGATCAGGACGGCGACGTCGTGGGGTTGATCTGGGACGGGGAGAGCAACTCCTGGGGCAACGAGAAAAAGCTCAACACCGGGTCCCCGAACTATGTCACCGCCGAGCCGATCGCGGTCGAGTACATGCAAAGCGGCAAGAACGCCAAGCGAGCCCTTTTCGTCTGGGCGGAATTGGACCACATCCGAAGCTGGACCTGGAACGGAGGCTACTGGGCCGCAGCGAGCAATTTTGTCGACAGCCCGGCCAACAGCAACATCATCAACCTGCGGCTTGCGGCCGATCCGAACAGCGACAAGATGCTACTTGCCTTCTCGGAGTACAACCAATCGCTCAGCACGCTCGACTGGAACGGAAGCGCCTGGGGAACGGCGCGCTCCATCAGCTCAGCGGCCGTGGGCGACGGCTGGAACATTTCCTTCGATGTGGCCTTCGAGTCCGCCTCCGGTCACAGCGGGCACGCGCTGATCGTCTACAGCGACGACAGCGGGACCCCCTATGCCTACTACCGGCACACGAGCGACATCGGCGGGGCGTGGGGAAGCCAGACGAGCATCGAAACCGCCACCTATCACTGGAGGCAGCTCGCCGGCGACCTCGACGGCACGGTCCACCTGCTCGCAAGCGACGCCTCCACCCCGAACAAGCTGGTGTCCTACACCTGGGACAAAAGCTCGTGGTCCGTTGTGTCGGAGCGCGAGACGGATCTGCGCTACGATGCCGGCTTTTATGCGGAGAGCTTCGCGCTGACCACCACCGCGCCTTCTCCGTCCACGAGCGCGGCATCCGTCACCGACCCGAGCGCCCCGCTGCTGGGGATCAGCACCGCGAGCTCTTCGACGATGCAGTACAGCACCTGGGACGGCAGCGACCTCGCCAACGCCGCCTCCGGCCCGGTCTTCAACTCCGCGGTGGACTGGATCGTGGTCGAATCCGCACCCGCCGGCAAGATGATGCTCGGCGTCACCTGGGGGGACGGTACGAGTGGGGTGCTGTATGCCTCCTTCTTCGACGGCACCTCCTGGGGCACGGTCAAGAGCTTGGGGTCGGCCCACCGCGCCTGGCGGGGGTTCGATGCGGCCGTCGAAACCCAGAGCGGGCAGATCCTGATCGTGGCCTCCTCGGCTACGAGCCTGAAGTACTGGGTCTACGACCAGGGCACCTGGGTGGTGGACGGCGCGACGATCACCGGTCTGACCCTTGGAAGCGGCACCAAGCAGTTTCTCGAGCTGGCCTCAAACCCCACCTCGAACGAGATCGCCCTGGTGTTCACCGACAACGCATCGGACTCCTACGGCGTCATTTGGAACGGGGAGACGAACACCTGGGGCAACGAGCAGACCCTGGAGACGACTTTGTCGACCAGCTCCTATCAGCCCGCCGGAGTCGCTTACATGCAGACGGGCACCGGAGCCGGCAAGGCGATGTTCGTCTGGTGCGCCTCCACCAACATGGAATCGCGGATCTGGAACGGGAGCTCCTGGGAGAGCCAGATTGCGGCCGAGCGCATCGGGGGAGGCGGCTACTGGGTGCGCCTGAAACCCGACCCGAACTCCGATCGGCTCGCCTTCGGCGTCGTGGACGGCGTTGGGGACCTGAACATTTACACCTGGGACGGCTCGGCCTGGAGCAACTCGGCCGTTGAACTCGAAACCACGATGCTCGCGACCAACGGCGCCTACCCGTCCTTTGACCTGATTTTTGAAAGGGGCGCGGCGCACACGAGCGACATCACCGTGGTCTACAGCGACACCACGAACCTGCGCTACGTGCACGCGGACTGGAACGGGAGTTCCTATTATTGGGGCAGTGAAACCGATGTCAACGCCGCCTACGATGCCTACTTCTACCGGCGGCTGACCGGGGCGCCGGTGGCGGGGCTGGGCTACGCGGATGCGGGGCTGGCCCGCGGGGAGAGCTACTTCTACATGGTCACGGCGGTGGATGCGCACGGGGATGAGAGCGCGCGCTCGGCGGCCGCGGCGGCGAGCATCGCCGGCACCCAGAACCAGGAAGACGCAGGCTCCGGAGGCGGCGGAGGGGGAGGGTGCTTCATCGGCGCCGCCCTCGAGCGCGCCCCGGGGCTGCTGCCCCCGCTGGCGGTCATGGCCTTGCTGCTCTGCCTGCTGCTGCTCGGCCGCAAACGAAAAGAGTGA
>JALOOU010000028.1 GCA_025454255.1 Desulfobacterales bacterium | reverse complement strand
GCGACCCGCGGGTCAAGGAGCGCAAAAAATACGGCCAGCGTTCGGCGCGCGCACGGTTCCAGTTCTCCAAGCGCTGATCCGCCGTTTTTCATTCGCACCCTCCAAGGGAACGGGCTTTTTTGCCTGTTCCCTTTTTTTATGCCCTCAGATCATTTTCTGCGAGGAGAGGAGAATCGTGCGGGGGGGGGCGTCCGGGTCCGGAAAAAAACTGATCTCGACGGCAGATCCCGCAACGTAGGCGATTTTTCCTTCCCGACCGACCCGGAAGGGCCGGTCGTGGCCGGGGACGATCAACTCTGCCGCCGCCGCCGCCCGCTCGTAGCTTTCCAGCGCGGCGCGTGTCGAGAAAAAACATGGCGGCGGCCGGCGGCGCGCGAACTCCCAGCCGTTTTTGACTCCGTCTCCGGCCAGCAGGGTTTTTTCCCGCTCCAACAAAAGACCGCAAAGGCCCGGGGTGTGCCCGGGCAGCGGCAGGGCGATCAGCCCCGGCAGAAGGTCCTGTCCCGCCTCGAAGAGCTCCACCCGACCGGCCGCCCAGCCGATGAGACTGGTTGGCACGAAAGGGTCGCCCGCCTCCCTGAAGGCGCCGCTTTGGACGTACTCCCACTCTTTCACCGATACGAGCAGCCGCGCATTCGGGAAGAGATCGGCGTTCAACACATGGTCATAGTGGAAATGGGAGAGATAGACCGCTTGGATATCCGCCGGTGCGATATCGAGGCGGCCCAAGGCCTCGGCGAGCTGCCGGCGGTCGCCATGTGAGCCGGTATCGAAGAGGAGGTTTTGACCCGCCCCCCGCACCAGGACGACCGAGCACCAGCCCAGCGCCCCGCGGGCGGAGGATGCCGGAACGCCCGGCAGCAGGATGTGGTGGTCGTACCCCACGCTGGAAACGCTTCAGGCGAGTTTGAAGATGTCGGACCGGCGGTGGGAGAGCGCCGGCAGTTTGGAGCGGACCTGAGCGATGCGCGCACTGTCCAATCGGGCCAGCAACAGGCCCTCCCCCTCGCCGCTGTCCACCAGGACGACGCCGTAAGGATCGTAGGCCGCGCTGCGGCCTGAGAAGGGCGGGCCCGCCAGAACCGCGCCCGCCGCATAGCAGACGTTCTCCATGGCGCGCGCGCGCAGCAAGGTGAGCCACTGTTCTTCCTTCAGCGGCCCCGCGTACCAGGCGGCGGGTACCAGGATCAGCTCCACCCCCTTTTCCGCCATGAACCGAAAAACCTCGGGGAAGCGCAGGTCGTAGCAGATGGCGAGGCCCACATTGAAACCGGCCGCGCGGACCACCGGCGGGGGGGTTGCCCCGGGCAGCATCAGATCCGACTCCCGCACGCTCAGGGCGTCGAAGAGGTGGAGCTTGCGGTAGTGGGCGATGATCCTCCCTTCGGGGTCGAAGAGACAGGCCACGTTGAAGACTTTTTGGCTTCCGGGCGCCTTTTCCCATACGCATCCGGCGATGTAAATCTGAAATTCCCTTCCCAACCCGGCGAGCGCGGAGGCAAAAGGCCCATCCAGGGGCTCGGCCACTTTGCCGAGGGGCTCGCCCGCCTGGGGCAGCGCCATGAACATCTCAGGGAAAAGAAGCAAGCGGGCGCCCGCCTTGGCGGCCCGTCCGGCATACTCCCTGGCTTTCAGCAGGTTCTCGGCGGGGTCGGGGCCGGCGCTCATTTGCGCCAGGGCCAGGGTCAATTCGGGCATCAGTAGTCCTCCAGGGCGCCGGTCAGGGCCGGGCAGCTATATCGATGGGAAATTACGCGTTTGAGGACCGGGTCGGTCAGCGAAAAATCGTAGGCGTCGCCGACGAGCAGCCCGGATACGGTGCCGATGGTCCCCGAGAAGAGAACCAGCCCATCCTCTAAACCGCCCAACTGCCGGTTGAGGAAATCGACCCAATAGGCCGGCTCCAGAATCGCGCCGCAGGCATCCCGCTGGTAGAGCTGGCGGGAACCGCCCCGGACGACGTGGCTTTCCAGCACCAGCTTTTCGAAGTGGCCCCTCACCTCGGCGTAGGGCCAAACCGTGGGGGCCATCACATTGAGGCAGAGATTTTTGGCCTTGGGGATGGAGTGGGCCTCAAGCCTACGGTCGGTGTGGTCGGAACCCACTCCGACCAGGATCTCGCCCCGCTGCCACAGAAGCACATACTCCACTTCGCCAGAGGTTTCGTCCCCGTGCACCTGGATGGCGTCCGCGGTGGTCAGCAGGTGGTTGCCCAGGGCGAACAGGGTGGGGACGTGCTTGGGCGGGGGCACCCCCAACTTGGCCAACTCGTCGATATGATGCTGCAGGGCTTTTTTATCCCGCCCCACCCAGCCGGCGTTGAACATTTTCCGGACCGCGAAAGATTGCCGTTCGGCGGGGCCGCCGGATCGGACGACGGTCAAATCGAGGATGTTTTGCATGCGGATCTCCCCCGGCCGGTCACCGGACCATCTTGGACGGCAGCCAGGTCACGATCTCCGGAAAGAGGGTGATCGTGGCCACCATCAGAAGAATCAGAAGAAAGAAGGGGACTGCCGAGGCGGCCACTTTTTCCAGGGGCTCGTTGGTCAGCCCCTGGATGACGAAGAGGTTGAAACCCACCGGGGGGGTGATCTGGCCGACCTCGATCACCAGGGTCAGAAAGATGCCGAACCACACGGGGCTGAAGCCGGCCTGAACCACCAGCGGCAGGCAGATGGGCAGCGTCATCACGATCATGGAGATGCCGTCCAGGAAGCAGCCTAAAACCATGTAGAAAAGGGTTAGGATCAGGATCAGCATATAGGGCGAAAGGCCGAATTCGGCGATGGCCTTGGCCACGTTGGCCGGCAGTTTGAGGTACCCCATAGCCACCGACAGGAAGCTGGCCCCCACGATGATGAAGCAGATCATGGCCGAGGTGTTGATGGTGCCCCGGACGGCCTGCACGAAGCTCTGCCAGCGAAAGTCTCCGAGCACCAGCGCGATGACCACGGAGACCAAGGCGCCCACCGCAGCCGCCTCGGACGGGGTGGCCAGCCCGGAGTAGATGGACCCTAAAATGAACAAGATCAGGCTGGCGACCGGCAGCAGCATCAGTAGAGAGTGGAGGCGTTCCTTCCAGGTGAAGGCATAGCGTTTCTGGGGCGCCAGGCTGCTGTTGAAGAGCACCCGCAGCACGACGTAGCCGCTGAAGAACATGGCCAGCATCAGGCCGGGGACGACCCCGGCGATGAAGAGCTGCCCGATCGACTCCTCCGAAAGGACCCCGTAGATGATGAGCACGATGCTGGGGGGGATCAGCAGCCCCAAGGTCCCGGCCCCCGCCAGGGATCCGTAGCTCAGCTTGGGGTTGTAGCCGTCCGCCCGGAGCTGCTCCAGGGTGATCTTGCCGATGGTGGCGGCGGTCGCGGGCGATGAACCCGACACCGCCGCGAAAATGGCGCTGCCGATGATGTTGGTGTGCAGCAGTCTTCCGGGGATGATTTGCACCCACGGCTTCAGGCCCCGGAACAGAAGGTCGCTCATCCGGGTCCGCAGGATCATCTCCCCCAGGAAGATGAACATGGGCAGGGCCGCCAGGGCCCAGTTGTTGAGGCTGTTCCACATCGCCTGGGACCAGATCTTGCCGACCGGCATGCTGGTGAAGATGCCGAGGCTGATCCCGGCGGTGGCCAGCAGGCTCAAGGCGATCCACACCCCGGAGCCCAGCAGTCCGAACAACAGCACCAGAACGGTTACCAGAATGATGTTCATGCGTTTTCCAGTCCGGGGCTTTCCACCGGAGAGGTGGCCAGCGCCAGCAGCATGGCGGTGATCTGGAGCGTCAACACACACAGCCCCGCAAAAAGAACGAACTGGGGCACGCACAGCGGAGTTTCCGCGACCGTGTAGGCCGTCAGGTTGCGGGCGTAGGAGGAGACCGCCAGGTCCCAGGTGAACCAGCAGGAGAGGCCGCACAGCGCCAGCGCAAACAGCAGGCAGAAGAGCTCCACGGCCCGGCGCGCCCGCCCTTTCAAACGGTCCTTGAGAAAAGTGATTCGAATGTGAGCCCCGTCCCTGAAGGAGTAGCCCATGGCCAGGTAGATCATTCCCGAGAGGGCGTAGCCCGAAT
Source organism: Desulfobacterales bacterium (assembly GCA_025454255.1). Lineage (GTDB taxonomy): Bacteria > Desulfobacterota > Desulfobacteria > Desulfobacterales > SpSt-501 > SpSt-501. The sequence continues at coordinate 43,287 of JALOOU010000028.1, read as the reverse complement.
ACTCGCTGGCGATCAGAGTGGATGAGCCGAAAAAAGTGCGCAGTACCACTTCCGAGAGGGTCAGAAGGGTCATCAGCACGAAAAACACCCCGGAGATTGTCGCCCCGGCTGTCGAGAGCCGCGCGGCGGCCCCCGACAGCCGGGATACCCAACGAGGGGATCCGTTCATCTCGGTTCGACTACTTTCTCTTTTTCTCGAACTCATCGAGAATCGCCTTGGCGTCCGGCCCGACTTTCTTGGTCCACTCGTCGATGACCATCATTCCGTCGGCCTTCAGCTTGGAGGCCAGCTCTGCGCTGATCGAGCGGGTGATCTTCATCCCGTTCTTCTCGCAGGTGTTCTCGTCGTTGACCATGGCCTCCTCGGCGAGCATCCACTGGCGCTCTTCCATCTGCTTGCCGATCTCGACAAACTTGGCCTGCTGCTCCTTGGTGAGCTTGTTGAAGGTGTTCAGGTTGATGTTGATCATGTTGAGCGGGATGGCGAAGTTGACCCGCGTGGTGTCGGTCAGCACCTCCCAGAACTTGCCGGCGACGGCGCTCTGCGAGGAGGTCAGGACCGAGTCGATGGTCTTGGTGGCCAACGCCGGGTAGACGTCGCCCCAGCTCATCACCACTGCGTTGGCGCCCGCTTTTTTCAGCACGTCGGTGCCGTTTTTGTCATAGGTGCGGATGCGCAGGCCCTTGATGTCCTCGTACTTGATGATCGGCCGGTTGGCGTGGATGGAGCTGGGCGGCCAGGGGGCCGTGTAGAGGATCAGCTGGTTGTGCTTCTTGGCCTCCTTCTCGTAGTAGGGCCGGGCGATTTCCATCAGGAGCCGGGCCTCTTTGAAGTCCTTGACGAAGAAGGGTGAGGTGCTGAGGCCGAAGATCGGGGAGGTGCCGATCGCAGCCCCCATGAGCACGCTTTGGATGGGGACGATGCCGTCGGCGACGGCCGTGAAACGGTCTTCGTCCTTCAGTCCCAGCGCACCGCCCTCGTGCACCGTGATGAAGACCTGGTCTTTCAGGGCCTCGTTCACCCGCTTGGCGAACTCGCGGCAGGTCTCGGCGTGCATGTTTTGGCCGGAGTAGGTGGTGTCCATGTCAAGCTTGACCTGCGCGGTTGCAGGGATGCAGAACGCCAAGCCAAGTGCCATGATCGCCAGAGGCAGAACGGCCTCTCTCTTGAAAATTCTCTTCCGCATGAAAACACCTCCTGTGGTTGGCTGGTTTCCTGACAAAGTTGCGATAACCTCCATGGTTTGACAAGCCCGGACAGTACCGATCGGATTTGTGCCTTGAGATCTCAGTCCAGGATATACTGAAAACTAGTCGGCCCTAAAAAGCAAGTTTCGGAGGTTGTCCTCCTCGTAGCGGGCGGCAGCGTAGGCATCCGCCAAATCAACTTTCACAAAACGGATTTGATCGCCTGGCTTCGCCTGAGCTACCAGCGGAAGGTCCGCTGAGATGACCGTTGCGATCTTCGTGTAGCCGCCGACGGTCTGTTCCACGAGCAGAATGATCGGCTGGCCGTCGGGAGGGACCTGGACGCCTCCAGGCAGGCTCGGCTCTGAGATGATGCTCTTCGGCATTTCGTTCTTCTGCAGGATCTGGGGCCCTTCCAGTCGGTATCCCATGCGATTGGCATTGATGCTGACAGTGAATCCACTGCGGTAAAAAAGCTCCATGCCTTCGTCGAAGAAGTCGTTTTGAGGCCCGGGCACGGCTCTCAAGTTGATATCCGGTGAATATACGGGAATCGCCTGCTCCGGGACCTGACGCATTTGAGACAGCAACCGGCCCTCCAATCGCTTGAGGACGTCCCCCTTGGCAAGCAAACGTCCCTCGTATCCGCCGATTCTTGCGGCCACATAGCAGGAGCGGCTCCCCATGACGAGAGGCACATCGATTCCACCGGTTACAGCAACATAGCAGCGGCAGCCGTTTTTGACCGGACCGATGTTTAGGATATCCCCCGGGCGGGCCCGGAAGGTGCTCCAGCCCCTCTGAGGCTCAGTGTTCAGGGTGATCGGAGCTTCAGCGCCGGTCACGGCTATGTCGGTTGTCGACAAGATCTCCAGTTGGGGGCCGATCACCGTCGTTTCCAGCACCGCCGCATGCTCCGGGTTTCCTATCAGGATGTTGGCAGCGCGGTAGGCGAACTGATCCAGCACCCCCGTCGGAGGGATTCCAAACTGCTGAAAGCCATAGCGGCCGGCATCCTGCACGGTCGTGTACGGCCCGGGTTTCATGATGCGAAAGGCGTCCGTCACCGATCACACGCCTCCTTGAGCGCCTGGTATTCGTCAAACGAAATCGGTTTGAACTTAAGCCGGTCTCCAGCCTTGATCAGAAAGGGGGCGGCTCTCTGCTGGTCGAAAATTCTCAGAGGCGTCCGGCCAATCAGCTGCCATCCGCCCGGGCTTTCGATGGGATAGACCCCGGTCTGGTTGTTGGCGATGCCGACCGACCCGGCGGGAACCGCTTTGCGCGGTGTCTGCAGCCTCGGCGTGTGCAAGCTCTCGGGGAGTCCTCCCAGAAAAGGAAAGCCGGGGGTGAAGCCGATCATGTAGACCTGGTACTCTGCCTCCGAATGGATGCGGATGACGTCGTCGACACTCAGCCCGTGGGTTTTGGCCACGAATTCAATCTCCGGCCCGAATTCACCCCCATAGCACACCGGGACCTCGACCGTTTCCGGCGGTGGAATCGGAATTTCCGCCAGTTGTTTTTCCAGAGCGATGACCTGCTGCTGAAGCATGGCGGCATTTGTCTTCAGGGGGTCGTAGATGACGATGATGGAACGATAGGTGGGGATATATTCGACGATGCCCGATGGCGGGTTTTTCCCCAAGGCGATCGCCATCGTCCTTATTTTACGATTAATTTCAGAATCGATGGCGTTTCCGAATTCGACTAGCAGCCCTCTGTCTCCGGCGATGCGGAAAAAGGGCTTTTCAAAAAGACCACCTGTCATGCCGTGCCATCCCTGTCAGCCCTGAATCACATCGGTTTTACTTCGATGCCTTCTTTTTCAAGCCGTTCCCTGATCTGCTTCACCAGGTTGACAGCCCCAGGGGTGTCCCCGTGGACGCAGAGGGTTTCTGCCTCGAGGTGGATCTCAGTTCCGTCTATGGCAATCACCTTGTTCTCTCTGGCCATTTTCAGGGCGCGTTCGGCCACCCGCTCCGGTTCCTTGATAACCGCCCCGGGGTGCTTCCGTGAAACAAGCGTCCCATCCGCCGTGTAGGCACGGTCCGGGAAGGCTTCGAGGACCACCTTGAGCCCCACCTCTACACCGATGCGGGTCATGAGTTTCCCTTTGCTTCCCGCAAGGCCGACGTACATAAGATCGGAATCAAAACTGACAATCCCCTCGGCAATGGCCCGGGCCGTGTTTTCATCCTCGACCGCAGTGAGGTAGAGGTTACCATGGGGTTTGACATGGCGGAGTTTGGCCCCGTGCACATCGCAGAACGCCCTCAGGGCGCCGATTTGGTACACCATATAATTGCGGATTTCCTCGGCCGAACAGGTCATATTTCTGCGGCCAAACCCCAGCAGATCGGGATAGCTGGGGTGGGCTCCCACGCCGACGCCGTGATCCTTGGCCATCCGGACGGTCCTGTCCATGACCAGCGGATCCCCGGCATGCCACCCGCAGGCGATATTTGCCGAGGTGATATAGCGAATGACCTCTTCGTCGAGGCCGAGTTTATAGGCCCCGAAGCTCTCTCCCATGTCGCAATTAATGTCAACTTTCAAATGCTTGCTCCAAGTTTAAGTGTTTTAGCCAGAAATCAAAACGCAAAAATTTGAAGTTACATAAAGTAAATACCCTGCTGTAAATTCTCTAAGGTGTCAAGAATTATTTCTCCGGCACACACATCGGCTGATGAATCGATGAGTGATCATTTTTTTTGAGAAACCTCGCCCAGTTTTAACGCCGCATCGAGACCCTCACTGACCGCTTCGCGGATCGACCGAGGGTGTACCGCATCACCGATCACGGACACTGCGGTGTGTGCCACCAGGCGTTGAGAGAGTTCATCCTTGGTTCGGCAACCGGCCGCGACGACGACGACGTCGAAAGAACCCAACAGGCAAGGGCCCTCGGAGGTTTTTGCCCAGACGCGTGAGCCGTCCACTAGCAAAGGCGTGGTTTCGGTGTGAATGCATACCCCGGCCGTTCTAAGGCGCTCTACGATCAACAGCTGACGTGTCGCATGCATGCCGCGCCCCAGGGTATCGGTCATTTCCAGCACGGTAACATGTGCTCCTGTCGTGCGGATGAGCTCGGCGGTCTCAAGCCCGACGGCCCCTCCGCCGATCACCAGGTAAGTACCTGGTTCAATCTGCGGGGCATACAGCACATCTTCTGCGGTAAAAACGCGTGGATGCGTCTCTAATCCGTTGATGTCGGGAATGATGGATGTTCCCCCGGTAGCCACGATGACGTGATCTGGAGTATCCATCAGAATGATGTCAGCGGTTGCCTCCCGCCCCAACAAGATCCTGCAGCCGGCCTGTTGGGCCTGATCTGCCAAGTAATCCGCGAACTCTTTGATCGGTTCCTTATGCGGCGCGCGATGTCCAATTCGCAAAGCGCCTCCTAATTTCGAGGAACGCTCGAAAAGGCATACTCTGCCGCCGCGTTTGGACGCGTGGGCAGCGGCGGACAAGCCGGCAGGCCCCCCGCCGACGACGACAACTGACACCGGTTTTTTTAAGCTGGGTATCGCCATACGGTCGCGGCCTATAAACGGGTTCACCGCGCACCGTACGGGTTCGTTGCGTTGCAGACACAGCAGGCAGTGGTTGCAGGCGATACACGGTCTAATGCTTTGGTCTTGTCCGGCCATCACTTTGCGGGCATATCCTGGATCGGCGATCAACGCTCGGGCGACGGCTGCCAAGTCGCAATACCCATCGGACACAGATCGTCTGAACACATCGGGACGATCTAAACGGCCGACTCCGATCACCGGAACACTTACCTTCTTCTTGAGCTCAGCCGCCAGAGGCAGGAGCGAGGCTCGCGGCACATCCATGGGTGGGCTGGTGTGGTGTTGGGTGATGGCGATACCGCCCGAAGCGCTGATATAGTCCACTTTCATTTCATCCAGCCAGCTACCGATCTGGATGGTTTCATCTAAACGAAGACCGTCCTCCACGAATTCGTTCAAACTCAGACGCACCCCCACTATCAAATCACTTCCGACGGCAGTCCGGATGGAATCGACAACCTCGCGCAGGAGGCGAAATCTGTTGGGCAGGGAGCCGCCGTAGGCGTCGGATCGTCGATTGAAATGCGGCGACAAAAAGTAGTTGAGCCAGTACTCGTGGCAGGCATGCAGCTCGACAGCGTCGAACCCGGCAGCCCGGGCCCTCTCGGCCGCTTTGCGAAATGATTCCCTATAGGTTTGAATATCCTCCAGATTGAACTGCGTGGGTGGCTTCCCGACGCTTTTAAAGCTGAGCTGGATACCGACCCGGCAATGGACCGAAAGTCCTGCGGCCAAATCGGCCAGCCCGGGCATGAGGGGGTCGCTGTAAATTCCGAGCTGTCTATCAAAACCTTTACCGTGCGGGTGCACATAGGTGGCACCGACCAGAACATAGCCGACCTGTTGTTCCGCCCGTGCCAGATAGAATTCACGAAAAGGGCCCGTTACCGATCCGTCGGTGTCAGCACAATTGATGACCATCGGTGCTAAAACCGAACGATTGGCGAATCGGCGACTGCCGATCACGATTGGGGTTTCAAGCACACCTCGTCCGGGAAGCGGCCCAGCGGCTCCAGCCCCTGCGGGGTGAGGAGATGGGTGTTCTCGATGCCGACCACCCCCTTGCCGGGGAAGATCAGCTTGGGTTCCAGAGCGATGGTCATGCCCGCCTGCAGCTCGAGCCGCTGGCCGGCGTTGAGGAAGGGGAACTCGTCGAGCTCGAGCCCCACCCCGTGCCCGACGAAGCGTATCCGCTCCGCGCCCGCCCCCATGAAGTGCCGGCCGTAGCCCGCCCGCTCGGCCTGTTGCAGGGCGAAATCATAGACCGCGCCGGAGGCTATGCCGGGCACGGCCATCGCCATGATGCGCTTCTGGAGATCCAGCATGGCGGCGTGCGCCTGCGCGAGCTCCGCGGGGAGCTCTCCGAGGCAGAAGATGCGCGCGTGGTCTGATATGTAGCCGCGATAGGCGAAGACATAGTCCACCAGGATCGGTTCGTGGCGGCGGATGCGGCGGAAGCCGGAGCCCTGGGCCACCGCCGGGCTCACCCCGGCCCCCCCGGTCGGCGAGGCCAGGTAGCTCGGCACCCCGCCGGAGGGCCCGGCCAACAGATGGCCGTAGAAGAGCTCGCTGCCCCACAACCGCATGCGCACGATGCCCTGGTGCCCCATGCGGCGGGCCTCGGCCTCGACCCTGCCGGCGAGCTCGATTTCGGTCATCCCCTCCCGCACGAGCTCCGGCACGGCGGCGGCCACTTGATCCGAACAGCGCGCCGCCTCTCGCATGAGTTCGACCTCGCAGGCCGATTTGACCGCGCGCTGGAGCCGGATGCTGCCCGAGACGTCGGTCAGCTCGGCCCCCGCGAAGATGCCGGCCAGCATGAAATAGAGGTTGGCCGGCAGGACATCGAGCTCGAGCCCCAGGCGTCGGGGCATCGGGAGGCCGTGGCTCCTGATGGTTTCCGGTATTTTTTTGGGGCTCTCCAGCGGCAGGACCCGGGATAAGGGCGACTCCGCCCGGGCGCGCTTCAGCACCTTGTTGACCAGCAGAAGCGGCTCGCCCTCGACCGGCACGAAGAGGTAGGCCTGCTGAATGGTGGCGCTGTAATAATACAGATCCGCCTTCTGCAGGATCAGGGCGGCATCGAGCCCCTGGCGTCGCAGCGCCTGCTGCAGGGCGCCGATGCGGGCGGCGATTTCCGTCTCAGGGGTGTTGAGCGTGCGATCGTACATGCATCAAGTCTCCACCGGTTTTTTCCCTCCCCCACCGCCATCCCACACCGGCGCCTTCCAGCAGCGCACCCGGTGGTCCTCGCCGACACGGACCCACTGCTCGTCGTAGCTCCGGCAGCGCGTTTCGCCCTGCGGGCAGCGGGGGTGGAACCGGCAGCCCTCCGCAGGGGCGGCCCGCTCCTCCGGCAGGTCCGCCGGCGCGCCTTGCGGCGCGGGGGCTCTGGGGGTGTCGATGTCGGGGACCGCCGCGAGGAGCGTGTGCGTGTAAGGGTGGAGCGGGTTTGCGAACAGCTCCTCGGCGTCGGCCTCCTCCACGATGCGGCCCCGGTACATCACCGCCACCCGGTGGCAGAGGTAGCCGACCACGTTCAGGTCGTGGGTGATGAAGAGGTAGCTCAAGCCCAGCCGGTCCTGAAGGTCCTTGAGCAGGTTGATGATCTGGGCCTGGATCGAGACGTCGAGGGCCGAGACCGGCTCGTCGCAGATCACGAGCGCGGGCCCCACGCTGAGCGCGCGCGCGATGCCGATGCGCTGGCGCTGGCCGCCGCTGAACTCGTGGGGGTAGCGTTCCACGGCGCGCGCGGAGAGGCCGACGAGGCCGAGCAGCCGCTCGGTCTCCCGGGATGCGGCGCGGCGCTCCCGCACCCCGACCGTGCGCAGCCCCTCGGCCAGGATCTGGCCCACGCTCATGCGCGGGTTGAGCGAGCCGTAGGGGTCCTGGAACACGATCTGGATCCGGCGGCGCAGGGGCTTCATCCGGGCCTCGGGCCAGTCGGAGATGTCGCTGCCGTCGAAGAGGATCCGGCCGCCGTCGCTCGGCAGCAGCTTGAGGATCATCCGCGCCAGGGTGCTCTTGCCGCAGCCGCTCTCGCCCACGAGGCCCAGGGTTTTCCCGCGGCCGAGCGCGAGCGACGCCCCGTCCACGGCGCGCACGTGGCCGGTGGTGCGCTGCAGGAAGCCTCTGCGCACGGGGAAGGATTTCTTCAACCCTTCGACTCTCAGGATCTCCGCCGGCCGGGCTGCATCGGTGCTCATCGGGTCATCTCCACAGGCCGGCGGCCACCGGGCAGCGTGCCGCATGTCCGTCCGCGAAGGCGCAGAGGAGCGGGTGTTCGGTGCGGCAGCGGGCGATGGCCCTTTCGCAGCGCGGGTGGAACGGGCAGCCCGGCGGCTTATGCGCCGGGTGCGGCACCGCGCCCGGGATGCTGTAGAGCCGTGCGCCGCGTTTGCGGCGGTGGGGGAGCGACGCCAGAAGGGCCTGGGTGTAAGGGTGGCGGGGCTCGCGCAGGATCGTGACGACAGGGCCGTGCTCGACGATCAGCCCGGCATACATCACATAGACCCGGTCGGCGATCTGGGACACCACCCCCAGGTCGTGGGTGATGTAGAGCACCGCCATGCCGCGGGCGGTCTGAAGCCTCGTGAGCAGCGTCAGGATCTGGGCCTGGATGGTGACGTCGAGCGCCGTGGTGGGTTCGTCTGCGATCAGGAGCTCCGGGCCGCAGGCGAGCGCCATGGCGATCATCACCCGCTGGCGCTGGCCTCCGCTCAACTGGTGCGGGTAGTCGTTGAGGCGCTCCGCGGGCCGGTCGATGCCGACATCCTGGAGCAGCTGCACGCAGGCATCGCGGATCTCGGGCGCGCCGAGGTCCGTGTGGACCTGCAGCGGTTCGGCGACCTGCTCGCCGATCGTCAGCACCGGGTTGAGCGATGTGAGCGGCTCCTGGAACACCATGCCGATGCGCTTGCCGCGGATGGATTCCATCTGCGCGTCGTCGTAGGCGAGCAGGTTCTCCGCGTTGAAGGCGATGCGGCCGCCGGTCACGCGGCCGGGGGGGCAGGGGACGAGGCCCAGAACGGCCAGGGCCGAAACGGTCTTGCCGCAGCCGGATTCGCCTACCAGGCAGACGTTCTCTCTGCGCCTCACCTCGAAATCCACCCCGTCCACCGCGCGCGCGATCTCCTCCTCGCCATGGAAATGGACGCTGAGGTTTTCGACGGACAGCACCATCGGGCCGGCGGCGGTCATAGCGCGCCCCCTCAGCGCCGTTCGCGCAGACGGGGGTTGAGGATGTCCCTCAGCCCCTCGCCGAAGAGGTTGAACGCCAGCACCACCAGCAGGATGGTCACCCCGGGGATGAAGGTCAGCCACGGCGCGTCGAAAATGAAGCGCTTGCCGTCGGAGAGGATGTTGCCCCAGGTGGCGTGCGGCGGCGGCACCCCGAAGCCGAGAAAGCTCAACCCGGCCTCGGTCAGGATGGCCGAGGCGATGCCGATGGTGGCCGAGACCAGCACGGGTGCGATGGCGTTCGGGGTGATGTGGTGGAAAATGATGCGAAAATCGCTCAGGCCCAGCGCCCGGGCCGCCGCCACGAAATCGAGCTCGCGCAGCGTCAGGAACTCCGCCCGCACGAAGCGCGTGGTGCCCTCCCAGCTGGTCAGCCCGATGACGATCATGATGGTGTAGATGCTGGCCGGCAGCAGGGCCACGACGGTCAGAATCAGGAAAAAGCTCGGGAAGCAGAGCATGATGTCGACAAAGCGCATGATCAGGGTATCCACCCGCATGACCCGGCCGAGGAGCAGCCGCACCGGGCGGGGCGGCGCGCTCCAGCGGCGGAATCCCCAGGGCGAGAGTGCGAAGAAAAGCCAGGCATGGCCGAGAACCAGCAGGGCCGTCCCGGCGGCAGGCCGGCCGGCGGCCAAGAGAAGGCCGCCGCCGGTCAGGGCCACCGTGATCAGCACCTGCTCCAGGCAGATAGGCCGGTGGCCGTAATAGCCTGCGATCGCTCCGAAAAAGATGCCGATGAGGACGGCGATCCCGACGGCCACGAACCCCACGGTGAGCGATACCCAGGCCCCCTGGAGCATGCGGGAGAATACGTCGCGGCCCAGATCGTCGGTGCCGAAGAGGTAGACCCCGAAAGGGGGGGCCTGGTTCGGGGAGAGTAGATCGAGCCGGGGGGCGGCCAGCGGCGGGCGCAGCTTTTCGGGAAGACGCACCATGGCCGGGTCGAACAGCGGCCGGTCGCCGGAGGTGAGGAAGAGCCCTGCCAGGGCGACGGCAAAGAAGCCGATGAAGACCGCAAGCCCGGCCAGGGCCAGGCGGTTTCGGCGAAAGAGGATCCAGAACTCCGCGAACCGGGTGCGGTGCGGGGCCGATGGCTCTTCCAGGCCGGCGGGCGGCAAGCGGTCGGAGGGGCTTCACAGGCGGATCCTCGGGTCCACGATGACGTAGAGCAGATCGGAGATGAAGGTCCCGATCAGCACCAGCACGGCGGCGATGAAGTTGATGGTCAGGATGAGCGGGTAATCCCGGGCCAGGATGGCTTCATACGCCATGCGGCCCATGCCGGGCCACGAGAAGATCGATTCGATGATCACCGAGCCGCCGATCAGACCGGGCAGCACCAGGCCGAACATGGTGACGAAGGGCAAAAGGGCGTTGCGCAGGGCATGCTTGTAGTGCACCATCTCCCAGGGCAACCCTTTCGCCCGCGCCGTGCGCACGTAGTCCTGCCCCTCCACCTCGAGCATCTGGCCGCGCACGTATCGGGATAGGACAGCCAGGGGACGTCCCACAGGCCGAAGGTCTGCATCCCGATGACCGACACCTGGAGATAGGTCACGACCAGGATGATGAGGACGTAGGCGAAGAAGAAGCCCGGGATCGATATCAGGACGTAGGCGATGAAGGTGGCGCTGCGGTCATAGAGCCCCCCGCGGTGGACCGCGGAGCGGATCCCGACCGGAAAGGAGATGGTCCAGGTGATCAGGGTGCCCACGATGAAGAGGGGCAGGCTGTTCCAGAACCGCTCGACGATCTTTGCGAGGACGGGCTGATTGTCTTTCCAGGAGACGCTTTTCCCCGTGAGAAGGTCGCGGTAGAAGAGCAGGTACTGGAGCGCCAGGGGCTTGTCCAGGTGGAAGGCGGCGCGGAAGCGCTCCACCATTTCGGGGGTGAACTTGGGGTTGAGGGGGTCGACCTGGCTCGGCTCCCCCGGCGCCAGGTGGATGATCGCAAAGGAGATGATCGACACGAAGAAGAGGGTCACGATTTTCTGGACCAGACTGCGGCCGATGAAGGCGATCATAAGTGTTGCACCTGTTCCGGGTTCCGGTTCATGTTCACTCCGATCCGACGGCCTCCGCGTTCCGAGCCGCAGCTCCACGCCGCACCCGGAGCTGAGCGTATCCTGCGCGCGTTGGTTTCAATCCGACTTCGGCTTTCCGCTCCGGCCTTTTCGTTTCATTCGCTGCGCGCCGCCTCTTTTTCTCCGGCGCCGACTCGGCGCTACGGCTTTTTGCGTTGCGCGTTACCGACTAGTGAACACCGGCATGTCCGCCAGGCGGATCCACTGGTTGAAGTGGAACATGTGGTTGCCCGTCCGGGTGGCGGTGATCGGCCGGTAGCGGTGCCCTCCGGCAGAATCGGTTTCGCGGATCACGATGCGCCGGTCCAAAATCGCGGTCCAGCGCGGAACATACAGAAACGTGTAGGGCTGGTCGTGGGCGATGATGGCGTGCAGCCGGCGGCAGTAGTCGACCAGCCGTTCGTGGTTGAACTCCTGGCGGATCCGAAGGATGAGCTCATCCGCCTCCGGGTTTGCGTATCCGACGAAGTTCAGCTGGTGGGGCCCGGTCTGGCTGGAGTGCCAGATCTGGAAGAGGTCCGGGTCGATGCCCATGGACCAGCCGAGCACCAGGGCATCGAAGTCGAGCTTGTTCACCCGCTCCTTGATGAACACCGACCATTCCACGAGGTCCGTGCGGACATCGATGCCGAGCTGCTTCCAGGAGTCCTGGGCGATGGCGAGGATCGATTTGCGGGTGTCGTTGCCGCTGTTGCTGATGAGGGTGAACTGCAGGGGGCGGCCCTCCTTTTCGAGGCGGCCGCCGGGGCCGGGCCGCCACCCGGCTTCGGCAAGCAGGGCGACGGCCCCGGACGGGTCGTAGGGCACGGGGGCGACCTCCGGGTTGTAAAAGTCGGTCTGCTTCAGGAAAGGGCCGGTCGTGCGCTCCCCCTGTTGGTAGAGGACGAAGCGGATGATCTTCTCCACGTCGAGCGCCATCGTGAGCGCGCGCCGCACGCGCAGGTCGTCGAAGGGCGGCCGCCGGAGGTTGTAGCCGATATAGGCGTAGCTGAAGGAGGTGCCGGAAAAGCTCTGGAAGCGGGGGTCCTGGGAAAGGCGCTCCGCCTGGTGGGGTTGGACGCCGTAAGCGTCGATCGTTCCGGCGTAGAACTCCATCTCCTGGGTGAGGAGATCCGGGATGATCCGATAGGCGTAGCTGCGGTAGTTGGGTGGTCCCTCCCAGTAGTCTTCAAACCGATCGAGAAAAATGTACTGGTCGGACTTCCACTCCCGGAAAACGAAGGGGCCGCAGCCGACCGGCCACCGGTTGAAGGCGCTCTGGCGCATCGTCATGGCGGCGGGGTTCTGTCCGGAGGCCGCCGCCTCCCGGCGCAGGGCGTCGGCGTCCAGCAGATGGGCGGGCAGGATCCCCATGGCCCAGGTGCCGATGGCCGGTGAGTAGAGGCGTTTGTAGACGATGCGCAGCCGCAGCGGGTCGAGGACTTCGACGCTCTTTACCGGTTCGTAGTCCGCCACCCGCGGGGAGAGGTTGCGCGGGTCCATGATGGCCTCGTAGGTGAACTTGACGTCCTCGGCCCGCACCGGACGGCCGTCGTGGAACCGGACCCCCGGGCGCAGGCGGAATTCGATGACCGGGTTGTGCTCGGTCGCCGGCAGGAGCTCGGCGGCGAGCGCGGCGAGCTCCTTGGCATCGATGGGCTGGGGGGTGCGCAGGCGGCTCTCCGGGGCCGGCCGTTCGAAGTACTCCGGCCCCAGGATCTCGGTGAGGCGGGCGAAGAGATCCATATCCACCTCGGCCAGGGTGAGCTTGATCCGGGCCGGGGCATCCACGTCGATGCGCAGCGGCTCGCCTCCTCCGGCACGCGGCCGGGTCAGCTCGTAGCGGCGGGCCGGCTCGACCGCGACGGAGCGGATGTTGGCAAGGGTTTGCTGAAGCTCCGGCGTACGGGCGTGCGCTGAGCGGCGGGCCTCATCCAGCAGGCGCCGGATCGAATCGGCGTCGGCGCCCTCCGCTCCGGGGACCCGGGCGGATGCGTTGACGATGAAGTAGGCCTCCTCGGTGATTTCCCAGGATTCGGCCACCCGGCCGCGGAAGTGCAGGTTTTCGTCGCGGTCAATCAGCCCCTCGAAGACCAGGTTGTTGATTTCCGAGCTGGCCGAGTCGGCCGAGAGGATGGGGTTCAGGATGCCGGCATCGCCGATGGAGGCCTGGATGTACTCCTCCAGGCGGCCGGGGTTGCCGCGGGCCTGCTGGTCGTAGGTCGGCACCCAGAAGTAGGATTGGGCCAACAGCAGGCTCAGCCCCAGGGGCAACAGGATCATGAATCGGCGCGTGGTCACGAAACTCCTTTGCGCTGCCGGCGGTTTTAGCTTATAATGAAAAGATTCGAAGATGTTACAGCCACCATAAAGGACGTTGCGGTTTTTGTAAACCCCATTCTGCGCCCTGCGCCGGAGCGGAGTGACGACGATGGGAAATCGGGGTCTTGCGGAAAAACGAAAGCGTCTGGCCGCGCTCCTCGCCGGCGGGGAGCGCCTGGCGGTCGCCTTCTCCGGCGGGGTGGACAGCACCTTCCTGCTGGCGATGGCCCGCGCCATCATCGGCGAGGGGGTTTTGGCGCTCACGGCCAGCTCGCCGCTGCACCCCGCGCGCGAGACCGCCGCCGCCGTTGAGCTGGCGCGCTGCCTCGGGGTGCGCCATGTCGTCGTGCCCTCCCAGGAGATGAGCCTCGCGGAGTTCACCGCCAACCCGCCCGAGCGCTGCTACGTCTGCAAGAAGAGTGTCATGGCCCAGCTGCGGGCGGCGGCGGCGCAGATGGGGATCGCGCGGGTCGCCCACGGCGCCCACGCGGGTGATCTGGGCGACTACCGGCCCGGGCTCAAGGCGGCGGCGGAGCTCGGCCTGGAGGCGCCGCTGATGGCGGCCGGGTTGAACCAGGCCGAGATCCGGGAGCTCTCCCGGCGGATGAGGCTGCCGAACTGGAACAAGCCCTCCATGGCCTGCCTCGCGTCGCGCATCCCCTACGGCACGCCGATCACCGTCCAGGCGCTGGGGATGGTGGAGGCGGCCGAAGATTTCCTGAGAGACCTTGGTTTTGCGCACTGCCGGGTGCGGCACCACGGGGATGTCGCGCGGATCGAGGTTGCGGCCGGGGCCGCCGGCCGGCTGCTGCGCGAACCCGCCCGGGGCCGCATCCTGCTGCGGCTGCGCGAGATCGGATTTACCCACGTGGCGGTCGACATCGAAGGCTACACCACCGGAAGCCTCAACCGGTCGCTGCCCGGGAAATGGAAACGGGGCGAATGAATCGAGCAACGAGGCGATGGGCGCTGGTCGCGCTGGGGGCCCTTTTTTGCTTCGCCCTCCCCGCGCTGGCGGAGTTCTACAAATACATCGACAAGGACGGCCGGGCTGTCTTCGTGGATGAGCTGTGGAAAATTCCGGCGCAGTACCAAGGCCAGGCCGGGCGCTATGCCGAGCGATTCGACCATCTGCCCGGGGCCGAGAAGGCCAGCGCCATGGGATCGGAGGCCGAGCGCCAGCAGGCGCTGGACCGCGAAAACCAGCGCCGCACGGAGTCCCATCTGGAGGAGCTGCGTCAGCAGGCGGAGATCGAGCGCCAGCGCCGGGACCAGGCGCAGCGCGAGTCCCGCCTCAAGGGCATGGAGAGCCGGGTCATCATCGCCAACAACCAGATCCTGGTTCCGGTGGATTTCAAAAACGGGGGGCTGGAGGCGAGCGGCCGTCTCATTCTCGACACCGGCGCCACGCACACGGTCCTGCACCGCGGGTTCGCCGCCGCCCTCAACGTGGTGAGCCTCGCCAAGGGGCAGACCAAGCTTGCGGGCGGGCAATCGGTCGTATCCGAGGTCGGCCGGCTCGACCTGATGCAGGTGGGGCCGATCCAGGCCCGGGATGTCGCGGTGATCATGATCGCCTTCGAGGGCGAACCGGCCGCCTACCAGGGGCTTCTGGGCATGGATTTCCTGAGCCGGGTCGACTACGCCGTCGATTTCGAAAGACAGCTCATCCGCTGGAGGCTGCGCGGAGAGTGAGCCTCACGGGGTTTCCATAAGCCGTACGACCACCCGGCGGTTCCGGCCCCGCCCCTGGGGCGTGTCGTTGCTCTCCAGCGGAGTCGCCGACCCCATCCCCGCCGCGCTCAGGCGGGCGGGGGAAGCCCCCTTTTCTATCAGAAAGTCCCGCACGGCGGCGGCGCGCGATGCGGAGATGGCCTGGTTGAAGGCCGGGTTGCCGGCCGCGTCGCTGTGCCCCTCGATGACGGCTGCCGTTCGGGGCGATTGCGCCAGCTGCCGGGCGACGGCGGTCAGCGTCTCCTGGGCATAGATGGGGATCTCGGTCGAGGTGAGGGTGAAGTAGACGATGAACTCGCGCTGCTCGGGCGCAGCGGGAGGGGGCGCTGCCCCGGCGCGCCGGGCGGGCTCCGGAGAAACCGCCGGTTGCGCAGCTGCGTCCGGCGGTGCGTGGCCGGCGGCTGCGGGGCGTGCGGCCGACGCCCGGGTATCGGCCTTGGTTGGGGGGGGTGTTTCCGTTGGCGTCGAGGCCTGCGGCCGCGCTGCGGCGTCTGCGGGCGCAAGGGCCGCAGACGCCGGTGGCGCTGCCGGCGCGGGTGCCGCGCCGGCGTCCGCCGTCGCCGGCGGGGCAGCGGGGTCGGCCGGCTTCAGCGCTTGCGCCCGCTGGCCCCGGTTCGCCAGCGCATCCGAAAACCAGTCGCCCCAGGTCAGCCAGGCGGCGAAAAGCAGCCCCAGGCATCCCGCCGCTGCCAGCAGGGCTCGCAGCGGCCTCGCCCCGGGGCGCGGCGGGGCCGCCGGCGGCAGGTGCGGCTGGGGGGCGGGGGCGGCGGGGGGCTCTCCGGAGGGCTGCGCGGGGGGGGGGCCGCCGATCGTTGCGCGCAGCTCGCTTGCGCATTCGTCGATGATCTCCCGGCCGATGGTGGCTACGGCGCGCGCATACCCGGTCATCAGCGCGTGGTCGCACACGATGTTGATGAGCCGCGGATAGCCCCGCGTTTTTTCATAAACGGCCCGGAGGGCCTCGGCTGAAAAAAGGGGTTTCGCGGCGCCGGCCACCTTCAAGCGGTGCGCGACGTAGTCGCGGGCCTCCTCTGCGCTCAGGGGCTCGAGGTGGTAGCT
Source organism: Desulfobacterales bacterium (assembly GCA_025454255.1). Taxonomy (GTDB): domain Bacteria; phylum Desulfobacterota; class Desulfobacteria; order Desulfobacterales; family SpSt-501; genus SpSt-501. The sequence goes on along the minus strand of JALOOU010000028.1, from coordinate 27,099 downwards.
CATCGTGATCCGCTGGCGGATGCTGCGGTTTTCATCTCGGGCCAGGACCGTCTGGAATTCGCTCTGCCCGACGAAGAAGATGTTGATCAACAGCTTGCCCTCCAGGTCGATGTTGGAGAGCATGCGAATTTCTTCCAACAGATCGGGCTGCAGCCGCTGGGACTCGTCGACGATGAGGAGCACCCGCTTTTTCGCGTTGAAGGCGTTGACCAAAAAGGGTTTGAAGTGGATCAGGAACTCCGATTTGTTCGTGAACGTCCGCCCCATGTCGAGTTCGGCGGCGAGGAAGTTGTAGAACTCGATCAGCTCCAGACGCGGGTCGGGAATGGTGACGATGATGGCGGGGCCCCGGGCCTCCTTTTCGATGGCCCGGATGAGGGCGGTCTTGCCGGTGCCCACATCCCCGGTGATGAGCACGAAGCCCTTGTTTTCGAGAATCCCGTACTTCAGGATGGCGAGGCCCTCCCGGTGCTTTTCGCCCCGCCACAGAAAACTGGGATCCGGGCTGATGTCGAACGGTTTTAGGCTCAGTCCGTAATGTTGAAGGTACATCGGTCCTATCCTCGGTTGTCGATCGTCAGGCATCCATCATAGCGCATGCCCCCGCTGTGATTCAAGTCGAGCGCGGCGCCGCATAATTTATTTTTCGTTATATATTCAAAAATATCTAAATTTATAAGAACAAATATCTTGACATAATGAAATTTAACGTATAAAAAGCACACAAATCAGATAAAATCAAAATTATGATCATGTTGGACGACATCAGCCTTCAAATCTTAAAGATTCTTCAGGAAAAAGCCCGGGTGCCGAACACCGAAGTGGCGCGCCAGGTCGGCATGGCGCCCTCCGGGGTGCTCGAGCGGGTCCGCAAGCTCGAAAAACAGGGGATCATCGACGGCTACGAGGTCCGCCTGAACCCGGGGCGGTTCGGCCGCAGCCTGGTCGCCTTCATCCGGGTCGAGCCGGAGTCCGGGGCCGACGAGGCGGCGCTGGGACGGGCCCTGGCTGCGATTTCGGACGTACAGGAGGTGCACCACCTCGCCGGCGAGGACTGTTTTTTGGTGAAGCTGCGCGCCAGGGACCCGGAGGCGCTGGCGCAGATCCGCGCTGCGAAAATCGCCGGGCTGCCGGGAGTCGGCCGCACCCGCACCCTGATCGCCCTGTCGACCTTCAAAGAGAGCGCGCGCATCCCCCTGGACGACGGCGCCGTCCAGAACCTGACGAAAAGGAGAAGATGAAACATGCCCATGTCGCCGGAGTTCGAAAAGCGACTCTATCCCGTGCTCGCGAAGGTCGCCGCCCATTTCGGCACCCCCTTCCACATCTACGACGAGGCCGGAATCCGCCGGACGGGGGAGGCCCTGAAGCGGGCGTTTGCCGGCATCGACGCCTTCAGCGAGTACTTCGCGGTCAAGGCGCTGCCCAACCCGCGGATTCTCGAGATCATGCGGTCGCTGGGCTTCGGCTTCGACTGCAGCTCCATCGCCGAGCTCCGGCTGAGCCGGAGGGTCGGTGCGCGCGGCGAGGAGATCATGTTCACCTCCAACAACACCGGCCCGGAGGAGTTCCTGGAAGCGGCGCGCGAGGGCGGGTGCATCCTCAACCTGGACGACATCCGCCTCGTGCCCAAGGTGCCGGAGTTTCCGGAGCTGATCTGCTTTCGCTACAACCCCGGCCCGCGGCGCACCGGAAACGCCATCATCGGCAACCCGATCGAGGCGAAGTACGGCCTCGCCCACGACCAGGTCGTCGCAGCCTACCGCCGCGCCATGGAGCGCGGGGCCCGCCGCTTCGGCATCCACACCATGGTGGTCTCAAACGAGCGCAACCACAGCGTCATGGTGCACACGGTGGCGATGCTCCTGGAGCTGATCGAGGAGGTCTCGCGCGAGCTCGGCATCCGCTTCGAGTTCATGAACATGGGCGGCGGTCTGGGCATCCCCTACCGGCCCGAGGACCCGCCCCTCGACCTGGCGGCGCTGGGAGCCGAGGTCGCCGGTCTCTTCGGCCGTTTTGCGTCCACGCACGGCTACACCCCGCGGCTGGCCATGGAGAGCGGGCGATTCATGACCGGGCCCCACGGCGCGCTGGTGGTGACCGCCATCAACCGCAAGGAGATCTACCGCACCTACATCGGTGTGGATGCCTGCATGTCGGCCCTGATGCGGCCCGGAATGTACGGGGCCTACCACCACATCACCGTGCCGGCCAAGCTCGGCGCGCCGCCGGCGGGCCCGGTGGATGTCGTCGGCTCGCTCTGCGAGAACAACGACAAGTTCGCCGTCCAGCGCGGACTGCCGCCGATCGATGAGGGGGACATCCTCGTCATCCACGACACCGGGGCCCACGGCCACTCCATGGGGTTCAACTACAACGGCAAGCTGAGGCCCAAGGAGCTGCTGCTGCGAAGCGACGGGACGGTGGAGCTGATCCGGCGCGCGGAAACGCTCGCGGACCACTTCGCCACGCTGGACTTCGCCCCGGACCGGCTGGCGCCCTGAAGGGCCATGGAGGGCGCGCGCATCGACCGGCTGCGAGTCTTTTTCCCCTTTGCGCTGGGATACTTCCTGTCGCTTCTGTTTCGGGTCGTCAACTCGGTCATCGCCCCGGACCTGGTCTCCGGCCTGGGCCTGGGGCCTTCCGAGCTGGGCCTGCTCACGGCGACCTACTTCGTCACCTTCGCGGCCTTCCAGCTGCCGCTCGGCGTGCTGCTGGACCGCTTCGGGCCGCGGATGGTGCAGGCGTGCCTGCTGCTCTTTGCCGCCGCCGGGGCGCTGGTCTTCTCGCAGGCGCAGGGGATCGCCGGTCTGGCCGTCGGCCGGGCCCTGGTGGGGCTGGGGGTCTCCTCCTGTCTGATGGCGGCCTTCAAGGCCTTCACCCTGTGGTTCCCCCGCGGGCAGTGGCCGCGGGTCAACGGGTTCCAGCTGGCCGCCGGCGGCCTGGGCGCCATGGCTGCGACCGCGCCGGTGCAGGCCGCCCTGAGCCTCACCGACTGGCGCGGGATTTTCGTCCTGCTGGCGGCCCTGGCGGGCTTTGCCGCGGCGGCCGTCTTCTGGGTCGTCCCCGAGAAAAAGACGGCCGCGGCCGCAAGCTGCGCCCGGGATCAGTTCAAGGGGGTGGCGCGGGTGTTCACCAGCCGGGTCTTTTGGAGGGTGACCCCGCTGGTCACGGCGTCCCAGGCGACCTTCATGTCGATCCAGAGCCTCTGGGCGGGTCCCTGGCTGCGGGACAGCGCCGGCCTCGACCGCAGCGCGGTGGCCGCCGTGCTGATGTGGCTGGCGGCCGCCATGGCCGTCGGCTACATCCTGCTCGGGGCGCTGGCCGAACGGCTGAACCGCCGCGGGATCAAACCGGAGACCACCTCGGTGGCCGGCATGTCCGCTTTCATCGTCGTGCAGGCCCTGATCGTCGTCCACCCGGGGCAGTGGAGCCTGCCGCTGTGGCTCTTGTTCGGCGCTGTCGGCACCACCGGCGTGATCGCCTACGCCGGGTTGAGCCAGAGTTTTCCCGTGGAGTTGGCCGGCAGGGTCAACACCGCGCTCAACCTCGTTGTCTTCGTGGCGGCCTTTGCCGCGCAGTGGGGGATCGGCGCCGTGATCGCGCTCTGGCCGGTGTCGCCGAGCGGGGCCTTCGCGATCCGAGGCTACCAGGCCGCCTTCGGCCTGATGATTGCGCTGCAGCTGGCGGCGCTGGCGTGGTATGCGGCCGCCGGCAGGCCGCGGCGGACGGGCGCTTCCGCGTAAGCGGCGGCGTGCGCCGGCGGATCGATCATCGGAGCTCGGGGGGCAACCGTGCAGGAGATTCGCCGCCGGCGGGCGGCACGGGTCGTCAGGGCTGGCCCTTGGCGGCCGGAACGGTTTTGAGCGTGGGGTTTTCCTCGGAGCGCGGCGGAGGGGCCGCGTCCTGCTTGAAGGCGAAGCGCAGCCGCTGCAGGGCGGTGTAGTTGGAAAAGACCGCCACCATCCAGATGGCGATCTGCAGGGCCGCGGGGTGGATGAGCGCGCCCGCCCCCAGGAAGACGATGCGCTCCGGCCGCTGCATGATGCCGACCTTGGCGGTGAAGCCGAGGCTTTCCGCCCGCGCCCGCGTGTAGCTCACCATGAAAGAGCCGCACAACGCCAGAAACGTTCCGGCCGAGGAGATGTAATCCCGCGTGAGCAGAAAAAAGGCCCCGATGCCGAAGAGCATCGCAAACTCGGCGTAGCGGTCGACGGAGGAGTCCAGCAGGGCCCCGAAGCGCGACGCCTTGCCGGAGTTGCGGGCCAGGCTGCCGTCGATCGAATCGCACAGCCCGCCCAGCAGCACCAGGAAGCCGCCCCAGCGCGGGCTCTGCAGGAAAAAGGCGATCGCTGCGAAGGAGGTGATGATGACCCCGGCGGCGGTGAGCGCGTTCGGGCTGACCCCCCAGCGCGTGAAGAGCCGGACCAGTGGTGCGATCGAGCGCATGTACCGGTCTTGAAAGCGTTGCGGGATGAGCCGCTTCTGGTTAGCCGCCATCGGAGCCTTTGCTGAAAACATCACCCGTTCGGCCGCGCGTCCGCCGGTGCCGCGGGCTGCAGGAGTCGGTTGCGTTTAAATGTGAATATTTATAACGGGTCGCGGGGCTTGTCAATCGGCCTTTAACCCCGCGGCGGCGCGCTCATCCGGCGTGATGGTTAGAGCCTGCCGTCGTCGGGCGCCGCCCGCCACGTGAAGGGCCGCCTCCGCGGCGGCCTGCACGCAGGCCGGCCCGACCGCCCGGCCCGCGGCAAAGCGGGCCGCGGCGTAGGCGGCCAAAAAGACGTCGCCGGCGCCGGTGGGGTCTCCCCCGGAGGCTGCCGGCGCACAGGCGTAGGCGTGCCTGCGCCCGCCGCGAAGGAACACCCGTCCTCCGCGGTCGCCGTCGGTGACCACCCATTCCCGGATGGCGAACCGCTCCATCAGCCCCGGCAGGTCCCGGCCGAGGGCCGCCAGCACCGGCTCGAGCTCATCCGCATCGGTCTTGACGACATCCGCGGCGGCCAGCGCCGCGGGCAGGGCGTCGGCGGCTCCGGCAAGGACCCGTCCGGACGCCACCCGGCGCGCGAGCCCCTGCAGGTCGGCGACCACCAAAAGCGGACGGCCGCGGAGAAGCTCGAAAACCCTGCGCTCTATGTCCAGCGGGTGCAGGGGCCCGAGGTGGACGGCGTCGACGCGTTCGAGCACCTGCTCCACCTGGGCCCAGCGGATCGGGGCGGCCCTGCAGGGCATTTGCTGGGTGCGCCGGTTGCCGGTCAGGCGGTTGATGAAACGGGTGGAGCGGCTGCTGGCCGCGACGTTGAGGCGGATGCCGGCGGCGGCCAGGCGGGCGAGGAGCGGCCGCTGGCAGGCGGCGATGCGGGTCACGACCCAGGTGGGCAGGCCGCGGCGGCGGTAAGCCAGGCCGGCATAGGTGGTGACCCCGCCGAGCGCGAGCCGGCTGACCCCCCCGACGATGTTGCGGTCGACGGTGGTCGAGCCGACCACCGCCACACCGCGTTCGATCCGCAGCTCATCTGCGCGTCTCATGCGCGCAGCGCCGTCGCATGCCAGGCCATGGTTGCACGCCCCTTGTTCCGCCCCCCTTGCCCGCGCTGGGGGTATTTACCGCGAGGTCTGCTTTTGACCGTCCAGGGCGGCGCGCAGGCGGTCGCGCTCGGCGCGCACCCGGCGCAGCCGGTCCGCCAGCTCCTCGCGGCGCTCAGCCGGGGCGGCCGCCAGCTCTCGCTCCCATCTTGCGGCCTCCTGCTGGAGGCGGTATAGGTCTTTTGCGATCAAGCGGATGGACATGCGCGGCAGTCTACTTTACCGTGGGCAGGGGTTCAATGGAATTCGATCTGGCCGCCTTTCTCAACCGGCCCCTGGGCATCGGCGGCAAAACCATTGCCAAGCGGCTCGTGCTGGCGCCCATGACCTATCTGGGCCATGCGGCCTTCCGCGAACTGCTGGAGGGGTTCGGGGGCTTCGGTCTGCTCTTCTCCGAGATGTGCAGCGCCCGGACCATCCCCACCGAAAACAGGCGGGTTTCGGCCTTCTTCAAGTGGCGCGACGCGGAGCTTCCCTTTTTGGTCTGCCAGATCATGGGGGCGGAGCCCGAACGCATGGCGGAGGCCGCGCGCCGGATCGCGGACGAGGGCTTCTTCGGGGTGGATGTGAATTTCGGCTGCGCCGCCGGATCGATCTGCCGCCGCAGCTACGGGGCCGCGCTCTTGAAAGCGCCCGAGACGGCCGCGGCGATCGTCGCGCGCATCCGCCGCGCGGTCTCCATCCCCGTGCTGGTCAAGTTCCGCACCGGCTGGGAGGACCGGCCCGCTGCGGCCGTGGCTATGGCCCGGCGCTTCGAGGCGGCCGGGGCCGACGCCCTGACCTTCCATCCGCGGGTGGCGCCGGACCGGCGGGCCCGCCCCCCGCGCTGGGAGTACATCGGCCGGGTCAAGCAGGCCGTTTCGATCCCGGTTTTCGGCAACGGGGACGTGTTCGACGCCGACGACTGCCGGCGGATGATCCTCTCGACCGGCTGCGACGGCGTGGCGCTGGGCCGAATCGCGGTGGCGCGCCCCTGGGTGTTTGCCGAGTGGTCCGATGGGGTCGACCCCGGCCCGGGGCGTTTCCACGGCACGCTGCAGCGGCTGCTCGCCCTTTTGCCGCACTATTTCGACGAGCCGGCGGCGATGCGCCGCTTCCGCCGGTTCACGCTCTATTTCGCGGCCAACTTCCGCTTCGGGCACACCCTGCACCGGCGCATCCAGGGGGCGGGCAGCCTGGCGCAGATGGCCGCCGTGGTCGAGGGCTTTTTCGAGTCGCCCCCCGAGCTCAACCCGGCGCCGAACATGAATTTCCTTCAATGATCCGCCGGTTCCGGTATGCCGGCCGGCGCCGGCGCATAGGCCACCTCGAAGCCGTCCGCCGCGGCGGCGAGGGCCCTTTCCGGGACATCCAGCATAAGCTCGACCTCCTGGCGCGTTACGACCGGAAAACCGTAGAAGCGGTTGGTGTGCGCCAGCTTCCGGCCGGTGGCCTGGCATTGGTGCACGAACCTCAGGTGGCGGTCGATGCGCTCGCCTGCCAGCCTCCGGTCGGCCCGAACCCAGCCGTGCGCTTCGGCCGCCACGGCACCGCAGAGCCCGGGGTCGATCTCGCAGCCGATGCTGTTGCGGCCGGCCGCAGCCGCGGCCCGGGCCGTGGTGCCGGTGCCCAGAAACGGGTCTAGGACCACGTCCTGCTTGACCGAGAACATGTTGATCAGCCGATAGGCGAGCTCCAACGGGAAGGCCCCGCTGCGGCTGCGGGCGCTCTTGCCGAGAAGCCCCTGGCGGGCGCCCTTGAGCCCCGTCCACACGTCCGAGTACCAGTCGTTGCGTTCCTCCCAGAAGATGGCGCTTTCGCGCCGGCGTTTTTTTTCCGCCGGCGTCAGGAACTCGCGCCTGGCCCCCTTGCGCAGCACCAGGATGTACTCGTGCTCAAGCGTGACGTAGGCGCCGGCCGGGTACATTCCGGAGCCCATGAACTTGTTCGGCGCATTGGTCGGCTTGCGCCACAGGATGGCCGGCAGCGGGGTCATCCCGAGCTCCATGAGGCAGGCCAGGATGAGGGCATGGTTGGGGTAGAGCATGAACTCCCCGCTGACGGTGCGGGCCGCATCGCCGATGTTGATGCAGGCGATGCCCCCCGGGGCGAGCACCCGGCAGACCTCGCGCCACACCGGCTCCAGAGCGCGGTGCATGGCCGCGAAGGCCGCGCGGCCGTCGCTGCGGGCCAGGGCCCCGGCCGCGGCCGGGCTCAGGGCGGCGAAGGTCTCATCCCACATGCCGATCATGGGGTAGGGCGGCGACGTCAGCACCAGGTGGACGGAACCCTCCGCCAGGAACCCCATGCTGCGGGAATCCCGCCGGTGCACGCGGTGGGTGGTGGTCACGGTTTGACCTCGCTCGGTTTGCTGGTATAATCGCCTCGACGGCCGGCTGCCGCCGCCGCGATGGTGTGGGTGTAATCCAGGAGGAGGGTGGAATCAATGGGAAAGCTGACGGTCGACGATATCGATGTCCAGGGCCGACGGGTGCTCATGCGCGTGGACTTCAACGTGCCGCTCAAGGCCGGCCGAGTCGCGGACGATACGCGCATCCGGGCCGCGCTGCCGACGATCCGCAGCCTCATCGCGCGGGGCGGCCGGCTCGTGCTGATGTCGCACCTGGGGCGGCCGAAGGGGGCCCCGGTCGCGGAGATGTCGCTCAGACCCTGCGCCGGCGCGCTCGAAGAGCTGATCGGAAAACCGGTGGCCTTCGCGCCGGAGTGCATCGGGCCTGCGGCCGCCTCCGCGGCGGCCGCGCTGGCGCCCGGGGAGGTGCTGCTGCTCGAAAACCTCCGCTTTCACCCCGAGGAGGAAAAGAACGACCCCGAGTTCGCCCGGCAATTGGCCGGCCTGGGGGACCTCTACGTGAACGACGCCTTCGGCACCGCCCACCGCGCGCACGCCTCCACCGAGGGCGTCACCCGGCACATCGGCCGGTGCGCAGCGGGCTACCTCATGCTCAAGGAGCTCGACTACCTCGGCCGGGTGACCGGAAATCCGGCCCGGCCCTACGTGGCCGTCCTGGGGGGGGCCAAGATCTCGGGCAAGATCGACGTCATCACCAACCTGCTGCCCAAGGTGGACCGCATCCTGATCGGCGGGGGCATGGTCTTCACCTTCTACCGCGCGCAGGGTCTGGCCGTCGGCGGCTCCCTGGTCGAAGAGGACAAGATCGAACTGGCCGGCACGATCCTGTCGACGGCCGGCGCCAAGATCGTTTTGCCCGCGGACTGCGTCGTCACCGATGCGCTGGATGTCAAAGCCGGCCGGATCGGAGCCCTGCAGACGGTGGCGGCGGCGGCCATCCCGCAGGGCTGGAAAGGGGTCGACATCGGGCCGGCCGCCATCGCCGCCTTCCGCCGGCAGCTCGCCGGCGCCCGCACGGTCATCTGGAACGGCCCCATGGGGGTTTTCGAGATCGACGCCGCCGCCCAGGGGACCGTGGCGGTGGCCGGCATGCTGGCGGAGATCACCGCCGCGGGGGCCGTGACGGTGGTCGGCGGCGGGGACTCGGCCGCGGCCGTCGAAAAATCGGGGCTGGCCGAGCGGGTCTCGCATGTCTCCACCGGCGGCGGCGCCTCGCTCGAGTTCATCGAGGGCAAGGTCCTGCCGGGCGTCGCAGCGTTGACGGACAAGTGAACGGCGCGCCCTCCGCTCGGGCTGCCCCTCGAAGAGGTGCCGGGGTGAAAGCGCTCACGACGATCGTCTTCGACTACAACGGGACCCTCGTCGACGATCTGCATCTGCACGTGGAGGCCTATTGCCGGGCCGGGCGGCAGCTGGGGTTCGATGTGCGCCGCGAAACCGTCGAGCGGCACATCTCGCAGCCGCCCTCGGCCAAGCGCCGGCTGTATTTCGGCAGCATCGGCGATGCGCAATGGGCGCAGCTGCTCGATCTCAGAAAGGCGGTGTATACGCAGCTGGCGGAACCCGCGGTGCCGCTGTTTGCGGACACCGCCCGCGTGCTGCAGGCCCTGAACCGCCGCTACACCCTGGGGATCGTGTCCAACACCTTCCGCCATCTCTTCGAGCAGCTCTTTCCCCCCCAGCTGGCCGCGCTCTTCGCCGGCACCCTTTTCTTCGACGAGGTGGCCGAGCCCAAGCCCTCGCCGGCGCCCATGCGCACGCTGCTGGGGCGCCTGGGCGCGGCCCCGCAGGCCTGCATCTACGTAGGGGATGCGGTCGAAGACGTTCGCATGGCCCGGGCGGCCGGCGTCCGGGCGTATGCGGTGGCAACCGGCGTGTGCCCGCCCGATGCGCTCGCCGCCGCGGGCGCCGACTGGGTGGGGGGCTCCCTCACCGCGCTCGCCCGCCGGCTGGTTCCGGAGGTTCTGAGCGAATCCGGTTGACAGTGCGGCCGCGCTTGACTAGAACGGGCGGCATACCCCTGTCCAACGGCTGGGGGCCCCGCCGAGGCGGGATTGCAGCCCTCGCGAACGTGCTCGCGACCGGTTCAGGTCGCTGCGCTTTCGATTCGGCCGGCGCTTTGCCCGCCTTCGAGATCCAAGGCCGTTTCACCGGTTCGAAGGCCGCAGAGGTGTCTGCGGCGGGCGGAGATGAACGGCGGCGTTCAGCGACAGCGGCGCGGCGGAGCACCGGGCAGGGTCGGGAAAGGTGCGACATGCAGGTCATCGAGATTATCGGCGCCTCGCGCGCATCGCGGGTCCTGGTGGGCGATGTCTACCGGGAGCTTGCGCGCCACCTTCCTGCGGGCCGCGTCGTCGTCATCACCGACGAAAACCTCCTGCGGCTCTACCGGCAGGAGCTCCCGCCGGTTCCGGTTTTGAGCATCGGGAGCGGCGAGGGGGCGAAAACCCTGGAGACCGTGCGCGGGCTCTACGAGTCGATGCTCGAGCTCGAGGTCGACCGCTCGGTCTTCATCGTCGGCCTGGGCGGCGGGATCGTCTGCGACGTCGCCGGTTTTGCGGCGGCGACCTTCATGCGCGGGCTGAGGTTCGGCCTTGTCGCCACGAGCCTCCTGGCCCAGGTGGACGCCGGCGTCGGGGGCAAGAACGGGGTGAACCTGGAGGGCTACAAGAACCTGGTCGGCACCTTCAGCCAGCCCGAGTTCGTGCTCTGCGACCCCTGGTTTCTAAGGAGCCTGCCGGAAAACGAGGTGGCCAACGGCCTGGCGGAGATCGTCAAGCACGCCCTGATCGCCGATGCCGGCATGTTCGCCTTCATCGAAGAGCGGGCCGAGCAGGCCCTGGCGCTCGACCCCGATGTCGTCGCCCGCCTGGTGGGGGATTCGGTGCGCATCAAGGCCGCCGTGGTCGGCCGCGACGAGCGTGAGGCGGGGGTGCGCCGCATCCTCAACTTCGGCCACACCCTGGGCCACGCGCTGGAGGCCGCCGGCGGTTTTTCCCACGGCGAGGCGGTGAGCGTGGGGATGGTGTTCGCCGCCGCGGTCTCCGTGCGGCGCGGCCGCCTGGCCCCCGCCGCCCGCGATCGGATCGTCCGCCTGCTCGAGCGGCTGCGGCTGCCCACCGCTGCGGAGGTCGACCTGGAGCGCGTGGCCGAGGCCCTCGGCAAGGACAAAAAGCGCAGCGGGGAGGCGATCCACATGGTTCAGCTGGGGGGCATCGGGCAGGCGGCGGTCGAGACGGTTTCCATCGAGGAGTTCCGCCGTTTTCTGTCGGAGGAGCAGGCCGTGCTGCGGCCGGTCGGGGCGAGGCCGCGGCGATGAGCGCAGGGGAAAAGCCTCGCAGCGGCTCCCCGGGGGGCCCGTCGGGGGCCTCCGCCGACATCGACGCCCAGCGCGGGCGCATCGACCGGCTGGATGCCCGGATCCTCAAGCTGTTGAACGCGCGGATCGCGGCCGCCGTGCGCATCGGCGCGATCAAGCGGGCGCAGGGGTTGGACGTGCTCGACAGCGGGCGCGAGGCGCACGTCTGCCGGCGGCTGCTGGACCTCAACCGCGGCGGGCTGCTCCCCGGTCGATTTCTGCTGAGGATCTACGCGGATCTGATCGCCGCCTCGCGCGACGTCCAGAGAACCTCGCGCGAGATCGCCGCCGACGCCCCTGCGGCCCGCTTCGCGCTGCTTGGCTGGCCGGTGGGCCACAGCGTGAGCCCGGCGATGCACAACGCCGCCTTCGCCGCCTCCGGCTACAACGGGGTGTATGCCGCCATCCCGGTGCGGGAGATCCGGCCGGCCGTCGCCGGCCTGCGCGCGCTGGGCTTTCAGGGGGCGAGCGTCACCATCCCCCACAAACAGAGCGTGATCGAGTGCCTGGATGAGGTCGAGCAGAGCGCCCGCCGGATCAATGCGGTCAACACCATCGTGAACGTCGAGGGCCGGCTCCTGGGCTGGAACACCGACCTCAGCGGGGCGGTGGCCGCCTTGACGGAGAGGATCCCCCTTTCGGGCAAAACCGCCGCCGTTCTGGGCGCCGGCGGGGCGGCGCGCGCCGTGGCCTACGGCGTCATGGCCGAGGGGTGCCGGGTGGCGATCTTCAACCGCGGCCGGCAAAGGGGTGCGGCGCTGGCCGCGGAGCTGGGCTCCGAGTTCAGGCCGCTGTCGGCATTCAGGGCCGAGGAGTTCGACCTGCTCATCAACACCACCCCGGTCGGCATGGCGCCGGCCGTAGATGAAACGCCGATTCCGGCCGGGCGCCTGCGCCCCGGGCTGGTGGTGATGGACATCGTCTACAACCCGCCGCGGACCCGGCTGTTGCAGGAGGCGGCCGCGGCCGGATGCGGCGTCATCGACGGGCTTTCCATGTTCATCCGCCAGGGGGCGCGCCAGTTCGAGCTGTGGACGGGGCTGCCGGCGCCGGTGGATATCATGCGCATGGCCGTCGAAGCCGAACTGAGGGCCGGCGCCTGAGCGCAGGCCAGGCGCTGCGCTGCGCCCGGTCGGCTTGCGCGCCCGGATCCAGAGCCCCGGCGCCGGCCGTCGCGCTGGAGTGTCCGCCGCCGGCGGCCGAGGGTTTTTTGTTGTGGGAGCGGATTCCCGCTGCGATGATCCCGGATCGAACACCCGAACCCTTTCAACTATAGCCTCCGACTGCGCGGGGACCTCTTGCATGCGTGAGATAAAGCTGCTTTCACCCACCCGGGCGGTGGTGGCGGTGCCCGGGTCCAAAAGCATCACCCACCGGGTGCTGATCGCCGCCGCGCTCTCCGACGGGCGCTGCGTGATCGAAAACGCCCTCGACAGCGAGGACACGCGTCTGACGCGCGCGACGTTGGAAGCGTGGGGGGTCGCCATCGCCCCTGACGGGCGGGCGCTGGTCGTCTCCGGGTGCGCGGGGCGATTGAAGGCCCGCCGGCAGCCTGTTTTTTTGGGAAACTCGGGGACCTCCATGCGGCTGCTGACGGCGGTCGCTGGCCTGGCGCAGGGGCGCACCGTCCTGACCGGCACGGATAGGCTGAAAGCCAGGCCGATCGGCGACCTGCTCGCGGCCCTGGGCCAGGTGGGCGTGGCCGCCCGTTCGGTCGACGGCAACGGCTGCCCCCCGGTCGCCGTCGAGGGCGGGGGCATCCCCGGCGGCCGCGCCGAACTGGACTGCGCCCTGAGCAGCCAGTTCCTCTCGGCCCTGCTGCTGGTTGCGCCCTGCACGGCCCGGGGGATCGAGGTGCGGGTGACCCGCGGCCCGGTGTCGCGGCCCTACATCGACATCACGCTCGACACCATGGCGGACTTCGGCGTGGATGCCGAGCGCGACGGCTACGCCTGGTTCAAGGTGCCGGGCGGCGGCGGCTATCGCGCCGGGCGGCGCCGGGTCGAGCCGGACTGCTCCCAGGCCGGCTATTTCTGGGCGGCCGCGGCCGTCACGGCCTCCACGGTCGGCGTGCGGGGCACGCGGCCGGGTTCGCGCCAGGGGGACATCCGCATTTTAGACATCCTGCAGCGGATGGGGTGCCGCGTTGAGGCGCAGGCGGACGGGGTGGCGGTTACGGGCGGGCCGCTGCGCGCCGTCGAGGTCGACATGGCCGACATCCCCGACGTGGTGCCCACGGTGGCGGTCGTGGCGGCCTTCGCCAAGGGGCGGACCGTCATCCGCAACGTGGCCCATTTGCGCGGGAAGGAGAGCGACCGGCTGGAAGCCGTGACCGCCGGCCTGAAGCGCATGGGGATCGCCGCGGGGTGCGACGCGGACAGCCTATGGGTCGAAGGCGGCTGCCCGCATGCGGCTGAGATCGACTGTTACAACGACCACCGCATCGCCATGAGCTTCGCCGTCGCCGGCTTGAAGACGCCCGGCGTGCGGATCCTGGACGAGGCCTGCGTGCAGAAGTCCTTTCCCGGTTTTTGGCAAGCCATGGAGGGGCTCTACCGCTGACCGGCCGGGGCCGGGCCGGCGCTTCGTTCGAGTTGCGCTCCGGCCGTCCCGGCCTTGTCCGGTGGGAGTGAGGCCCTGCCGGGCTGTCTCACCGAGCGGGTGTTGGATGGTGTTTTGTCGCCGGAGTCGTCACCCCATCGCCTCGAATCATTCCAGCGGCTGTTTCAGGTAGCGGTAGTAGCTGTCCAGGGTGTAGACGGCCGCGAGCGGGTTGTGGCCGAAGACGCGGTCCTTCGCGGCGAGCACGGTGCATGGGGCCTCGCTGTATTTGAACACCAGCGAGTCGTGGCCGACGCACAGGCCCACCAGGACGTTGAGCTGGGTTTTGGCCGCGTTCATGAGCATGGCCTGGGCGATCGGGTTGCAGATCGACTCGTGGCGGCCCGCGGCGATCTTCTCCTCGTCCTTCACGCCGATGGTCTCCTTCGGGACCTGCCCCACCTTGCAGATGGCCGAGACCACCGCGAACCCCTTCTCCCGGTAGAATTCCGCCGCCCGCCGGCCCTCCAGCGCCAGGCCGGCGCAGAAAATCAGCCCCAGGCGGCTGTAGCCCATGCGCCGAGCGAACTCGGCGATCTCGAGGATGCGCGGTTTCAAGGGCCGCACGGCGGCGTAGCCCGATTCGCGCTCGGCATAGCCCGCCCCCTCCTGGATGGAGGCGCGGCAGGCGAAGGCGGCGATATCCGGTTTGGCGTACTCGGCCAGGGCCGCGGCCAAAACGGCCTCCTGGTTCACGGTCGGGCAGGCCTCCGGGTGCCTGCCGCCCGGCGCCATGCAGATTTTTTGGGCGTTCTTATACGGGCACTCGGCGCAGGCGGCCGTCGATGGTGACGATGCGGGGTCGTGCATTTCGAACCTCCTCACAGGTGCGCGTCGCACTTTTTCACTCGGTGCTCGTTGCTTTTTTCTCCGACCCCGGGTCTCCCCTCCGACGTTCTTTGGCGATGGCGTAGGTGGCCAGCGCCTTGGCAACAACCGCGCCGGAGCCGTCGCGCACGGTCACATCGCCCACGGCCGTCTTTGCGCCCTTGTGGACGATGGCGGCCTCGGCGACCATGTCGCTCCCGTCGACGGGCTTGAGGAAGTTGATTTTCATCTCCAGGGTCGCGGTCCGCGCGCCGGCCTCGAGCAGCCCCAGCAGCGCCACGGCGACCGCCGCATCGGCGGCGGCGAACACCGCCCCCCCGTGCACCACTCCGTTCGCGTTGAGCAGGCGCGCAGCGAAGGGCACGCGCACCCAGGCCCTTCCCGGGCGGGCCTCCTGCACCTCCATGCCGAGCGTGGTCCAAAACGGGATGAGGCCCCGGTGCTGCCTCTGCAGAAACTCCGCGAGCGGGGTCGGCGGGGGGCCCGGAGTCATCGCAGCCTTTGGCGGATCAGTTTCTTGCGCAAATTAAGATACTCCTCGCGCACGAGTTTGCGATAGATGTGGTAGAAAAACAAGCTCATAATCTCGGCGAAGCGGCTGCCCTTGTCGTCCAGCTCCTCGGAGGAGAGCCGCTCCAGGTTGCGCTGGTAGTACTCGCGGTGGGCGCTGCGCACGAAGCCGCGGATGAAGTCGGCGATCCGCCGCAGCTCCTCGGGGTCGTAGCCGTCCTTGGGCCCGAAGCCAAGGGTGTCCATGTCCACCATGAGGCGGCCGATGATGACATCGTCGCGCGAATAGACCGGCTTGCCGTTGCGCGGCGCGTGGGTGATGACCCCCCACTCCTCCATGATGGCCAGCCACTTGCGCCCGAGGCCCGTGGCCCGGCGGAAGGCCTCGGTGCCGACGATCTCGGTGGAGAGCAGCCGGTCCAGGGGGCGGAAGTACTTGTTGTGCAGGTCGGAGGCCGCCTGGTCCGAGGCCGACTGCCTACGCGAGCGCTTGAGGATCTTCTTGATCTCGGGAATGGGCAGAAAGAAGATCTCGCGCAGCTCCTTGACGAGCAGGATGCGCTCGAGGTGCCCCGCGGTGTAGTCGGCGATGTTCGACCCGGCCTTGTGCGGCTTGCGCAGCAGCCCCTCGCGGATGTAGTAGTGGATCGTCTCCTTGGGGACCCCGGTTTTCTTGACCAATTCGCCGATTTTCATGCGTGTGCGCAGTCGGATAGCGTTGTGTCCGGATGAAGGGGCGGGCAAAGTCTCCGCCCCGGCCGTATGTGCTGGGCCTGGCTCGGGTGATACCGGCCGCCGCCGCAAATGTCAATAAAAAAGTATTGACAAAAAATATATGAAATGTAAATAGGATATGCGTGTAACGTGTTGCACGCTACATGTAAACTGTACTCGCACAGAAAAGGGGGCGCCGAACGATGAAGACAGACTACCGGACAGTCAGGGTGGAGCTGAAGGATGGAATCGCGGTGTTCGTCCTGGACAACCCGCCGGTCAACCAACTCTCGGGGGCCTTCGTGCGGGAGATCGCCGATGCCGTGCGGGAGGCGTTCAACGACGGCGCCGTAAAAGCGCTGGTGCTGACCGGGACGGGCAAGACCTTCATCGCCGGCGCCGACATCACCGAGATCAAGGAGCTCACCTCCCGCGAGGAGATTTTGAAGCTGCTCGCGGAGAACAACCGCTTCCTCAATGCGATCGAAACCGGGCCCAAGCCGGTGATCGCAGCGATCAACGGCACCTGCCTCGGGGGGGGGCTCGAGTTGGCCATGGCCTGCCACTACCGCGTGGCCGTCAAGGGCGCCGAGCTCGGCCAGCCCGAGGTCCAGCTCGGTCTGATTCCCGGCGCCGGCGGCACCCAGCGGCTGCCGCGGCTGATCGGGCTTCCCAACGCGCTCGAAATGATAACGGCCGGCAAGTCCGTCAAGGCCGAAAAGGCCCTGGCGCGCACCCTGGTGGATGAGGTCGCAGAACCCGCCGCGCTCCTGGAGACGGCGTGCCAGGCGGCGCGCCAGTTCATCGCCGGCCGTTTCAGCCGCGCCAACCGCGTGACGCGCTACCGGTGCGACCGGCTGCCGAGCGCCGCCGAAAAGAAGGCCCTGCTCGACTTCACCCGGCTCATGACGGCCGCCAAAGCCAAGGGCTACATCGCCCCTTTTAAGGCCATCGAGGCGTTCGAGAAGGGGTTGGGATACGACATCGACGCCGATCTGGCGGTCGAGGCCGGCCTCTTTGCCGACTGTCTCGTCTCGGACGTGGCCAAGAACCTCATCGGGATTTTCCTCAACACCCGCGCCGCCGGGAGGCTGCCGCGGATCGAGGGGCTCCAACCGGCCAAGATCAAAACGGTCGCCATGCTGGGCGGCGGGGTGATGGGCTCGGGCATCGTGCACCTGCTGCTGACCGGCGGCTTCAACGCCGTGCTCTGGGACATCAACGCGGCCGCCGTCGAGAAGGGCGTGGCCTCCATCCGCGGCACCTTCGACTACCACCTCAAAAACCGCAAGATGAAGCCGGAGGAGCTGGAGGCCATGATCTCCGGCCGGCTGAAGACGACCACCTCGCTGCAAGAGTGCCGGGAGGCCGACCTCGTGATCGAGGCCGTCCTCGAAAACATGCAGGTCAAGCAGGAGATCTGGAAAAAGCTCGAGGCCATCTGCCGGCCGGAGACGATTTTTGCGACCAACACCTCGGCCCTGCCCATCACCGAGATGGCCTCCGTGCTGAACGACCCGGGGCGCATGATCGGGCTGCACTTCTTCAACCCGGCCCAGCGCATGCAGCTCTTGGAGATCATCTGCGCCCAGAGGACCGCCGATGCCACCCTGGCGAGCAGCGTCTCCTTCGCGCGGGCCGTAAAGAAGATCCCCATCGTCGTCAACGACGGACCCGGGTTCTATGTCTCGCGCCAGCTGCTGGGCCTGATGAGCGGCTCGGTCTACCTGATGGCCGACGGGGTGGATGCGGCGGCGATCGAGGCCGCCATGGTGGACTTCGGCATGCCCATGGGCCCGGCGGCCCTTTCGGACCTGACCGGGATCGACATCAACTACCACGTCAACCAGACCTTCGAGCACCGGCTGGGGGCGCGCTGGAAGGTGCACCCGCTGACCGAGGCCATTTACCGCACCGGGTGCTACGGCCGCAAGACCGGCGCGGGCTACATGGACTACCGCGGGGCGACCCCCGTGCCCAACCCCACGGTGGTCGAGGTGGTCAAGGCCTATCTCACGGCCAACGGGGTGGCGCCCAAGCAGGCCTCCGCCCAGCAGATCGTCGAGCTGATGCTGGCCGCGGCCATCAACGAGGCGGCCTTCATGATCGAGGAGGGCATCTGCGACCGGCCCCAGGACATGGATCTGGCCATGATCTACGGCACGGGGTTTCCGCCGTATCGCGGGGGGATACTGCGCTATGCCGACGCCTGGGGCCTGGCGGCCGTGTACCGCAAGCTGCTCGAGCTCGAAAAGTGCTACGGAGAGCACTTCGCGCCGGCCGCGCTGATCCAGACCATGGCCGAATCCGGTCGGCGCTTCTACCCGGCCTGAGATGCGCCTGGACCACCTGAGCGTGAACCGTGAATCAAGCACCAAGCACCAAACACCAACTAATTTCCTACCATAGGAGGTCCCTAATGAGAGACGTGGTGATTGCAGGCTATCTCAGGACGGCGTTGTCGCGCTCCCGGCCCACCGAGCCGGCCCGCGACTGGTTCTGCAAGATGAGAGCCGATGAGCTGCTGGCGAAGCTGCTGCCGGAGGTGATCCAGCGCACCGGGGTGAAGGCCGAGGAGATCGACGACTTCCTGGTCGGCTGCGCCGTGGCGGTGGGCGAGCAGTGGGGCTACGGGGGGCGGATCCCGATCTTCATGGCCAATCTGCCCAAGACCATCCCCGCCAAGTTCGTCGACCAGCAGTGCGGCTCCTCCATGGCCGGGATCCAGATCGGGTTCATGGAGATCGCCATGAATTTCGCCGACACCGTCCTCGTCGGCGGCATGGAGCACATGACCCGGGTGCCCATGGGGATGACCCAGGTCGAGCGCGGGCTGATCTCGCCCAACATGGGCCTCTTCCTCGACCCCGCCCTCAGCCACTGGGACATGATGACCTCCATGAACATGGGGCTCACCGCCGAGAAGCTGGTCGACCAGACGAAGTTCAGCCGCGAGGAGATGGACGAGTGGGGCGTGCGCTCCCACCGGCTGGCGGTCCAGGCGCGCAGCGAAGGCTTTTTCGACGGCGAGATCCTGCCGGTCGATGCCGAGCAGGCGGACGGCAGCGTGCTGAAGGTCGCCGCCGACCAGGCCGTGCGCGACGATGCCACGATCGAGAGCATGCGCGCGCTCAAGCCGGCCTTCAAGAAAAACGGGGTGATCACACCCGGGAACTCCTCGCCCCTGAACGCCGGCGCCACGGCCATGGTGCTGATGTCCAAGGAGGCGGCCCGGAAGAAGGGCATCCGGCCGCTGGCCACCCTCCGCTCGATCGGCTTTGCCGGGGTGGACCCCACGATCATGGGCGCCGGGCCGGTTCCGGCCAGCCGCCGGGCGCTGGAGGCCGCGAAGCTCGCGGCCGCCGACATCGACTTCTGGGAGATCAACGAGGCCTTCTGCGTCGTCGCCCTGAACTGCATCCGCGAACTCGGCATCGACCCGGAGAAGGTCAACGTGATGGGCGGGGGCACGGCCATCGGGCACGCCCTGGGCGCGACCGGCATCCGCCTGGTGGGCACCCTGGCGCGCATTCTGAACGCAAGGGGCGGCCGCTACGGCCTGGCCAACGCCTGCGTGGGCGGCGGCCAGGGGGTTGCCACCATCATCGAGAAAGAGACCTACGACTGGTAGTCGGGCGGGGTCATGTCCGGTTTCAAGGAGTACGACCAGTACGACGGGCTGGGGTTGGCCGAGTTGATCCGCAGCGGTGCGGTGCCGGCCCGCGAGGTCTGCGAGGAGGCCATCGCCCGCATCGAGCGGCTCAACCCGGCCCTCAACGCCGTGGTCCGGCCGATGTATGACTACGGCCGGGGGGCGCTTTCTGCGGTCGACCCCCGGGCGCCGTTCGCCGGGGTGCCCTTTCTGCTCAAGGACCTGCTCGCGCTGGTGGCCGGGGTGCCCACCAGCTTCGGGTCCAAAGCCCTGCAGCGCTACGTCCCCGACCACGACAGCGAGCTCGTGGCGCGCTTCAAGCGGGCCGGTCTTGCCATCCTCGGCAAGACCAACACGCCCGAATTCGGGCTCATGGCGATCACCGAGCCCGAGCTCTTCGGCCCGGCCCGCAACCCCTGGAACCTGGGCCGCACGCCGGGCGGATCGAGCGGGGGCTCGGCCGCGGCGGTGGCCGCCGGCATGGTGCCCCTGGCCGGGGCCGGGGACGGGGGCGGCTCCATCCGCATCCCGGCCGCCTACTGCGGGCTCTTCGGGCTGAAGCCCAGCCGCGGCCGGACCCCGACAGGGCCGGATTTCGGCGAGATCTGGCAGGGGGCGGTGGTCGAGCATGTGATCAGCCGGTCGGTGCGCGACAGCGCCGCCGCACTCGATGCGGTGTGCGCCCCGGACTCCGGGGCCCCCTACACCATCCCCCCGCCCGAACGCGCCTTCCTGCAGGAGGTCGGCCGGGAGCCGGGGCGGCTGCGCATCGCCTACAGCACGGCCTCCCCGGTCGGCGGAGCCGTGCATCCCGAATGCCAGAAAGCGGCCCTGGAGGCCGCCCGGCTCCTTTTCCGCCTGGGCCACACGGTGGAGGAGGCCCAGCCGCCGATCGACGGAGTGGCCTTGGTCCGGAGCTTCTTTACGATGTACTACGCCGAGACCGCCGCCGCCATCGATGAGCTGCAAACCGTTCTGCAGCGCAAGGCCGCACCGGGCGACGTCGAAACCATCACCTGGACCCTCGGAGTGCTCGGCCGCCTGGAGCCCGCTGCGGCGCTCGCGCGCGCCAAGCGGCTCTGGGGCTTGGCGTCGCGCGCCATGGGGCGGTTCCACGAGCGCTTCGACATTTTTCTCACGCCCACCGTGGCCCAGCCCCCGGCCCGCATCGGCGAGCTTGCACCCGGCGCCTTCGAGCTCGCCCTGCTCAAAACCGCCAACGCCCTCAGACTCACCCGCCTGCTGCGCTGGTCGGGAAAGCTAGCGCAAATGGGCCTCGCGCACGCCGCCCGCACCCCCTTCACCCTGCTGGCCAATTTCACCGGCCAGCCGGCCATGTCGGTCCCCCTGCACTGGACCGCGGACGGGCTTCCCATCGGGGTCCAATTCGTCGCCCCTTTCGGCGGCGAGCCGCTGCTGTTCCGCCTCGCGGGCCAGCTGGAAGCCGCCCAGCCCTGGTTCCACCGCCGCCCTGCTCTGGTCGAAAAATAGGTCGAACCTCGGAGTGCCGAGAAATGAGTCGGACCTTCCACTCCTGCTTCTTGCCGCCCTTCGATTTTGTTTGCGGGAGCGGCGTCCGGCCGCGATGTCCTGCGTCGGCACCCGGCAGGGCGCCCGAACCACCCTTTGCGATTCCGCCGCCGAATGGTATACTCGATTGCTTGACGGGTCGCAGAGCCATGTGTCGCACGGCCGCCGCTCCGGCGCTGCACTCCGAATTTTTGAGCGCTGCGTGTTGTTTTTTTTGACTCCGCAGCACTCTGGCGCTCAACTCTGGATCTGAACTTTTTAGGGAGACTTCCGTGAACCTTCTGCAGTCGGTGATCCTGGGGATCCTCCAGGGGCTGACCGAGTTCATCCCCGTCTCGAGCTCGGCGCACCTGATCGTCCTGCCGTGGCTCTTCGGCTGGGGCGAGCGCATGCTGAGCAGCCTGACCTTCGACGTGGCCCTGCACCTGGGCACCCTGGTCGCGGTACTCTCCTATTTCGCCGCCGACTGGGTGCGGCTCTTCAAGGCCGGTCTGGCCAGCATCGCCGAGAGGCGGATCGGGGGCGACCCGGACCGCAGAATGGCCTGGTTTCTCATCGTCGGCACGATTCCGGGCGTCGTCGCAGGCCTTTTGGCCGAGAGCGCGATCGAGGGGCTGTTCCACCGGCCCGGCGAGCCGATTTCGGCCTCCGCCATGATCGCCCTGGCCGTGATCCTGGCGTTGCTGGGTGCGTTTCTGCTGCTGGCCGAGCGGCTGGCGGGCCACGCGCGGACCATGGATCAGCTGTCGCTGAAGGACGTCGTGATCATCGGGCTGGCGCAGGCGCTGGCGATCTTTCCGGGGGTCTCCCGCTCGGGGGCGACGATCACGGCGGGCCTTGCGCTCGGGCTCAAGCGCGAGGCGGCGGCCCGGTTCTCGTTTCTGCTCTCCGCCCCCATCATCGGCGGGGCGGGGGCGAAGAGCCTCTACACCATCGCGCGGCAGATCCAGGCCAACGGGCTGGCGAGCGTCGACCTCGCCTCCTTCGCCGTCGGGTTCCTGGCGGCGGCCGTCAGCGGCTACCTGTGCATCAAATACCTGCTGCGGTTTTTGGCGAAGCACCCGGTCACGGTGTTTGTCCTCTACCGCTGGGCGATGGCGGCCCTGATCCTCGGCGTGGTGTGGGCCAGGGGCTGAAATGAAAAGGGCGCCTCGGTTCAGCCCCGGCGGCTGAAACCGCCGATGTTCGGCAACCGGGCCGCCAGAAGCATCGAGGCCAAGGGCACCGCCGGCAGCCACGACAGGACGGCGGTGATGCCGAAGGCGTCGGCCAGCGCGCCCACCGCCGGTGAGAGGATTCCGCCGGTCCCCAGGGCCAGCCCCATCATCAGGCTCGACACCATGGAGCGGCCTTTGGGGGCCAGTTCCTGCGCCATGGCCACCCCAAGGGGCAGGGTGGCCATCGAAAAGAAGCCCGCCAGAAAAGCGCTCGGATAGACCCACCCCCCGCGGATGAAGACCGACAGCAAGAGCACCGGCGCGGCCAGGAGGTTGCAGACCAGAAAGACGGGTTTGTAGCCGATGCGGTCGGCCATGTGGCCGGCGGCAAGCCCGCTGACCGAGCCGGCCAGCGTGAAGAGCGAGACCACGAGGCCGATGTCCACCAGCGAATAGCCCGCCTGGGCGTAGAGCATCGGGATGAAGGTGATGAAGGACTGGCTGACAAAGGCCCGCAGCACCATCACCGCCCAGACGTTGAGGACCGATTTCCAGGCGCTGCCCAGGGCCTCGCGGATCGACCCGAAAAAGCCGCGGCTGGCGAGCCCCTCGCCCTCAGGGTGCGGGACCAGCCAGAATATCAGGGGCAGAAGCGGCAGGCCGACGGCGGCCGTGTACAGGGTGCCCTCGGCCCCATAGGCCGCCACCAGGGCGGTGACGAGCAGGGGGCCCACGCCGAAGGCGAAGGTGCCGCCCACGTTGAAGATGGACATGGCGAAGCTGAAGTGCCGTCCGGCGTAGGTTGAAATCATGCCCGCCACCGGCGGATGGAACATGGCCTGGCCGGTCGAGCCGATCACGATGCACAGGATCAGGGCGAGAAAGCTGGGCGCCACGCCCACCAGGGGGATGAAGATCATGGAGAGGATCGGTCCGCCGAGGACGAAGAGCCGCGTGCGGTAGTGGTCCGCCAGGTAGCCGGCCACCGGCTGGACGATGAACATGAGAAAGCGGCTGACACCCGCCAGGAGCCCCACCTGGGCGAGCGACAGGGAGAAGGTGTCGGCGAAGACCGGCAGCAGTGGGTTGATGAAGGAGGCGTAGAGGTCGCCCGTGAAGTGCACAAGGGTCAAGGCGAAAATGACCCTGAAATTGGCTTTGGCGTGATCCGTCATGCGGCTGGCCCCCGTTTCGCCGGCGTTTGGAATCGACCGCCGGAGCGATGCGCTCTAACAGGATTCCCCGCATGCGTCAAGCGTGCGGCGACCGCCCGGCAGGGGCGGCCGGATTGACGGCCGGGCGATTGGCTTTACCTTCGAGATGTCCCGCCATCGCTTGTTAAGGGTCTCGAACTTGTCAGGACATTGCCTAAAAATCCCTCCTAACCTCCCTTTGCCAAAGGGAGGGATCGCCCCTTTTTGACAAAGAGGTGCCGGGGGAAATTTGGGGAACGATGTCAATTCAATTTCGGGACGATTAATATGTGTTCGAACCGTCCCGACCTGCCGGGAGGTGCCCGTGGCCCATCGCATGGATTCAGCGTTCGCAGCCCTCGACCTGCTGGGAGAGCAGCAGGGGGCCGGCTTCGGCTCGCCGTTCACCTGCCGCGGGGAGGTCTTGAACGCGGTGTCGCCGATCGATCTTGAGGTCATCGGCCGCATCCGCACGGCTGCCGTCGCGGATTACGAAACCGTCCTGCGAGCGGCCGCCGCCGCATTCAAGCGGTGGTCCGAGGTCCCTGCCCCGCAGCGCGGAGAGATCGTGCGCCGGATCGGAGGGGTGCTGCGCGATCGCAAAAAGGAGCTCGCGGAGGTCGTCGCGCGCGAGGTCGGCAAGATCCGCTCCGAGGCCGAGGGCGAGGTCCAGGAGATGATCGACATGGCCGATTTCGCCGTCGGCCAGTCGCGCATGCTCTACGGCTCGACCATGCCGAGCGAGCGGCCGCGGCACCGCTTGTACGAGCAGTGGCTGCCGCTCGGCCCGGTCGGGGTGATCACGGCCTTCAACTTCCCGCTGGCGGTGTGGGCCTGGAACGCCCTGCTCGCGCTGGTGTGCGGCAACACCGTCGTCTGGAAGCCATCCGCCAAGGCGGCGCTGTCGGCGGTCGCCGCGATGAAGCTCATCTGGCCGGTGCTCGCGCAGAGCGGCGCTCCGGAGGGGGTGCTCGCGCTCGTGATCGGTGGGCGGGGCTCGGTCGGGCAGCGGCTGATCGACGACCCGCGCCTGCCGCTGATCTCGGCCACGGGCAGCGTCGAAATGGGGCGGCACGTGTCGCAGGCGGTCTCGGCGCGGCTGGGACGAACCATTCTGGAGCTGGGCGGAAACAACGCCGTCATCGTCGCCCCCAGCGCGGATTTGGACCTTGCGCTGCGGGCGGTCGTCTTCGGGGCGGTGGGCACCGCCGGCCAGCGCTGCACCACCACCCGGCGGGCGATCGTGCACCGGGACATCTACGAGCGGTTTTGCAGCCGCCTGACCGGCGCCTATCGGAAGCTGCGGATCGGCAACCCGCTGGCGGAGGGGACCCACATGGGGCCGCTGATCGACCGGGCCGCTGTCGAGGCCATGCAGGCCGCCCTGGAAAAGGCGCGCGGCCAGGGCGGGCGGGTCCTCTACGGGGGGGATGTTCTCGCGGGGGGCCTCTTCGCTGCCGGGACCTACGTCACGCCCTGCCTCGTCGAGGCCGACGCCGATCTCCCGATCGTGCAGGAGGAGACCTTCGCCCCGATCCTCTATCTGACCCGCTACGACTGGCTCGAAGAGGCGATCGGCCTTCAAAACGCCGTCCCGCAGGGGCTCTCGTCGGCCATCTTCACCAGAGACCTCCTGGAGGCGGAATTGTTTCTCAGCCACCGGGGCAGCGACTGCGGGATCGCCAACGTCAACCTCGGCACCTCCGGGGCGGAGATCGGCGCGGCCTTCGGTGGCGAAAAGCAGACCGGGGGCGGCCGGGAAGCCGGCTCGGACGCCTGGAAGGCCTACATGCGGCGGCAGGCCTGCACCATCAACTGGTCGCGCGACCTGCCGCTCTCCCAGGGGGTCGATTTTTCAATCGAATGAGCCAACCACTGACGGGGCAGGGAGCCCAAGCGGCCGATGATCCGCTGATGCCGTCGCGAGATCATTCAGGCCTCCCCAAAAATAGAGCGTGGCACGACATGTTGGAAGCCACGCAGAAGGGTGATCTCGACGTCACCGAAGGGCTGGAATGGCTTCTCGGCTGCCTCGACCGGGCGATCGCAGGCGCGGAGGAGACGCTTTCCAGCGTCCTGCGCAAGGCGCGCTTCTGGGAAGCGAACAAAAACCAACTGCTCAATGAGCGCCAGCGCAGGGTCATCGACCGGTTGCTGGACGGTTTTGAGGGCAAGCTCACCTCGTCCAAATGGGCGGCGCTCACCGAGTCATCTCCCGACACGGCGCTGCGCGACTGTGGGATGCGGATTTTTAGAGGCAATAGCCAAGCTTTCCACCGAATATGGTCGGTGCACACTCGTGACATCCCTGCCTCCAAGGTGAACAGGCTCCTTCGGGGAAATGCTCCTCTTCGATAAGGCCTGTAAAGGCAACTGTTTTACCTGACTAAATTATCAGGCTTATAATTTTGCTTAAGCTATCTACGATTGGTCACCGTGGCGATCAAGTTGATCCGCTGGGGCTTTGCCGGCAGGACAATCGCAGGCGTCTTGCCCCGGGGAGCGCAGCTGCGGCCGTAGTAGCCGCTGCTGCACAACCCGGCCTCATCCGCCCACTGGATCTCGGCGCCCTCCAGTTCGGCCCGTTTGACAATTCCCGGATATTGATCTTCCATCCACTGCTTTACTTTTTTGGGGTTCTGTTCGTAGGCACGCCGAAAGAGTTTCTGCGGCGTATACCCCCAACGTTTCAAATATTCTCCAACGGTGCGGATGGGCATACGCATCCCCCACAAGTGCTCGATCAACTGCTGTACCGCAATCCGCGACCACAGAGCAAAGGGCGGCTTCAACCGATCGGGCTGCTTGTCGCGGATCAGCCGCTGAAGCTGTTTTTCCTGCTCGGCGGTCAGCTTCCGGCAGGCTCCCGTGGGTCGGCCGCGTTTGCGAAGACGGATACTCTTGGCACCCCCACGCTGGTACAACTGGCACCAACGATAAACCGTACCGGGGTTGACCTCGAGAATCGCTGCGATCTGCACAATGCGGCGGCCTTTCTGCCGCAGTTGGATGGTCTGTCTTCGCAGCTGCGCCTGAACTTCGGGTTTGAGTGTGCGTGCATCAATTTTTTCCATGCACTGGCTAGGGCATATTGCTTCTTATTTGTATATATGGCTCCTCGCTATTTCATGTGGGCAAGTCAAATTTGAGCTTACCCGCTAACAGATAGATCATGGTGATGAAGTTGCGATCGGAGCGGTAGCCGCGGGCCCGGGCTTTGCCGGCTTGCACGAGGCTGTTGATGCCCTCCAGGATGCCGTTGTTGATCTGAGAGGTGAACCAGCGCAGCACTCCCTGCCAATGGCGTTTGGATCGTGCGGGCGGCATCGATCATCGGTTGCAGGCGGCTATGGGTGGCCCAGAAATACCACTTTTTCAAGAACGCCTCCGCCTGGTCGAGGGGTTGGTGCCAGAGTTCCTGAAAGTTCAGCCGGATGTGATAGGCACGGACGGTTTTTAGGTTCAACCCTTTGAGGGACAGCTTTGCGAGCAACTCGCTTTGGCTGACTTTCAGGTTCGTTGGGTTCTTAAGCCACACGTAGCGGCTGTGTTTAAGCTCCGCGCGTTGCTTTCGTTCCTCCTTGCGAACGTGGTCGACCGCATCGTTGATGATCTTCATC
>JALOOU010000003.1 GCA_025454255.1 Desulfobacterales bacterium | reverse complement strand
GTGCCCGACATCAGGCATTCGAAATTTGCGCCGCGGGATAGTTTGGTGCCGGCTTTTACAGCAGGCGGGACGCCTGCGCTCCCAGCAGGGACTTTAACCGTGAAGCGATAGGTGTCGTTTTCGATCACCGGCTCGACGTAGGCTTCCTTGCCCTTTTTCGTGGAGAGCATGAAGGTCGAGGCGAGGGGCACGTCCACGTCCGCGAAGGCCGGGTTGGGGCTCTTCACCGTGCGCGCCCAGAGCCAGGCGATCACGGTCAGTTTCTGGCCCACGTACTTCCTGAGGTCCGGCCGCTCCTGCGCCATCGCGGCCGTGATCTCGATCTTCGGGTAGAGGCGCCCGATGCGCTTCACGGCCTCGTCGCGCATCCATTTGCCATAGTACCGGACATCCTCCGCCAGCCCCTGCGCGCCCCTAAACGCTGGGAGCGCAGGCGTCCCGCCTGCTTTTTCTTCCGTCCCGCCTGCTTTTTCTTCCGTCCCGCCTGCTTTTCTTTTTCCTTCTTCCCCCCCCTCCCAAGCACTGCTCCACCGCCACTCCCCGGCCGCCGCGACCAGCCCCGCCCGCAGCGGGTTCTCCTCGATGTAGCGCTTCGCATTCGCGAAGTGCGCATCGTCACGGATGAAGCGGTCGTGGTACTCGGTCTGCCAGAACGGGCCCGTGCGGCCGAGGAGCCGGTTGGCCTGCTTCGCGGTGAAGGATTTCCAGGAGTGGAGCACCTCGGAAAGCGGATGGCCCGGCAGCGTTTCGATCAGCGCGTGCACGTGGTTCGGCATGAGGCACCACGCGATCAGGCGGTAGCGCTCGCCGTCGAAGTGCAGCAGGGCCTGCTCCACCATTTCGGCGATGCGCGGGTCCTTCAGGTGGCACTCGCCCGCTCCCCGGTCGATCCAGGCGGCGATGCGCTTCTCCCGCTCGCTCTGCCGACGGTCGGGGGCGAGCGACGCGAGTTCGCCCTCCCACTGGTCGAGAACGGCCTGGGGCAGGGAATCCGCGAGGCGGAAGGTGACGGCCTGCACCGCTCCGGCTCTCTCGAAGTGGGGAAGATAGCCGCGGCTGCGCCAGGCGTCGGGGGGGACGGGCGGGAGGGGGGAGTCATTTTGCTGAGATGAAGCGGGGTTCACCGGCGGCCGTCCCGCGAACTTGGGCGGGATCTCGATCATCGCCTTGTTGATCAGCACCGCCACCGGGTTCAAGTCGCTGGCGTAGGCCTCTAACCCCAGCCGCTGCGCCTCGAGCGGCAAGGCCCCGCCGCCCGCGAACGGGTCGTGGAAGGCGGGCAGCTTGTGCCGGTCGAAAAGCTCCCTGGCGCGCGGGTGGCCGGCGTTCTCGGCGCAGGCCCGGCGCCAGCTCGCCCAGATCTCCTCGCGTGCGGCCTGCAGCACCGCCTCGTTGGTCGTGTTCTCCCACCGCACCAGCTCCTCGATGATCTTGAAGAGCCGCTGCCGCTCCTTCTCCTGCTTCTTCTCGGTCGGGAAGAGGTCGGGCCAGCTCGAGGGGTCGTCCACCATCTGCGCGAAGATCACCGCCCGCGCCGCCGCGAGCGGCCGCCTGGCCCACCACAGGTGCAGCGTGCTCGGGTGCCCGTGGCGGATGGACTTCTCCCGCGCCGAGGCCTTGTTGATCGCCTCCAGCGGCAGGGCGACTTCGATGAGCTTTTTGCGGATAGTGGTCATCTACCTTTTCCTGGCCAGACGATCTTCGTGAATCGCCTGACGATCATCTGACGATTGGGCGCTGGAGGTTTACGATTAGCCGAATCCACTTTACGATTACTTAACGATTAAGTTCCTGCCTTGTATCGATACCTCGTAGACCGTCCTGCTCCCACCCGCTCGGCAAGTCCGAGCTCAGTAAGCTTTGCAAAGTCCTGGGCTGCGATCGGCCGGGTGATGCCGAATTCCGCCTCACATCGCCGGCTCGTAAGCTCTTCACCCTCGGCCAGCCATTTAAGCATTTTCTTCTGCCGTTTGTTCAGTTGGGCTTCTATCGTAGGCGTTACGACCAGCTGGGCCATAGGCGCCTTGAGTCGTTCAATGTTGTCTTGAGGACCAGGAAAGACGACCTGAAAATACCCTGTATCCGTACCGATCTCGGGGGCATCCAGACCGTGTTCGAGCGTCTGGTCTCGCATACGGCGGAACCCGCTGCCGCGTTCCTCGATGCGGTGGAAGTAGGACAGGCATTGGGCGAGCACCGGATTGCGCGAGCAAGGCCGATACCTGCCCTTTCGAAGGCTGGCAAGCGTGATAGGAGCCGGCGGCAGCCCGGGGCTCGAAACGACCACCCGGTCGGAGAAAACCTCCAGCATGATCTTGCGGCCGGCATCCTCGTACTGCCGATGTGCTACTGCATTGACAAGCGCCTCGCGCAGTGCCTCCGATGGGTATTCGTCCAGGCGAACCCTGTTCAGACCGACGATCCTCATTGGGTGCCGCGTGTTTCGGTCAATGAACGCGATGGCACGGTCGACGGCGAGCGGCATCGGGAGACGGATGTCTTCGTGATCCCGCGGGTCCCCGTCGGGCTCATTGCCGCGGTAGGCATCTGCCAGGATTCGACAGTGCGGGAAGACGGCGGAAGGATCTTTCGCCAGCATGACAATGCCGGCGGCCGTGGCGTAGTGTTCGCCGGACGCCGAATCGTGCCATACGAGCCCGCGCAAGGAAGCCCCGGCGATCAGCTGCGGCTGGGTGATTTTTTCGGGTTTGCTCGACTCGGCCGCGGCGATCATTCTCCGCGCGACCTGATGGTCCAGCTTCTTCCAGGGGATCCGCTTCAAGAGCTGGGATTCGAAAGCCGAAGTCGCTTCGATCGTCTGCTCGGCAATCTGGTTTTCATCGCTGGAGGGGGAGATGCCGAAGCGCTCCTTCAAGAGCTTCAGCACCGCAGCCCGAACTTCCTTCTGGAGCTCGACGACATTGCCAAACCGCTTGTACTTGAACCCGTCGTCGTCCAGCTCCTTCAGGAAAACCTCGGTTCCATCCTCTCGTTTCAAGCTGCGATCGCCCTTGATGAAGGCAAGAATGGGCAGCATGGCCTTCTTCGCGCATTGGTATTCGGTGTGGGTGATCGAGAGCTTGCCGACTCGCTTGCCGTACTGGGATGCAACGATCAACACGTAGACCTGGCAAGTCTTCAGCGTCCTGATGCAGCCATCGAGGGCTTTGTCAGCCGAGGCAGGCTCATACTCATACAGCACCGGTGCCGTGTGCGCCGAAAGGAAGGCATCGGTGCTCAGCAGGTTCTGGATAATGACCCGCTCGTCTTCGAGCTCCTTTTGAACCGAACTGACAAAAATGTTCAGCTTGTTTTGCATGCCGCTCTACGTTGCACTGGTTGCCATCAGGTTGCAATAGGGGTGGAACCATAAACAGCTCGATTCAATGTAATTCCTTGAGAATCTGTTCTTCGGATTGCAATAAATGCCCCTATTGGGTTGCAATCCGGCCAAGTTGATCCTGATCTCGATGCGCCTGCCTTCCGGGCTGCCAAGAAGCACCTTGAGCTCATCAGCGGTGTTCATGCAGGTGCCCCCGCCCGGCTTAGCAGATCGCTGAAATCGTAGTTCACGCTGGTCACGCCGAAATCGGGTTCCCGCCTGAACGGCTGGCGGATGTAATGCACCTTGTGCCGCTCTTCCGGCATGAACTCGACGATCGCCAGGATGAAGTCCTCCGGCTTGTTGAGCGAGTAAAGGATTTCATTGCGGGTGACGGTGATGGTGTCGGCGCCCGACACCCGGCCCTTCACCTCCAGGAACCGCAGCCTGCCGGTGCGGGGATCCACGCTTTCGATGTCGTAGCCGAGCTTTTCCGATTCGCGATCCACCGGCTGGAACCCGAGGCCGCGCTCCACCTCCATGACGATCCCGCGGGCGCGGGCAGCGGTTGCCCGGGTGTCGGCTGGTGTTCCGGCCGATACAAGGGTTTCGCCCTTCATTTTCGCGATGAGCCCGAGCGGCACGACCACGAAACCGCCCAGGACCACCGGCGGCAGGGCGGAGATCCGCCCCTCCAGGTCGAGCTGCGCCAGGCGCTTCTCCAGGCGCGCCTGCAGGTCGTCCGCCCGCCGGCGGGCCTCCTGGGAGTTGAGCCGCGCATTGCCCCTGCCCGCCTGCTCCTGGATCTTCAGCTCCTCGGAGCGGTGGTCCCAGTAGTTGATCTCCTTGGTCAGGCGGTCCTTGACGGCGGCGCGGGTCTTCGCGATCCAGGCAAGGCGCCGGTCGCGCACCTCTTTAAGATGCTCCGGGACCACTTTGGCGATGGCATGGCCGCGGGCCTTCGGTTCCAGCTCCCGGCCGATCCAGGAACATTCGGAGCGGTCGAAGATGGCCTGGACGCCGGGCTCCTCCGGCCGGAGCGGCCGAAAGTCCAGGTAGGGCGCATAGTGCAGGTGCCAGATTCCGCCGGCGGCGTCGATCTCCACGTGGAGGATCTGCCGGGAGATCACCCGGCGCTCGCCGCTGCGGCCGAGGCTTGCGTCCTGGATCGCATGTTCCAGGTAGAAAACGACCCTGGGGGTGTGGCCGTGATCCCCCTCGTCCACCAGGACCGCGCCCCGGCGCAGCAGGTCGCGGTGGCGCTCCAGGGTAAGGTCCAGGGCGGCGTCCAGCAGGGGATGGCCGGGGCAGACGAAGGCGGCAAGGGGCTGACCCTGCGGGGCGATCAACGGCTTTTCGAAGGCGATGCGCTCGTAGCGCGGCAGCACGGGCTCGCCGGCCCCGATCAGCCGGTCGCGGTTGCGGACCGGGGCCGGAACGTGGGTCACCTCATACCGGCGCGGCTCGCGCTGCCGGAGGGTGCCGCCGAGCTGCTGGAAGGCCTCGAGGAAGAAGGATTCGATGTAGTGCGGCTGCATCCGCCGGGCCTCGGCGCGCTCCATGTCGAGCCGGACGCGCTGAACGCCGCTCGCGTCCATGGTGTCGTGCGCCAGGGCGCGCTCTTCGAGCAGCTCCTGGATCTGGGCGCGGTCGAAGGCGCTGGCGACGGCCTGGGAGAGCCGGGCGCGGACGTCGGGGCGCTCGCCGTAGCGGACGGCCTCGATGAGCAGCTCGCGCAGGGGGCGGCCGCCGAACTGGAGCTTGCCCAGCACATCGAAGACCTGCCCGCCGAGCGCCCGGCGGGCCTCCTCCAGCTTTTCGAGCAGCGTCCGGTAGACGTCCCCCTCGCGGGTCTCCTCGGCCACCAGGTTCCACAGGTGGCAGACCTCGGTCTGGCCGATGCGGTGGATGCGGCCGAAGCGCTGCTCGATGCGGTTGGGGTTCCAGGGGAGGTCGTAGTTCACCATCAGGTGGGCGCGCTGCAGGTTGATGCCCTCGCCGGCGGCGTCGGTTGCGACCAGCACCTGCACCTCGGGATCGTGCTTGAAGGCCTCCTGGGCTTTCAGGCGCTCTTCCCGACCCATGCCGCCGTGGATGATGACCACCGCCTCCTTCCGGCCGAGGAGCGTCGTGATGCGGTTTTCAAGGTAGTTGAGGGTGTCGCGGTGTTCGGTGAAGATGACGAGCTTCTGCCCGGGGGAGGGCGTGGGCTTGGGGATGGGGCCGGAGCCGTAGGGGGCGGCGGGATCGGCAACGCAGTCGGCGATGGCGGCGAAGGTGAAGATCTCGCATAAAAGGGTGGCCAGCTCGCGCCATTTGCGGTCCTCCCCGCTGCGGCGCACCGTCAGCGCCAGGGCTTCCAATCCCCGGAGGGCGGCGATTTCGGCCTTCAGCTCGTCGCGGGAGCGGGCGGCGGTGGCCTGGTCGAGGATCTGCTCCTCGGCCTCCTGGACCTCGTGGTCGGGGGCCTCCTCGAGGTCTTCCACGTCCTCGGCGTCCAGGCCGGGGAGGCTGTCCGCCATCGCGGCCGCGACCGCCCCGCGCTGCAGCAGCTCGAGCTCCCGCAGCTTCTTCTCCAGGCGCTCCCGGCGCCGGCGCAGCGATTGATAGATCGCCTCCGGCGAAGACGCCAGGCGCCGCTGGAGAATGGTCAGGGCAAAGCCGACGGTGCCGGCGCGCTTGTCGTTCTGCAGGGCCTCGGCGCGGTTGAACTCCTCGCGCACGTAGTCGGTGACCGCCTTGTAGAGCTGCGCCTCGCCGTCGGAGAGCCTGTAGGGCACGGTGTAGGCGATGCGCTCGGGGAAAAGCGGGGTGCCGTCGAACTTGAGCAGCCGCTCCTTGACCATGCGCCGCATCAGGTCGGAGACGTCGGCGGCGTGGACCCCGTCGCGGAAACGGCCCTCGAAACGGTCCCCGTCGATCAGGGCCATGAAGAGCTGGAAATCCTCCTCCTTGCCGTTGTGCGGGGTGGCCGTCATCAGGAGAAAGTGCCGGGTCAGGCTGGAGAGCAGCTGCCCCAGCCGATAGCGTTTGGTGTACTTGACCTCGGAACCGAAGTAGGAGGCCGACATTTTGTGGGCCTCGTCGCAGACCACCAGGTCCCAGCGGCATTCGGGCGCCTGCAGTTTCTGCCGGACCTCCTCGTTGCGCGAGAGCTTGTCCAGCCGGGCGATGACGAGGTTGGCTTCGAGAAACCAGTTCCCGGTGCGCGCGGCCTCGAGCTTGTCGTTGGTGAGGATTTCGAAGGGCAGCTCAAACCGCCGCCAAAGCTCGTCCTGCCATTGCTCGGCCAGGCTGCCGGGGCAGACGATCAGGCAGCGCTGCAGATCGCCGCGGACGATCAGCTCCTTGATGAAGAGCCCGGCCATGATGGTCTTGCCGGCCCCGGGGTCGTCCGCCAGCAGGAACCGCAGGGGCTGGCGGGGCAGCATGGCCTCGTAGACGGCGGTAATCTGGTGCGGCAGGGGCTCGACCAGCGAGGTGTGCACGGCCAGGAGCGGGTCGAAAAGGTAGGCCAAGCGGATGCGGTGGGCCTCGGAAACGAGGCGGAACAGGCGGCCGTCGCCGTCGAAGCTCCAGGGCCGGCCCTGCGCGACCACCTCGATGCGCGGCTCGTCGTGGCGAAAGAGAAGCTGGTTGGCGAGTTTTCCGGCGGGGTCTTTGTATGTCAGCTCCAGAGCCTCGGAGCCGAACCATTGGGTGTTAACGACGGTGACAAGGCAGTCGGGAAGGATGCCCTTGAGGGAGGCGTTCGGCCGGAGCTCTTCGAGTTTGCTCATCGCTTCATCGTTGCTCCGTTGTTGGCGACCGTGTATTGATGCGCTTCGTAAGGCGGCCTTGGCAACATCGGGCGGGCCTTTTTATAAAGCCCACCGGCGTGAAAAAGGGCGGATCGATAACCATCGATGCAGCGAGATTTTATAGTACCATATTTTTTATTTTATTCAACCATATTAAATAATTGAGAATGGTTGCCGCACCAACCGCTCGCAAACCCCGCCGCTGGCGCCGAGTCGAGTGCCGCGCCATCCGGGTGGAACCTTTAACCTGAAGAACCACTGCCGGTTCCATGAGCGGAGTTTATCGAGCCGTTGCGTCAGATGCGGTCGCACTTGGCGGGAAAAGCCGGAGAATTCCGACGACATCCAAAATCGGCCTGGAGAAAACCGATGTGCGCGAATCGCGGTTTTGCGCCGTGGGGTCGGTTTCGCGAAGGCGAAAATTTGTAAAATGGCGCTAACTAGTGTAAAGTAGTATAAAAATCGACAGCATCTTATTGACAAGCGCTAAAAACCACACGAAAATTCTCTCCGCTTGCCGCAAACCCCGTTTGATCGCGGGCCCGGGTTCGATCGTGTCATGGTTTTTTGGGTCTCGGGAAAAACCGAACCCGCTGCGCCCTGGAAGACGAAAACCGGGTAAATGTGCAGCGTCGAAAGGCCGGTTAGATCATGCGCAACCCCCGACGGCTTCATCCCCTGGTGCTTTTTGCGGCAATCGCTCTCTGCGCCTGCAGCGGCGCTTCCAGCGGCCCGTCGCCGAGCTCGAACCCGGCGCCGGCGATCGTCGCGCTGCTGCCGGACGCCAACGAAACTTCGGTGTTCCTGACGGACCCGGTCTCGGTCACCTTCGATGCGCTCATGGCCCCGGCCGATGCCGGGACGTTTGCGGTGTATGGGGGCTTCACGGGCAGGCTGAGCGGGACATATGCCGGCGGGGGCACCGCGACGCTCGCATTCACCCCGGCCGCCGGGTTCAAAGCCGGCGAAGAGATCGAAGTGATCCTGACCGACGGCCTCTCCTCGAGCGCCGGAACCCCGGCCGCACCGTTCGTTTACCGCTTCAGGGCCGAGGTTCTCTCCGGCAGCGGAAGTTTCATCGGTGCCGCGGATGCGGCCGGTCAAACGGCGACTGGGACGGCGACGGCCACCTGGACTTGGCCGCCGCCAACTTCGGCGCCAACTCCGTTGCCATCCTCCTCAACAACGGCGCCGGCTCCTTCGCCCCCGCCCAGACCATCCCCGGCCTGCTGGGCGCATCCGCCCTCGCCGCCGGCGACTGGGACGGCGACGGCCACCTGGACTTGGCCGCCGCCAACTTCGGCGCCAACTCCGTTGCCATCCTGCGCAACAACGGCGCCGGCTCCTTCGCCCCCGCCCAGACCGTCCCCGGCCTGCAGGGCGCATCCGCACTCGCCGCCCAACAACGGCGCCGGCTCCTTCGCCCCCGCCCAGACCATCCCCGGCCTGCAGGGCGCAACCGCACTCGTAGCCGGCGACTGGGACGGCGACAGCCACCTGGACATAGCCGCCGCCAACTTCGGCGCCAACTCGGTTGCCATCCTGCGCAACAACGGCGCCGGCTCCTTCGCCGCCGCTCAAACCCTCTCCGGCCAGCAAGGCGCGCGCGGGCTCGCCGCCGGCGACTGGGACGGCGACGGCAGCCTGGATTTGACGACCGCAAACAGCGGCAGCAACAGCTTGCGGGTGCTGCGCAACCAACCCTGAGGAGTTCGATCGGCCGCCGAAAAAAAACGGCCCATCGACGACCGCGGTATTCTGAGGCGCAACGGCTGCAAGGGCCGCGGGGGGGCGCCGCCCGGGTTCCGGCTGAACCTGGTGTGCGGTCGTGCGGATGCCGTTGCGAGCGGCGCGATCGAAACGGCTGAAACCGAGATGAGCCTGCGCGACCGGCAGTGGGTGACGGTGTTCGGGCGCGGATGACGATTATCGAAAACGCAAAGGGCGGAACCCCGACGGGCTCCGCCCTTTGCGTTTCAATCGGAACGTTTCAGTCGACCCTCGGGCGTCATGCGAGCGGCGCAGAGGTTTTGTTCGAAGCCACGTTCGCCTCGGCGGCCCGGCGGCCCGGCGCAGCAGCCCCGGCCCACCC
Source organism: Desulfobacterales bacterium (assembly GCA_025454255.1). Taxonomy (GTDB): domain Bacteria; phylum Desulfobacterota; class Desulfobacteria; order Desulfobacterales; family SpSt-501; genus SpSt-501. The sequence goes on along the minus strand of JALOOU010000003.1, from coordinate 80,664 downwards.
CAGCCCCTCCGGCATGACGCTGAAGAGCGATAGAACCAGCGCAGCGGCATAGGGCACCGACTGGATCATGAGCAGCACCGCCCACACCAGCCGCTCCTCGGTCTGGTCGTTGCCGAAGTTGAGCTGAATGGCCACGGCGGCAAACAGGCCCAGCATCATCAGCGCCTCGCCGCGGGCCATCATCAGCCCTTTCATCACGGCGCTCCTGCTCTCGCACTTGGGCGTGCGCAGGAACGGCTTGCTGGATGTGAATAGGCCGCTGATGATTCCGGTGGCGATGGTGTGGGTCAGCGCCGTGCCGGCGAGGGCCGCGCCGATCCGCTGCTTGAACGTGCAGGGCACGCGCACGCTGTAGAGCCACAGAAAGTGCAGCAGCTTGAACATGAAGGCGCCGATCGGCGGCAGCATCAGCACGTAGAGCGGCGAGCCGAAGTACTTCGGAAAGAGCAGCATGCCCAGGGCCCAGCAGATGCAGAGCACGTTCATGACGAAGCTGATCGCATCCCCGAACCAGGGCAGCCACCCGGCGATGAAGTGGTAGCGCTGCGCCAGGTTCAGCCCGCTCGTGCGGCTCAGCGGGGAGATCTCCGCCCAGTGGCGCTTCATGATCTGCACCGCCCCGTACACCCAGCGGAACCGCTGGCGCTTGTAGCCCGCGAAGGAGTCCGGCGTGAGCCCCTTGCCGAAGCTCTCTTTCACGTAGACGGTCTCCCAGCCCAGGCTCTGGATCCGCAGGCCGAGCTCGGCATCCTCGCAGATGCACCACTCCGCCCAACGGCCGGAGTGCTCCAGCATGGACCTGCGCACGATCGTCATCGTCCCGTGCTGGATGATGGCGTTGCGCTCGTTGCGGTGCACCATGCCGATCTCGAAAAACCCGTGGTACTCCCAGTTGATCATCTCCTTGAAGGGGCTGGCTTCCCAGCCGCGGTGGTCCTGGGGGGCCTGGACCACGCCCACTTCGGCGCGGTCGAAATGCGGCATGAGCGAATTGAGCCAGTCGGGGCGCACGATGTAGTCGCTGTCGACCACGGCCACGAACCCGGCCTGCGGGTCGGTCTGCCGCAGGGCGAAATTGAGCGCCCCGGCCTTGTAGCCCGGGTGGGTTTCGAGGTGGAAGAAGCGGAATCGCTCCCCCAGCAGCGCGCAGTGGGCCTCGACCGGCCGCCACAGCTCGGGGTGGGGGTTGTTGTTGTCGATGACGAGCACCTCGAAGTTGGGGTACTCCAGGGCCGCGAGGCTGTTCAACGTCTCGACGACCATGTCCGGCGGCTCCTTGCAGATGGGAACGTGGATGGAGACCCGCGGGTAAGCAAAATCCGGCGCCGGCGCCAGCGGCGTGAAGCGGCGCTTGAGCCCCTGGGCCCACACCATCTCGGACATCTCGAAGCCGTTCACCAGGATGATCATGAGCAGCCCGGCCTGCATGGGCAGCAGGACGGCCCAGATGAAGGTCTCCCAGAAAATGAACTCGCCGATCAGCGGAGAGGCCATGACCCAGACGAACACCGAGGCCGTGGTCTGCAGCAGCAGCGCGAAGAAGAGCCTGCCGCTGAAGGTCTGGGAGGGCCGGGTCCTGGTGTAGCCCCACACGAACAAGAGCCCCAGCAGCACGGCCGCTATCTGGCAGTACAACAGGCTGCTGTCCATGATCGGGCCGACGAAGGAGAACTTGGGCTGGCGTTTGACGTCGTAGATGCCCCAGAAGCCGCCGACGACACCTTCGTGGGGCTTCTTCCAGGGCTGGTCGAAAACTTCCATGATGCAGTAGTCGATCCCGCGCAGGTCGGCCACGTTGAGAAACCGCCGCAGAAAGCGCGCCTCGGACTCCCGGCCGGGTTTGGCTTTGCCGAAGTTCTCCCCGTTGCTCGGCCAGCCCACCTCCGCGAGGAACACGGGCTTGCCGGGAAAGGCCTCCTTGACCTGCCGGTAGCGGTCGAGCACCCAGCCGATCGAGTCGTTGAAGGGCACCTTTTCCCAGTAGGGCAGCACGTGGATGGCGACGAAATCCATGTGATCGACCAGCTCGGGATATTTCATGAACACGTGCCAGGGCTCGGCCGTGCCCACCGGCACCTTCAGCGCGGCGCGCACGCGGTCGAGGTAGCCGATCATCTCCTCGACGGTCAGGTCGTTGCGGTAGATGGCCTCGTTGCCGACCATCACGCGCTTGATCGTGTTCGGGTAGCGTTTGGCGTTGGCCACCAGGTTTTCGAGTTCGTCCTCGTTGCGCTCCCAGCGGCCGTCAAGCCACGCCCCGGCCGTCACCTCGAAGCCCAGCCGGGCGGCCATTCCGGGAATGACCTCCATTCCGTCCAGGGAGGAGTAGGTGCGTATCCCGCGGGTTTTCCCCTTGAGAAAATTGAGGTCCTCCCAGATCTCCTCGGGGGTCGGGAACCTGTTTTCGATGGGATCCTGCCCGGAGCGGTACGGGCTGAAAGAGACGTAGTTGAAAACGCCCTGCCATCCCGGCTCCGGGGTTTCGGGTCGGTTGAAGAAGGACCACAAGGCAATGTTGAACGCACAGGTGATGCCGATGATGACCCACGTCGATTTGCGCATATACCGGAGGTGTCTCCGCCCTCCAAATTACTAGTTCGTGGTTGTTAGCAATTTTTCCGGACGCCAAAAAAAAAGCCCTCGACCGAAGGACTCGAACATGGTTCCAGTTGTGGTTGAACGTTTATCGCCGGCGCAAGCCGCGCCGCCGGTTTTTTGTAGTCGCCTCAGCGCCCAAAAAGAAGAAGCAGAGAAAAACTCCCTGCTTTCAGATTCCGCGTCTTTTCCGATTGTCGTGTTTCAGTTGCGCGGAATATAGCACGTCCTTTCCGGGATGCAAGAAAAATTTTCGGGGCGGCCGGCGGCGGGAAAGAGTCAAACCGTTTTGCCGGAAAATGAGCGGCGGCAAGGGCCTAAAACTTTTTAAGAGCTTAAAATTGCTTGATGCAGATGGAGGGGGAAAAGGTCGAAAGGTTATAACTATCTATAATTAAGATATTTTCATTGTTTCTTGGCGCAAACTGCAAGCGGGATTGGCAAAAACATTTCACATTCCGCCGCCTTCCAAATGGTGTGGAAAGCCCCGTTTAAATCAAAACCAATCGATATCATTGATAAATTAATTTAAAAATTTTTTTGGAACGGATATTGCTTGCTGGCAGGGTGACCGCGGCCACGTTTTGGGCCTCTTGCCGGCCTGCGGGGAAAAGGCAAATCACAACCAGTTGGGGCAACTCGGATGCTTGACTACAATCGGCGCAAAATTAGTCATAGGGGGCCCAGAGCCATGCCGGGGCCTGCAGCAAAAGCGCTGGGATTTTCCCTGCTCGAGGTGATCGTCGTGATCGGGATTTTCACGATCGCGGCGGCGATTGCGCTGCCCCATCTCATGGACTGGCGCCACGGGCTGCGGCTGCGGGCGGCCGTCAACGAGGTGCGCGGCGATTTGGAACGCGCAAAGTCGCGCGCGGTCAAAGAGAACGCCACGGTCAGCGTGGCGTTTTTGCCAGCCGAGGGCCGCTACCATCTGACCTACCCGGACCCGGAAGGCAACTTGGTCTCGATAAAGTCGCAGGCGCTGCCCCAGGGGGTGCGCTTCGCAGTGGAGAACCCGGACTACACCTTTGACAGCAGCGGCAACAAAACCAGCTTCACCTCCCGGGGAACCGCTCAACCGGGCGCCCTGGTGCTGGAAAACGAAAGGGGCAAACGCCGGTCGATCGTCGTCAATTTCCTCGGGCGAATCGATGTGAGGGACTGAACATGCCAAACACGCCGACTCATGCCCGCAGCCGGGCAAGCCGATATATAGGACGCCACAGCCAAGGCTATCTGCTGCTGGAGACCATGATCGCCATCGGCATCTTTGCGATCGGCTTTCTGGCGGTGGGAACCTTGATCCTGTCGACCAGCAGAAACAACACGACCGGAAATATCGCCACCCAGGCCACCATGCTCGCCTCCCGGACGCTCGAAAACCTTAAGAGCACCGCCGACCTGACAACGCTCGGCACCGTGGACGAGCACGGCCCGATCGACTACCGGGGCGATGCCGGAGGAATTTTCTGGCGCAGCTGGAGCGTCAGCGACCCGGTGGGCTTCGACTCCTCGCGGCGGATCACGGTCACGGTGAGGTGGGATCGTCTGGGGCAGCAGCGCAGGGTCGAACTCTCAACCATCACCAGGGGGAACGGCACATGAGAGATTCAAGCAGACCGCGCAGCGGCGAGAGCGGCTTCAGCCTGGCCGAGCTGCTGGTGGGGTTGGGCACGGCAATGGTGGTGCTGGCCCTGGTCGTGTCGTTCTTCACCAGCCTCGGCCGCTCCTCGACCGCCCAGAACGCAGCCGCCGCCGCCCAGCAGACCGCACGCGCCGGGGTGGATTATATGGTTCAGGAGCTGCGCCTGGCCGGCCTGGACCCGCTCAAGGAGGCCGGGGCCGGCATCGAGCTGATCGCCGCCGACGGCAGCCGGATCCGGTTCACGGCCGACCGCTGCAACCTCGCGATCGGGGAGAGCGGCAGCTGCGACCACCCGCTGGCGGACGGAGATGTCGAGGGCAAGAACGAGCGCGTGAGCTTCGCCTACGACTCCGCCAGCCGAACGCTGCGGCGCTGCCTCTACGAGGCCACCCTTTCAGAATCATGGATGACGTTGGTATCGGGGGTTGCGCCGAACCCCGGCAATGTGCCGCTCTTCACATTTTTGGACGACGCCGGCAACCCGGTCGTGGACAACAACCAACGCGGCCTGATCCGAACCGTGATCGTAACGCTGACGGTGGAGGAGCCGGCCGGCAGGGGCGCGCTGGTGGCGCGCACCTTCTCCGCGCGGGTGCGCCTGCGCAACATCGGAATATAGAGGCACGCACGATGACAGCTCCCGGGTTGAAGTCGCAAGAGGGGTACATGGCGATACTTGCCGCCCTGGTCATTCTGGTGTTGATCACCATCATCGGCATTTCGGCCTCGCAGGTGGCCAACACGGAGGCCGCCATGTCCCGCAACGCGATCCTCTATCACCGCAACTTCTACCTCGCCGAGGGTGCGGCCATCGAGGCCATCGACGAATTGGAAAACATCGCCAACCTCAAAAGCGGCATGCCGGTGTGGGTCGATACGCTGACAGGGGAGCTGACCGTCGAAAACGTCAGGGAGTATTTCAAAGATCCCTCCGTCCGCAACACGCTGCTGACGTCCAGCACCACCCCTTTCCATAATTCGCATATAGATCCCGTCCGCGCCCAGTACGTAGCCGGCGTCGAGGGGATCGCCCCGGGGGAGAGCCTGGACCCGGACAAACCCAAGATTCACAATCTTTCCATTTACGGCCGCTGCGAGTGGGATGGGGTCTCGATCGTGCGCGTCGGCTATCGTGCGGCCTACTAATCGATATCGAAACGGAGAGAGCCATGTTCAAAACCGAAATGCCGCCCGGGATGGATTCACATCGGAGAGGGGCCGCCTTGTTCGCGGTTGTCGCTCTGCTTTTTTGGGGGCTTGTTCCGATCCACTTTGGCGCCTCGGCCGATATCCAGCTTTCGGACACCCCCATGTTCACCCGTGTTCTCCCGCCGCCGGCCAACATCATGTTCGTGCTGGACGACTCGGGCAGCATGAACTTCGAGGTGATGGTCAGCGGCGGCTTCGACGGCTCCTTCAACCCGACCAATCCGGCCCTTCGCGGCTATTGCTATCTTTTCGACAACCTGGGCGACAACAAGTACAGCCAGGCAGCCCTGCCGAGCTGGTATGCGGGCAGCGAAGGACGAAAATATTGGAAAACCCAGTACTTTGGCGTCAACGCGATGTACTACAACCCGCAAGTCGCCTACCTGCCCTGGCCGAGCTACGGCAGCGTCGCCTACCCGAATGCGCATGCGAACACCCCGCGCAGCCACCCGAATTTTGCGAGCCCAGCGCTCAATCTTTCGAGCACGTCGTACACGATCGGCGCGGTGAACGTGCCGCACGCGCGCTATGCGCTCTTCGACCCGGCCGAAAACAAAAAATATCTGGTGGTGCTCGACAGCGCCACCAGCACTAAAAAATATTATGAAATATCAACGGTCCTGGATGGCCTCGAAGAAAAGATCTCCGGCCTGGCGCCGGTCGGCGCGCTGCCCGCAGGCCTCGATTCGGGCCGAAGCTATGATGAGGAGCGCCAGAACTTCGCCAACTGGTTCACCTACCACCGCCGGCGCGAGTATGTCGCCAAGAACGCCCTTGCCAAAATCCTGAAAGATCTGGCGGAGGTGAGGGTCGGAATTTACGGCATCAACCAAACCATCGTCCAGCCGCTGGCGGACATCAAGGTCAAGCAGGGCGCCGCGATCAGCGACAACACCAATCTGCTCATCGAAAAAATCTACGCCTACCAATCCTACGGGGGCACGCCCCTCAAAGGCGGGCTCAAAACGGTCGGCAACTACTTCAAGGACAACACGGGGGTCCTGGCCGGCGTCAGCGGGCCAAAGCCCTACGGCACCCTCGCGGAGGGCGGTTCGTGCCAGCAGTCGTTTGCGGTGCTTTTCACGGATGGTTTTTACAACGACCTGACCACGACGCTTGCGGGCAACAGCGACGGCGACAAGGGCCACCCCTATGCCGACGCCTACTCCAACACGCTGGCCGACTTCGCGATGTATTTTTATGCCACCGATCTGAATGCCTCGCTGCCCGACGAAGTCCCCAAGAGCCGCTACGACAAGGCCCAGCACCAACACCTGGCCGTCTACAGCGTCGCCTTCGGGGTGAGCGGGACGCTCAACCCGAACCACTACGACGCGGAGCTCAAGCACAAGACCACCGGCCTGCCGATCGTATGGCCCAAGGTGGACGATGCCTACGCGGCGACCACGGTCGACGACCTCTGGCACGCGGCCGTCAACGGCCGGGGGCGGTTCTACAGCGCCCAAAACCCCATCGAATTGACCAATGCGCTGAACGAGCTGATGGAGGCCATCGGCGAGATCCTGATCGCCTCCTCCTCTTCGGTGACGGTCAACGGCGACTACCTCTACGCCAAGGCCGGGCCCGACACGCTGCTCTACCAGGCCCTCTACAGCAACCAGAACGACGAGTGGGCGGGCGACATAAAGGCCTTTCCGGTCGATCCCGTTACCGGCCAGCTGAAAAAAAGCGACCCCAAGGGGTGGTCCGCGGCCGAAAAACTGGAATCGAAAGGGTGGGAAGCGCGGCTCATCGCCACATTCAACGGTGCCGCCGGAATACCTTTCCGCGAGGAAAATCTGTCGGCGGCCCAAAAAACGGCTTTGGGCGCCGAGCCGGCCGACAAGGTCATGTACCTGCGGGGAGGGGAGGTCAGCGGATACCGCTACCGCTCGCAGAAACTGGGCGACATCGTGAGCTCCGCCCCGGTTTTCATGGACGACGTGGTCTACTCCGGGGGCAACGACGGCATGCTGCATGCCTTCGACGCCAGGAGCGGCGAAGAGCTTTTCGCCTACGTCCCCAACCTTGTTTTCGAAAACCTCAAGCTCCTGACCGAAACCAACTACAGCCACCGGTTCTATGTCGACCTCACCCCCACGGTCAAAAGGGGCGACATTTTGGGGGGGACGCTCGAAAACCCCAAGACGCTGCTGGTCGGCGGCCTGCGCAAAGGCGGCAAGGGCTACTTCGCCCTCGACATTACCGCGGCCAAGGCCCAGATCGACTCGGAAAGCGTTCTGGCGAGCCGCGTCCTGTGGGAGTTTCCGCAGACCGCCGACCCCGACATGGGCTACTCCTTCAGCAAGCCGGTCATCGTCAAAACGCTGCGGGGCGGAAGCGAACCATGGGCGGTGATCTTCGGCAACGGATACAACAGCGAAAGCGGCGTCTCCGCGCTCTACGTCGTCGACCCCCGGGACGGCTCCCTGATCAGGAAAATCGTTGCCGGCGCAGGCCCGGACAACGGGATGTCCCACCCGATCGCCGTCGACGTCTCCAGCGACGGCCGTGTGGATTTCGTCTATGCCGGCGATCTCAAGGGTAACCTCTGGAAATTCGACCTCACCGGCAGCGACCCCGGCGCCTGGGACGTGGCTTTTTTCAAAAACGGGGAGCGCCAGCCGCTCTTCCAGGCCAGGGGCCCGGGGGGGGCGCTGCAGCCGATCACCACCAAGCCCGACGTGATGTTCCACCCCAAAAAGCACGGGTACATGGTCTGTTTCGGCACCGGGAAATATCTGGGCGAGTGGGACCAGGCCGACAACAGCACGCAGACGATCTACGGGATCTGGGACTATGGCGACCGGTTCTACGACTTGAGAAAGAGGAGTTGGAGCCCGGATGACAATGAGGAGTTCCTCGGGGCCTTCGATCGGGGCGCAAGCCCGCAGCTCTCCAACCAGCCTGCCGCCGTGACTCTGCTGCAGCAGACCCTGACCGACCGCACGGTTGCCATCGGCGCCGAAGAGCGGATGTTTCGGATGCTCTCGAACCAAAAGCCCTCCTGGATCACCATGCCGGACGCAAACGACCCCACCGCCCAAAAACCCGACTTGAGCAGCACCGAAGCCAACCACGGCGGGTTCTACCTGGACCTGCCCCCGGGCGAGCGCGTGATCAGCGATGTCGTCATCCGGGACCGTTTGCTGCTGGCCATCGGCTTCACCCCCAACAGCGACCGCTGCGGACCGGGGGGCGACTCCATGTTCATGGCCATCAACGCCTTTACCGGGGGCTACTCCGGCGGAGGGGTTTTCGACATAACCGGCGACCGCAAAATCGACGAAAAAGACCTCCTGAGCCTCAGCGGGCTTCCAAGCGACTGGGCCCCCTCCGGGGTGGGCAATTCGGGCAACATCCACTCGCCCGCCATTCTCAAGCTGCCCGGGAGCGACGGCATGTATCTGAGCTCCTCGAGCGGCGAGATCGCCCTGATCCATGCCAAATCGCCCCTGCTGGGCGTATCCTACTGGATGGAAATGAACTTTTAGGTCTCCCGACCTGACTGAACCCGCGGCAAACAGCGCCCGCCTTGCCGCGGGTTCAAGTTTTTGTTGACTAGGAGCGGCACTCTCCTGCAATATTCCCAATAGACCTCGGCCCCATTTCCGGGCTTCGCTTTCATTTTTTCTGCAGCCGGTTTAGTTGCGGTGTTGCATGATCGTTTCCTTCCACCCCCTGTACCGAGGCGACGCCAACATCCTGTGCGCGGGCCGGGAGCCCGGCCCGCAGGATCAGGCCGCCATGCGCGGCGCCGCGGCGGTCATTCTGCCCCAGGGATGCCCCCGGCGCCTCTATGCAATGGCCCGAACCGCCTGCAGCCGTGTCTTCCCGAATTACGACGCCAGGTTCGACTATCCCGGGAAGACCGGTCAAATCAGGCTATTCAAGGCGATCGGTTGCCCCCACCCGGAAACCGCAGTCTATGCCGGCCTGGCCGAATACAGGGCCCGATCCGCGGAGGCCCCCCCGATGCGGTTTCCCCTCGTTTTCAAATTCGACTGGGGCGGCGAGGGCGACACGGTGTTCCTGGTGGACAGCCCGAACGGGTTGGAGGAGCTTCTCGATCATGCCGACCGCTGCGAACGCTCGGGGCAGAGCGGCTTCCTGATCCAGAAATTTATCCGCTGCGGGGGGAGATCGCTGCGAGTTGCGGTCATAGGAGATCGGCTCATTTCATATTGGCGGGTGGGCGCGGAGGCTCACGCCTTCAAGGCCAGCCTTTCGAAAGGCGCCAGGATCGATGCCGATGCCGATCCCGAGCTGAAAATGACAGCCGCAAAAATGGTGGCCGGCTTCTGCCGCAAGAGCGGCATCAACCTGGCAGGCATCGACGTGATCTTCGACCTTTCGGAGGATCCACCGGCGCCCTTGCTGCTTGAGATAAACTACTATTTCGGCCGGGCCGGGCTCGGGGGCTCTGAAGCCTACTATGCCATCTTGAAAGAAGAAATCGGCCGCTGGCTTGAAAACGCCGGATTGAAGCGCGCCGGCGACCAATGATGCAGGGGGGTTATTCGGGCATGCCACGCAACCGGGATGCTGGGGAGTTCGATTTCAACCTGGAGGAGGCGGACCTCAGACAGGAGCGCGGCAAGGCGCGGGAGCTCAGGGCGTCCCAATGGTGGAAACGGCGCCTTGCAAAGGGCCTCTGCCATTACTGCGGCCGCAGCTTTTCGCCGCGGGAACTCACCATGGACCACATCGTGCCGGTTTCCCGCGGCGGCCGCAGCACCAAGGGCAACGTCGTGCCCTGCTGCAAGGAGTGCAACACCGCCAAGAAGCAGCTCTTGCCCATGGAGTGGGAGGACTACTTGAGGCGCTTCGGGCCGCCGCCCGCCCATGGGGCCGATTAGCGGCGGCCTTCACCCCTTGGTTTCGATGCCCTCCTTTTTCAGGAGGTCCCGGTGCCAGCAGGCAAACTCGTACATCCCCCTGAAGCGGTCTTCGCCGTTGACGATCCCCAGGGCCATCTCCAACACGCCCCGGTTGTAGGCATTGTTTTTGGCCTCGCTGCTGCGGGATTGCAGAAATTCATTGACCAGCTGGTGGGTGGTGCGCCGGGAGGGGTCCTTGCGGATGTCGATGGGGTCCTTGGGCTCTTCGAAAGGGTCCCATTTTTCGTATCCCCTGGCGAGAATGTGTTTCTGGCGCCGGGGGGACATGCTGTCAAAGACGGCCCGCTTGCGCTTCTCGGCCTCCTCCGGGGTCAGCGCGCCCATCAGTGCCTCCTCTTCCGGGTCCTTTTGGGTCCCGGGTCTTCGGGGGGTTCATCCTTTAGCCCCAGGTAAACCTCGTCGTAGTCATTGATCAGGGCGAAAGAGAGCGGCACGAGGATGTCGGCAAGCCCGACATACTTGGATTTCAGGTCGCGGACGAGCTCCGCGCTGATCTCCTGTAGACGAGCGTGGATCGTGTCGAGGTTGACGGTGGGGTAGGTTTGCCCCGATTTGAACCCCGACTTCCCGCAGGTGTGGCCGGCGCCGCCGATGGCGGTCGGGATCCCGTAAAAGCGGCAGGTCAGCGGTCGGTGCTCGTAGAGCGCGCACAAGTTCCGGGTGTTCAGCAGCGGGCAGTGCACGCGCTCGCGCGCCAGGTCCGCCAGGATCTCGCCTTCCGGCTTTCCAGCCTTCAGCTGCTCATGCGCCCGGCGCTTGATCTTGGCGATCTGGCGGTCGGCGCGGTTGGCCTTTTCCAGCACCTCGGCGCCGGCCGTCTGATCGAAGGCCTGCTTGAACCGGTGATGGATGTAAAGCGCCTCGATCAGGGTCAGGTCGAATATCGCAAGGCAGCAGTCGGAACACCCCTCGACGCATTTGACGCAGTCCGCATGGGCGGCCTTTACGCGGTTGAAGGCCTCATCCGAGGCCGCCACCAGCTTCTCGTACTTTTCGAAATAGGGCGTGAAGTCGAAGTCCATAATCCTCCGCTCGTATTCTCCAGGTTGATGGCCCGGCCCATTGTTTCACGTGAAACAATGGTGATTGATTGTTGGGGATCAAGGGTTGATGTTCCACGTGAAACATTTCCAAAATTCATTTACCGATGCAGAACCGTTCGAAGATGCCATTTAGAATGTCCGCCTTGGCATGGGTCCCCGCTAATTCGCCCAGGCAATCGGCCGCCAGCCCGATATTGACCGCAACCAGCTCCGGAGCCGCTTGCCGGGCAAGATCTTGCGCGGCGGCGGCGGCCGCTGCGAGACAGCGCTCCATCAACCCTTTTTGGCGCAGGTTGGGAATCAGCTCCCCGAGGCTTTTCGCAGCGCCGCCGACTGCCGCTTGGTGCAACTGCGCCCGCAGCGCTTCGATCCCCTCTCCCGTGAGGGCCGAAACGGCAAGGCAGCGGTTCGCGCGCCAGCTTTCAGGCAGATCCGGGCAGGCGGCCGGGCCGCTTTGAAGGTCGCTCTTGTTCAGCGCGACGATGCACGGCTTGGTACCGACCAGTTCGAAAATTCGAATATCCTCCGGGCCGACCGGCCGATGGGCCTCCACCACCAGCAGAACCAGGTCCGCCTCGTCGGCGCTCTCTATGGCTTTAGCCATCCCGATGCTCTCCACCGGGTCCGGGCTTCGGTGCAACCCGGCCGTGTCTTGGAGATGAAAGACGACACCCTCGATGGCCGTGCTTTCTTGAACCACATCGCGCGTGGTACCGGGCAGATCCGTTACGATCGAACGATCCTTTGCCAGCAGCCGGTTCATCAGGCTGGACTTGCCCACGTTGGGGCGGCCCATGATGGTTACCGATAGGCCCTCTCGAATCGTGCGCCCGGCGATGCAGTTTCGGATGAGCGCCTGCAAGGGGGCGATCACATCCTCGCTGATCCGGCGCTTCAGGTTCTCGGCGTCGAGGGCAACCTCTTCCGGAAAATCGATAGCAGCCTCGATCGCGATTTGAATATCATTTATAACATTTTGTATTTGTTGTATTTTTAATTTAAGCCCGCCTGTCAGCAGAGCGGCCGCGGCCTCCAAAGCGCGCTGCGATCGGGCCTGAATCAGGTCGCAGACAGCCTCGGCCTGGGTCAAATCGATACGCCCGTTGAGAAAGGCCCGCCGCGTAAACTCGCCCGGCTCGGCCAGCCGCGCCCCTTGGTTCAGCACCAGCTCGAGGATGGCCCGGGCGGCTTGATGGCCGCCGTGAGCATTGATCTCGACCACATCCTCGCGGGTGTAGGAGCGGGGGGCGATCATGACCGACAATAGGACCTCGTCCATGACGCGGCCGCCGGCGGGATCGACTACATAACCGTGATAAAGGCGGTGGGATTCAAACTGGCTCCGCGGCGGTTTCGTGCCGGTACCGGCCAGGGAGGCTCTGAAGAGCGCGGCGGCGATGGGGATCGCATTGCGGCCCGAGACGCGGATGATACCGATTCCGCCGCTTCCGGGCGGCGTGGCCACGGCGGCAATAGTGGAATCATCCATGGCATGCAAAGCCCCACCCCGGTTCGGGGGAGGCGTCGTCAACCGAACTTTTTCTGGGTGTAGTATTGCTGGCCGATCGAAAGCACGTTGTTGATCAGCCAGTAAAGCACCAAGCCGGAGGAAAAGTTGATGAAAATAAACGTGAAGACCACCGGCATGAGCATCATCATCTTGGCCTGGGTGGGATCGCCGACCGGCGGGGTCATTTTCTGCTGCAGGAACATGGTGGCGCCCATGACCAGCGTCAGCACCGGTATCCCGTAGGGCGGCTCCATGAAGGGAATTGAAAAGCCAAAGTTGAAAAGCCGGTCGGGGGCGGAGAGGTCGTTGATCCACCACAGGAAATGGGCATGCCGCAGCTCGATGGCCGAGTCCAGCATCCGGTAGAGGGCGAAAAAGACCGGGATCTGAAGCACCATGGGCAGACACCCGCCCAGAGGGTTGATGTTGTAGGTGCGGTGCAGCCGCATGACCTCCTCGTTCATCCGCTTGCGATCGTTTTTGTACTTTTGGCGGATTTCCTGAATCAGCGGCTGAAGTTTTTTCATCTGGCTCATGGACTTGTAGCTCTTGGTGCCGAGCGGCCAGAGCAGGACCTTGGTGAGGATCGTCAGGATGATGATGGCCACCCCGTAGTTGGGCAGGATCCCGTAAATCCAATTCATTAGCAATAACAGTGGGTTGGCGAGAAAATGGAACGTGCCGAAATCGATGACCCGGATCAGCTCATGGCCGGCCCGGCTGAGGGCTTCGCTGCTTTTAGGTCCAAAGAAGAGAAGATGGTCGAAACTCTGCCGGGTTCCGGGGGGGAGCAGGACTTCGGGCTCCTCGTAGCGCGCCTCCACGACGTTTCCCGGCAAAACAGAGAGCCTCAGCACGGTCTCCTGCTCCTTGAGCGGGATGAGGCCGGTCATGAAATAGCGCGTCTGAATCGCGGCCCAGGTGATTTTGCCTTTTAGGGTGTTGTTTTTGGCGATGTCGCCGATTTCGACCGTTTCCAGGGAATTGTTGATCAAGGCGCTGGGCCCTTCGAAGACGTAGGAGCTCTTCTTTCCGGAGGTCGCTTCACGCAGCGCGACGGAGAAAACCTCCTTCACCGCCTGCTCGCCGGCGTTGGTGATGCGGATATCGAAGCCCATCACATAGGAGTCGGCCATGAAGCGGTAGATCTTTTCGACCAGCAGCCCGTTTGCCGTGCGATAGGCGAAGACGACCTCCCGCGACCCCTCGGTGAAATCGATCGAATCGCTCGCACCCTGAACCTGGAAGAGCGCCTCTTCGAGGCCGGGGATCCCCGCAGCGCCCAGTTGAAGTGAGCCGACCGACCCGTCATCCGGAAAGAGGTTCAGAAGCGGGGAGTCTTTTTCGACGTTGAGGCGGTAGTTGTTGAGTACGAAGCGGTTTATGACCGCCCCCTTCTCGGACAACCCGACGGTGTAGAGGGGCGCATGGACGGTGATTTCGCGCGCGACTCTGCTTGGTGCGGCGGCAGGTTGCGCAGCCGATAGCGCCGGCGCCGTGGATCCCTCCACCACGGATGGAGGCGGGGCGTCAGGCATCTTTTCAGCGGCGATCTCCGGCTTAGGAGCGGTCTTGGGCGGCGTTTCGGGCGCGAAAAACGAGTTCCAAAGAAAGAAAACCACAAAAGAGAGCACCAGGGCCGCCATCAAGCGCATCTGATCCATTTCGATCTCCTGAGAGAAATAGCCTTTTTGTTTTCAGCCCCGGTGAAAAAACACCCGGACACAGCCTTCGCCCCATGATTTCAGGGGACCGGGTCCTCTCCGCCGGCGCTGAATGGATGACAGCGCATCACGCGCTTGACGCCCAACAGTGTGCCCCGGGTCGGTCCGTGGCGGGCGATGGCCTGAAGGGTGTATTCCGAGCAGGATGGATAATAACGGCATGCCGGACCCAGGACCGGGGAGAGCGTCAACTGATAGGCCCGGATGATCCAATGGAGCAGACGCGCGGATAGATGGCTAACCGCCGATTTGCCTCGGAACGCTTTCAAACAACTCCTCGATGGCCTGCCTCAGGTCATGGTTTGTGAGTCTGGCGGCCCCGCTGCGGGCAATGACATTGATGTCCCCGTCAAGCTTCACTTTTTGGCGATGCAGCCGGAAGACTTCGCGCACGAGACGCTTGATGCGGTTGCGCTGGACCGCTGGGCCCACTTTGCGCGTTACGGTAACCCCCAAACGGGGCCGGCCGGCGCGGTTGGGCGCCACCACCGCCATGAAAACCCCGCTGTAGACCCGCCGCCCGACCCGCGTAAGTTCGACAAAATCGCTGCGCTTTAAAATCCGGTCGGCCTTTTTCAGGAAAAAGCGCACCGCTCGGGATCCTCAGGGGGGGGAGGCGGCGAGCGCATCCGCTCGGGATGCGCCGGCTCAGCCGGCCAAACGCTTACGCCCCTTGGCGCGTCGACGGTTGATGACCGCACGCCCGGCCTTGGTGGACATGCGTTTTCGAAATCCGTGGTTGCGGGCGCGCTTGATCCTGCTGGGCTGAAACGTTCGCTTCATTGCCGTTGCCTTTCTCGTTGGCCGGCGGTCTGCCCCCATGCGGCGGTGCGACCGTCTGCGGCTTGAATTCTATTAAGGTCGGTTCAGGGTGGACACCGCTTCTACTTGAACCTGCTGAAATAATCACAATAGACTGAATCTGTCAACAGATATGCGCAAATTTGGCCTTAACGGGTGTTTGAGGAGGCGGGTGGAAGGAGGGGTTTTTCGTGTCCGGGTTGGCTGTCTGAGATTTCGAATATGTCAAACTGCTCCAGGTGGAATTGGGGTTCGGGGTAGATGACGATCTGTTTGCCGAGCGAGCGCTCCAGGTTCGTCACCAGGTTGTTCTCTTCGCGGTGCAGGTATTCGGCCACCTGCGGGTTGGCGCGGATCGCCACCCGCTGGCCGAAGACATCACGGCAGTTTCGCATCAGCTCGCGGTAGATCACGTAGCACACCGACTGCCGCGACACGATGTAGCCTTCGCCTTCGCAGTAAAAGCAGGGTTCGCACAAGATGCGCGTCAGCGGCTCCCGCGTTCGCTTGCGGGTCATCTGGATCAGCCCCATTTCGGACATCGGCAGAACATGGGTCTTGCTCTTGTCGCGCTTGAGCGCCTCCCGGAAGGCGCTGAACACCCGCTCCTGGTTCAGCTTCTTTTCCATGTCGATGAAATCGATGATGATGATGCCGCCGATGTCCCTGAGCCGGACCTGGTAGGCGATCTCTTTGACCGCCTCGAGGTTGGTCTTGAGGATGGTCTCCTCGAGGTTGTGCTTGCCCACGTAGCGGCCGGTGTTGACATCGATCGCGGTGAGCGCCTCGGTGTGTTCGATTAATATATAACCGCCTGATTTAAGCCACACTTTTCGCTTGAGCGCACGCGAGATGTCGGCCTCGAGGTTGTAGGCGTCGAAGACCGGCTCCGACCCGTCGTAGAGAATGACGCTCTCCTTGAGGCTCGGCATGTAGGTGTCTAAAAAGGAGAGCACCGCCTCGTAGGTGGGCCTCGAGTCGATGACGAGCTTCTCGGCCTCGTGGATGAGCAGATCGCGTACGGCCCTCAGGCTGACAGAGAGGTCCTGGTAGATCAACGAGGGGGCCGGCGCCGTTTTGTACTTGCGCTGGATGCTCTCCCACAGGTTGGTGAGAAATCCCATCTCATAAGCGATCCGCTCCTCGCTTTCACCTTCGGCAGCGGTGCGGACGATGAAGCCGAAGTCGTCCTGGCGCAGGTCGAAAACCAGCTTCTTGAGCCGCTGCCGCTCGGACTCCTCCTCTATGCGCCGTGACACCCCGATGTGGGTGGAGGAGGGCATGAGCACCAGAAAGCGCCCGGGGATCGACACGTGGGAGGAGATCCGCGCCCCCTTGGTCCCGATCGGCGATTTGGCAACCTGGACCAATACCTCCTGGCCCTCGACGAGAAGCTCCTCGATCACGGAGTTGCGCTCGCGGCTGGGCGCCGCGGCCGCCTCCTCTTCGCCCGGCTCCCCGTTTTCATCCATGCCCAGGATAAACAGCCGCTCGATGTCTTTGAACGTGTTGTCGACCACGTCATCGACGTAGATAAACGCAGCCTGGCTCAGCCCGATGTCGACGAAGGCGGCCTGCATGCCCGGCAGGACCCGCAACACGCGGCCTTTGTAGACGTTGCCGGCGATGTCGGAGTCGTCCCCGCGATCGACGTGGAGCTCGACGATGGTGCCATCCTCCAGGAGCGCCACCCGCGTCTCCTGTTCGGTCACATTTATGATCAGCTGCTTGTACATGGCGTCAGTGTCCTTTGGGTGAAGGGTCGGGTGCCATGTTCAGTGCGTTGCGTGCGGGCTTGAGTTTGCGGATGACGGCGCTGCGCACAGCGCTTTCGGGCAGTTCGAAAACCTGCTTGAGGATTTCTGCCGGCCGTAGGCTTTTTCCCGGCTCACAGCTCAGAGTCATCTCCAGGCGTTGGGGGTCTAGAACCTCCACCTTCAACAGAATATCCTTTAGCTCCATTTTTTTCAACTTGCCGCCATGGGTGGCGGCCTGGATCAACCGACCGCGGTCGCCCCGGATGCTCGGCAGCGGAACCGGCGCCGCGAAGGTCACCCGGTAGGTGCAGCTGGCTGCGGCGGCGCTGATCTCCTCGCTGCAGGTGTGGACGCGAAGCCCCTCGGGAAGCTGGGCGTTGAGACCCTCCATGACGGCCAACGGGGTCACGCGCTGGGGCACCGTGAGCACCAGGCGCTCCTCTTCGCTCTCGGTACCGGTGGGCAGCGGGTTGTCGAAGGAGACCTTCGGCTTCGGGTGGAACCCCTCCGAAAACTTCACCGGGATGGCCGCCCGCCGCAGCGCCCGGAGCATGATGTTCGCAAGCTCAAGGTGCCCGAAAAAGCGGGCCGAGCCGAGCTTTTCATAGGAGATTTGGATCTTTTTATAGGGCGGCCCGTCAACGATCGCCGCGCGCTTCAACCCGCGCGGGTCGGCCCGGTGAACCAGCGGCCGCAGGCTGGCAAGGTCGCAGACCCCGCAGCCTTGGCACGCCCCCCAGCGGCAGTCCGGGGTGAGCTGGGAGGCGAGCGCGTTTTCCCATTCGCGCGCCAGAAACTCCTTCGACACGCCCGAGTCGATGTGATCCCACGGCAGCGGCTCGCTCGGAGAGCGCGGCCGGGCGGTGAAGAACGCCGGGTCGATCCCCGCCTCGGCAAAGGCGTCCATCCAGGCTGAAAAATTGAAACTGTCGCCCCAGCCGTCGAACCGGCAGCCCCGCCGGTAGGCGGCGAGCAGGGCCCGGCCGAGCCTGCGGTCGCCTCGCGCCCACACGCCCTCGAGCAGGCTCATCTCGGGCTGCTGCCATTTGAACTGCACCCCCGGCAGCGCCAACTCCTCCTGCAGCCGGCGCAGGCGGGAGCGGGCTTCCGACAGCCCCACCTGGGGCTGCCACTGGAAGGGGGTGTGGGGTTTGGGAATGAAGGTCGCCGCACTCACGTTGATCTGCGCCCGGCGGCGGCCGGAGCCTTTGAGCCGGGTCAGCCGGCGCACCAGCGACACCAGCTGCGCCAGGTCCTCCTCGGTCTCGGTGGGCAGGCCGACCATGAAGTAGAGCTTGATCAGCTGCCAGCCGCTCCGGAAGGCATCCTGCACGGTTGCGACGATTTCGGCCTCGGTGACGTTCTTGTTGATGACGTCCCTCAGCCGCTGGCTTCCGGCCTCGGGGGCGATGGTGAAGCCGGTCTTTCGGACCTGCCGGATCAGCTCCATGAGCTCGGGCGTCAGCGTCCCCGCCCGCAGGGAGGGCAGCGACACCGCCACCCGCTCCGGGGCAAAGCGCGCCATCAAGCGCTCCAGCAGACTCGCGATGCAGCCGTAGTCGCCCGTGCTCAGGGACAACAGCGAGAGATCCTCGTAGCCGGTGGCGGCGAGCGAGGCCTGGGCCAGGTCGAGCAGCCTCTGCGGTGAGCGCTCGCGCACCGGCCGATAGATCATCCCCGCCTGGCAAAAGCGGCAGCCGCGGCTGCAGCCGCGGGAGACCTCGATCCGCAACCGATCGTGGACCGGCTTGCCGAAGGGGACGATCGGCCGGTCCGGAAAGGGAGCCGAGTCCAAATCGGACACGATGGCGCGCCGCACCCGGCTGTATTCCGGAAAGCGGGGCACCAGCCGCTGAAGCCCATCGGCATCGTAGCGCGGGTCGAAAAAGGACGGGACATAGACCCCCCCGATGCCGGACCAGCGGCGCAGCAGGGCCTGCCGTTCCGGATTGCCGGCCGCTTTCCACTCCAGCCACGCCGCGGCAAGCTCGAGCACCGCCTGCTCGCCGTCTCCGACCACCAGGGCGTCGAAGAAGTCCGCCACCGGCTCGGGGTTGCACGTGCAGGGGCCGCCGCCGATGACGAGCGGATGCCCTGGGCCGCGGTCTGCGGCCAGGGCCGGTATGCCCGACAACTCCAAAATGGTGAGGACGTTGGTGTAGTTGAGCTCGTACAGGAGGCTGAAGCCGAGGATGTCGAAGCGGTTCAGCGGGGTCTGCGTCTCCAGGCTGAAGAGGGGCGTTGCGCTGGCGCGCAGCTCGCTTTCCATGTCCCGCGCCGGAGCGAACACCCGCTCGGCGGCGATCTCCGGCCGGCTGTTGAGGAGATGATAGAGGATCTGCATCCCGAAGTGGGACGAGCCGATCTCGTAGAGGTCGGGAAACGCCAGGGCGAAGCGCAGCTGGACCCGCGCGGGGTCCTTGCGGGTCGCGTTGACCTCAGTCCCCAGGTACCGGCTGGGTTTTTCGACCCGGGGCAGAAGCTCTTGGATCGAGTCGATTCTCATGCAGCAGATTAGGTTGCCGTCCGGCGCTTGGAGGTATATAAGAAACAGAACGGAACGCAACGACTCCATTTGCCTAAAATTTTTATGATTAACTCATATTGCTGAAAATGCCAACCCTTATTTCGAAGCTGCTTTCAACCTGCCCTCCCGCCGTGCGCGGCTTCAGCGCATCGCTGCTGCTCATCCTCTGGCTTCATCCCTTCACCGGCGCCGGGGCGACGGACAGCATGCGGGAGAGCCCGGTGGTGAGGGCCGTGCGCAAGGCGAGCCCGGCGGTGGTCAACATCAGCTCCGCCTACGAAACCCGCACCCGGCCGAACCCGTTTTCGGGCTTCGGGTTCGGCAACCCGTTTTTCGAAGAGTTTTTCAAGGACTTCTTCGACCCCGGGTTCGAGCAGCGCCGGCAGAACGCAAGCCTCGGCTCCGGGGTGATCATCGACGGCGAGCGCGGGCTCATCCTGACCAACGCCCACGTCATCCAGCGCTCCGGCACCATCACGGTGGTGCTGGAGGACCGGCGCGAATTCGAGGCCCGACTCGTCGGCGCGGACCCCGATTCGGACCTGGCGGTGCTCAGAATCGACTCGCGGGAAAAACTGCCCGCGATCGCCATGGGCCAGAGCGAGGACCTGATGATCGGCGAGACGGTGATCGCCATCGGCAACCCCTTCGGCTTCTCCCACACGGTCACCACCGGGGTGGTGAGCGCGGTTCACCGCAGCATCCGCGCGGACGATCGGGTGCTGCACGACTTCATCCAGATCGACGCCTCCATCAACCCCGGCAACTCGGGCGGGCCGCTGCTCAACATCAACGGTGAGCTGGTGGGGATCAACACCGCCATTTACGCCAAGGCCCAGGGCATCGGCTTCGCCATTCCGATCAGCAAGGCGAAGAAAATCGTCGCCAGCCTCATCCAGTACGGCGAGGTCCAGCCGGCCTGGATCGGCATCGTGGCCCAGGAGCTCGACGAGCGGCTTGCCCAGTACCTGAAATACCCCAACCGCAAGGGGGCCATGATCCGGGCAGTGGAACCGGAAAGCCCGGCCCAGGCGGCCGGCTTGAAAGAAGGGGATGTGCTGCTGGCCGTGGGCACCAGGAAAATCGCCGAACTGGACGACTACCTGGCCGCCACCCGGGCGGTGACTGCGGGCGAAACGCTCGAGCTCCAGGTCTGGCGCGCCGGCCGCACGTTGACGGCCGGCATCAAGACCCGGCTCTATCCGGTCGAGAACGCCGATCAGCTGGCCTGGAACCTCCTGGGGGTGCGGGTTCAGGATCTCTCCCCCAAAAACCGCAAGGAGTTCAGGATCGCCGCGCGGGAAGGGGTGGTGATTTTCGAGCTGAAAGCCGGCAGCCATCTGGCGCGCATCGGCGCCCGGCCCGGCGACCTGCTCCGCCAGGTCGATGACAGCGGGGTCGGCAACCTCGAGGACTTCAGAAAGGCCGTGATCAAATCACGGCTGAAAAGCTCGGTTGTCCTGCTCGTTCAAAGGGGCGAGCAGGGATATTACGTGACGGTGAGCCTCTGACGGGGGCCTCGCCCCCGCCGGCCTGTCCCGCCGCAAAGGCGTTTGACGGTTCTTGGCTGCCGGAGTAATATCCGTTGACGATCGCAGTCGAACAAGATCTTACACAAACCAGGAGCACCCCATGAAAATTGCAGTGCTTGGCGCTCTGGGGATGCAGGGCAAGGCCGCCCTGCTGGATTTGGCGCGCAGCGAACGGGTCAAGCAGGTCGTCTGCGCGGATGCGAGCCTGGCGGGGTGGGACGCCTTCGCCGCCCGCAGCGACACGGCCAAGATCGCGCCGGTCAGAATCGACGCCTCCTCGCAACCGGCCCTGGCCGCCCTCCTCCGGCAGGGGGTCGATGCGGTCATCGACCTGCTGCCCCAGCCGCTCATGGTGAACGCCTTCGAGGCGGCCCTCGAGGCCCGCGTGCCATTGGTCAGCACCAACTACGGCAAGCCCGTCCATCACCTGCACGCGAAGGCCCGGGCCGCCGGCGTCGCCCTGATGCCCGAGTGCGGGCTGGACCCCGGCATCGATCTGGTGATCTGCGGCCACGCCGTCAAGCAGTTCGACGAGCTGCACCTGCTCAACTCCTACTGCGGCGGCTTCCCCGAAAAGAAGGCCTGCACCAACCCGCTCAACTATAAGATCAGCTGGAACTTCGACATGGTGCTGCGCTCGCACAAGCGGCCGGCGGTGTTCGTCCGCGAGGGGCGCACCGTGTCGATCCCGGCCGAGCGGCAGCACGAGAACGAGATGATCCACACCGTGCACTTCCCCGGTTTAGGGGAGCTGGAAGCCATCCCCAACGGCGATGCCGCCTTCTACACGGGGCTTCTGGGCATCGGCGGCACCATCCGCGAGGCCGGGCGCTACTCCCTGCGCTGGCCCGGCTGGTGCGCCTTCTTCGCGGCCATCAAGCGCCTGGGGCTGCTCTCCGACGAGCCGTTGAAGGGCCTGAGCCCCCCTCTCACCCCGCATGCGTTCATGGTCAGGCTGCTCGAGCCCCAACTCCAGTATGCGGACGACGAAAAAGACCTCGTGGCCATGATCAACGTCTTCTCCGGACTGAAGGGCGGCCGCCGCAAAACCCTCACCTCGACCCTGCTGATCGAACGCGACCTGACATCCGGGCTCTTCGCCATGAGCGTGGGCGTGGGCTGCCCGGCCAGCATCGTGGCCCAGATGCTCGCCGCCGGCGAGATCCCCAGCAAGGGGGTCCTCAACCCCGCCGTGGACGTCCCGCACGGCCCGTTCATGGCGCAACTGCGGGAACGCGGCATCCTCGTACATGAGTCGGAAGAAGCAGCGTAGCCAACAGCAACCCAAACCCACAAAGGAGGCAATGCGTATGAAACGGATCAGTGCGGTCATGGTGGTCATGATGATGCTGGGGATCGCGTCCTTCGCCGCAGCGGGGACCCTGGACGAGATCGCCCAGCGCGGCGAGCTGCGCGTGGCCTGCCAGACCCAGGGCCCGCCCTTCAGCTTCATCGACAAGAACGGCAAACGCACCGGCAGCTCGATCGAGCTCTGCGAAATGCTGGCCAAGGACATGGGCGTCAAGGTGGTCTTCCTCGATTTCGACTGGGACGGCCTCATCCCGGCCCTGCTCTCGAAGAAGGCCGACATCCTGGCCGCCGATATGACCCCCACCATCAAGCGGGCCATGAAAATCGCTTTCTCCAAGCCGTTCATGTACACGGGCAGCGTGGTTTTCGTAAAGGCCAACAGCCCCATCAAGAGCATTGCGGACGCGAAGAAGGCGGGGCTGAAAGCCGCGGTGCTGTTGGGCTCGACCGGGGAGAACGAGGCCAAGAAGGCCTTTCCCCAGGCGGAGCTGAAATCATACAAGGGCGGCGGCCCGCTCCTGCTCGATGCCGTCATGCAGGGCCAGGCCGATTTCGGGGTGAACGACGCCTCGGCCGTGGTGGGGGGGCTCGCCAACTACCCGCCGAACAGCATCCGCATCCTGCCGGACCAGCTCTCGAAGGAGCCGCTCTCCTTTGCGGTGCGCTACGACTCGATGGACCTGCTCGAAGTCGTGAACCTCTTTTTCCATAATGCCGGGCTCGACGGACGGCTGGAGCAGAACCTCAACTACTGGGTCAACACGCTGGATTGGAAAAAAGATCACTAACGATGAATCCGCGAGCGGCTTCATGAGGAGGGGTTGAGCCGCCGCCAAAGGGCGGCTCGACCCCGACGAGCGACGGTCCATGCTGGAGACTTTCAACTTCAGGGTCATCCTCGAGTACATGCCGCTTTTTCTGCGCTGTTTCTGGGCGACCCTGTGGCTCTCCGGCGCCGGCCTGCTCGGGGCGCTGGTCGTGGGCACGCTCGCCTGCGGCATGCGCATCGGCCGCTTCACGCTGCTCTCCTGGGCCGCCGGCGCCTACATCGAGAGCATCCGCTCCACCCCGCTGCTGGTCCAGCTCTTCTTCTTCTACTTCGGCCTGCCCTCGCTGGGGATACGGATGTCCGAGGCGGCGACCGGCATCCTCGCCCTGACCCTCAACAGCGGGGCCTACATGGCCGAAATCATCCGGGCCGGCATCCAGTCCATCCCGCACGGCCAGGTGGAGGCCGCCGTCTCCTCGGGCCTGAACTACCTGCAGCGCATGCGCCACATCATCCTGCCCCAGGCGATCGGCGTCACCCTGCCGCCGCTGCTCGGGCAGGCCATCGTGCTGGTGAAGGACTCGGCGCTGCTCTCCCTGATCTCGCTGCCCGAGCTGACCCGCGCCGGGCAGATCATGACCTCGGAGCGCTTCATGCCCGCCGAGGGGTTTCTGACCTCCGCACTGTTTTATTTGCTCATTTATTACAGCCTCAAGGCCCTGACGCACTGGTCGCAGAAGCGGCTGATCTACATGCAGACGTAGACGGAAGGGTTCAAGGATTCGAGGGGCCAAGTGAAAACAAACTTCGAAAGCACCCGTGGCCTTTACCCTCGAACCCGTGGACCCTCGAACCCTGGAACCCTCTCCTTCATATGTGGCTTTTCTACATAGAACAGCTCCTCGGCAGCCTGCCCTTTTTCCTCAAGGGCTTGTGGATGACGATCGCCGTTTCGGGCCTGAGCCTGTTGGCCGGGACCCTCGTCGGGTTCCTCTGGGGGATCCTGCGCGCCTCGCGCAGCCGGCTGCTCAAGCCCCTGATCGGGGCCTGGGTGGACCTCGTGCGCGGCACCCCCTTCCTGGTGCAGGTGTTCATCATCTTTTTCATTCTCCCGGAGTTCGGGATCCATCTGGAGGCCTTTGCGGCCGCCGTCATCGCCCTCACCAACCTCGCCGCCTGCTTCATCTGCGAGATCGTCGCGGCCGGCATCGAGTCGGTGCCCCCGGGCCAGAGGGAGGCGGCCGCATCGACGGGGCTGAGCGGCCTGCAGCAGCTGCGCTACGTGATCCTGCCCCAAGCCTTGCGTGTGTCGCTCCCCCCGCTGGTGGGCCAGTACGTGCTGCTGATCAAGGACTCCTCGGTGGTTTCGGCCATCGGCGTCGTGGACGTGACCCGCGTGGGCTGGCTCACCGTGCAGCGGGTGCCCCAGGGCCTTCTGGTCTTCGGCCTGGTGGCGCTCCTTTATTTCATCATCTGCTATCCGCTGATCCGCCTCTCCAACAGGCTGGAAAACCGGATGTCGGCAGGCTATACACGGAGCCGAGATTAAGCCTCCCATCGCGGGGGCAGCGCCTTCGGAGCCGCGGCATCGGAAAAACGGGCATGATCGAATTCAAAGAGGTCCACAAGTGGTTCGGCGAGCTGCACGTGCTGAAAGGGATCACCCTCAAGGTGGCGCCGGCCGAGGTGCTGGTGGTCTGCGGCCCGAGCGGCTCGGGCAAGAGCACCCTCATCCGCTGCATCAACCGGCTGGAGCCGATCCAGAAAGGCGAGCTGATCGTTGACGGCATGCGGGTGCACGAGTCGAAGACCCACATGACCAAGCTGCGGGCGGAGATCGGATTCGTTTTCCAGCAGTTCAACCTTTACCCGCACATGACGGCGCTTCAGAACGTAACGCTGGCCCCGATCAAGGTGCGCAGGATCGCCCGCAAGCAGGCGGAGGAGGAGGGCCGCCGCGTGCTGGCAAAGGTCGGCCTGGGGGACAAGCTCCACCAATACCCGGCCCAGCTCTCGGGCGGCCAGCAGCAGCGGGTGGCGATCGCCCGCGGGCTGTGCATGAAGCCGAAGATCATGCTCTTCGACGAGCCGACCTCGGCGCTCGACCCCGAGATGATCAACGAGGTGCTGGAGGTCATGCGCAACCTGGCGCGCGAGGGCATGACCATGATCGTGGTCACGCACGAAATGGGCTTTGCGCGCGAGGTCTCCCACCGCGTGGCCTTCATGGACTTCGGGGAGCTGATCGAGATCGCCCCGCCGGAGGAGTTCTTCGCCCGCCCCAGAAGCGAGCGCACCCGGCTCTTCCTTAGCAAGATCCTGACCCATTGACCCGATGGATGCGCGGCCGCGCCAGATCCGGGTCCTCTTCGAGAACAGCGACCTGATCGCCGTCGACAAGCCGCACGGGCTCGCCTCCATTCCGGAGCGCAACCCGCAGGCGCCCTCTCTGCTCAAGCTTCTCGCGGCGCAGCGCGGGGAAAAGCTCCTGGCCGTCCACCGCCTCGACAAACAGGCGAGCGGAGTGATGCTGTTCGCCAAACACGCCGACGCCCACCGCCACCTCAACCGGCTCTTCGCGCAGCGGCGGGTTTACAAGACCTATCTCGCCCTGGTGCACGGCGCGGTCGAGGAGGCGCGGGGGGCGATCACGATGCCGCTGCGGCCCTTCGGCTCGGGCCGGATGGGGGCCGCCTCGTCCGGCGGCAAAGCGTGCCGCACCGAATTTGCGGTGGCCGCGCGCTTTCCCGGCTATACCCTGCTGCGGGTCGAGCCCCTGACCGGCCGCAAGCACCAGATCCGGGCCCACCTGTACGGCCGCGGACACCCGATCGTCGGCGACCGGCTCTACGGCGACCGCCGGCTGCAGGAGCGCTTCCCGCGCCTGATGCTGCATGCCGCGAGCCTGCGCTTCCGCGGCCGCAGCGGGGAAGAGCATTACATCGAATCCGGGGCCCCGGATGAATTTTCGCGACCGCCGGATCGGGCGGCGTGAGGCCGCCGTTCGGCAACCGACCCCGCCGCGGGCCCCGGCCGCTCGGCGCCCGCGAGCGAGGGCCGGTAACCGGCGGCCTTAGTTGCAGAACCGGACGGCGTGCTTTAGAATTAGTACAAATAGACCTCATTCACCCCCTGCGGCTCTGACCACCTCCAGCTCACCACCTGACGGCGACCACGCGGCGAGGCCGATTTGTCGATTTCGATCGATATTGAATCGATAGTTTATGGCCATCAATTTTACTACCATCTGCAGCGGAATCATGCTAGATTTTTGTTGGAATTGGTTTCACGACCTCGGGGCGCGGTTGCGGGCAAGGCGGCTGGCCGATTCGAAAGCCAAGCAACCTCGAGGAGGCTGTGAGCACGTTCGCGAGACCGGCAAACCCGCCACGAAGGGACCCCCGGCCGTCAGACCGGGGTGTGAAAAGAGTTCTGTGTTTTTGTCGGAGACACAAGGCCCCGGCGCCGCAGCGCGCCATGGCGACCAGCGGAAATGGATAGGCTGAAGACGACATCGCTGCCGATCGCCCGCATACCGGATCTTCGGGAGATACTGGTCATCGTCGAGGAGAGCGGCGGCCGGGTGGTCTGCATCAACAAGGCCGCTGCCCGCTTTTTCAAGAAACCCCCGGCGGCGCTCATCGGCCACGCCTGCCCTAGCCTGCTGCCGCAGGCCCAGGCGGGGCTTTACGACCGCAAGCGCCGAGCGGCGCTGAGATCGCGCCGGGCGGTCGCATTCGAACTGACGGCGAAGCTGTCCGGCCGGGACCGGAGACTGCGATGCAGCCTGCAGCCCTTCTCGGATCCGGCCACCGGGCAACAGCTGCTCATCAGCCTGATCGCGATCGCCGACGGCGGCCGCGGCCGCACACCGGCCCCCGGCGCCATGCCCGACGCGCTCCTCCGCCAGCTGCATTCCGCCCCGCACATCAACATCCTGTGGAAGGGCCTCGACAACACCGTGCGGTGGATCAACGAGGCCTGCGCCAGGGCCATAAAGGTTTCGCAGGCGGAGCTGATCGGCGCCCGCTTCGATCCGGAGGCCTACAACCCGGCGCTGGCCGAAAAATGGGCGCAAGAGGACCGGGAGCTTCAGCGGACCGGACAGCCGCTGGTGAACATCATCGAAAGCGGCAACGGCCGCTGGTTCCACATTGACAAGATACCCATCCTCGGCCGCGACGGGAAGCTGGAGTCCATCCTGATCATCGCCCTCCCGGTCGCTGAGCGGCAGGCCTCCGAAATCCACCTGCAGCAGTCGGCATGGGTCATCGGCGACGCCCACCAAAAAGTCATCAAGATGCAGGCCGCCGTCGACAGCATGACGGAAAGACTGGACGAGGCCGCCTCCTCGCCGGCCGGCGGCTACCGCGCCGAGATCAAGCGCACGGTGGCGCCCTACGTGGATCAATTGTGCCGGATGCGGCTCGAGGGCAAAGCCGGCAAACTGTGCGCCCTCATCGACCGGAACCTGAAAAAACTGACGGATCCCTTCACCGCGAAGATGGCCGCCTCCCTGGCCCGACTCTCCCCGGTGGAGACTCAAATCGCCCAACTCGTCCGCGACGGCAAAACCAACAAGGAGATCGCCGCGCTCCTGAACGTCTCCCAAAGCACCATTTTCACGCACCGCAACCACATCCGCACCAAGCTCGGACTCAAGCACCAGAAGACCAACCTGCGCTCGTATCTCGACGCGCTGTAGCAGGCTGCGGGGGATCTTCGATCGGTAAGGACGACGGTTCTTTTTTTAGATGCGCTCGCCAAACCTGCCGCCGGCGGCGCGGACAGGTCCGGCGCATTACCCTCGCCGTGACGCTGCCGACCCTGAGGAGAGCCCTCTGGACGCTTTTTCTCCGGCGGGATTTGCGCGGATGGCCTCCGGTGGGCCGGCCCGCCCCGCCTGCGAGTCGTACCGGAGCCATCGGCACAACCGTCGCCGTACCGTTGCCTTCGATACAGATCGACACCATTCATAGATAGAACGTCATCTGCCGCGCACTTCGCCCACCGGTCCGCAGGCCGCTGCGGTTGCTGCCCCCGTTGTCTTCATCCACATTTGCTAATCTTTTTTTAAATTCAAGAAAGCCCCGGGGGTTCCGATCCAGGATTCAGCAGGGTCGAGCTGCCGTCAGCACCCGTCGGAGCAGCGCCTGCGGCTAAGAGGTCGGAATGGTAAAAAACAAGGGATTTACGCTGATCGAGCTGATGATCGCGGTAGGGCTTCTCGCCATTCTGGCCGCCACGGCGCTGCCTTCGTTCATGAGCCAGCGCCGGGCCGCCTTGATGCGGGATGCGCTCAGCATGATCCGGGGGGACCTCGAAACGGCGCGGTCTCGCGCGATCCGGGAGAATGCGCCGGCGGCCGTTGTGCTGCGAGAGGACGGCTATAGTATTTTCATCGACAACGGGGCGGGCGGAGGAATTCCGGAGAATTGGGTCAGGGATGGCGGGGAAAAGCTGTTGTTCAGCCGCAGCCTGCCGCAGGGCCTGAAAATAGACCTGAACCACGTCACCTTCGAGAACAAACGAACGCGCTTCAACGGAAGGGGATATGTCGCGAACAGCGGCGAACTGGTAGTGGCGGACCGGGACGGCAGATCCGTCAAGTTGGATATGAACAACCGATTCGGAAGAATACATTCCCAGTAACGCACACCCGGTGAACGCAGGATGACACCGCTCACATGCAGACGACAATGCGGATTCAGCCTGATCGAACTGTTGATCGTCATGGCGATCGTCAGCCTCGCACTGGGTTCCATTTATGCCGTCTTCGCCTCGGCCGCAAAATCGAACACCGACAACGAGGTCACGGCCGAGGTGATGAACCATCTGCGGACAAGCCTCGGCTACATGGAGGCGGACATCCGCATGGCGGGCTTGGACCGCTTCGGTACCGCAGACGCCGGGATCGAGGCGGCCTCGGCTATCGCCATCCGATTCACGGCGGACCGCAATCTGGATGGCGCCATCAACGCAGCCGATCTTTCCGATGGGATTCAGGAAGGGGACCTCGAAAGGATTACCTATGCCTACGACTCGGCCACCAAACGTTTGTGGCAGTGCCTTTCCGAGGGGACGCCGAACGAGTCATGGGACACGGTGGCGAATCATGTGGCGGACCTGCAGCTTCGGTATTTCGACGAAAACGGGATGTTGTTGAGCTTTCCCATTGCCGACCTCGCGCGCATACGGTCGGTGGAGATCTCGCTGACCATCGCCCAGCCGTCGGGTTTCAATCGACGCGTCGTGCGAACGGCAACGAAAAGCGTTTTCATCCGCAACCTTTCGATGTGAGCTGCGCGGCCAAGGAGAAAAACGGATCGATGCGGCGAATTTCAGCGCAGGCAGGCTTCAGCCTAATTGAAGTCCAGATCACTTTGTCGATTTTGGCGATCGGGTTGCTGGCCGTCGCCGCGCTTCAGGTATCCGCCCATATGAGCAGCCGGGCTTCGGCCGAAATCAGCCACGCATCCCAGCTGGCATCCAGCCAGATGGAAGTCATCCTGCGGTTGCCCTTCCTGCACAGCGAGCTTGACCCGGCATCCAACCCGCATTCGAAATCCTCTGGAAAATATCTGATCCGCTGGACCGTGGTCGAAACGGATCTGAACGCGGACGGCATCTTTGAATCGAAAACCGTCGACCTGGCCGTGGCCTGGAAAAAACTCCTGCCCTCAGGGCCAAGCCAAAACCAGGTTAACATCGCCTTCATTAAACATGAGGACTAAGCCATGGCGGCCCGTAAAACAGCAGCAATGCCATTGACTCCGCCGGAGAATGCTCGCGCAGTTCTGAAAAATCAAAACGGCATGGCGATGGCGGTCTGCCTGCTGGTCCTCTTGCTGGTGACCGTTATGGGCGTCATGTCGATCAGAACGTCGACAGCGGATCTGCAGATCTCGACCAACCATCAGATCTACCACAAGTCGTTTTATGCGGCCGAGGCCGCCAAAGCCTATGTGCGCAACCATCCGGACCTGTACGGGTCGCAGAATGTCTCTCCGGGAAGCCCGGTCCGTTTCCCGAGCCCGGCCGATCCGCAGGCCACGCAGGCGGTCGCCTCCGGAGCCAGCGATTCTTTCAACGGGGAGGTCGAGTACCTCCACTCAAGTGTGCCGCCGCGCGGATCCGGCTTCCAGGCCGCCAAGTTCCGGGCCCACATTTACCGCATGGACTGTCGCGGGCACGGTCCGCGAGATTCCGTGAGCCGAATCGAAGCCGGTTTCTACCGCATGGGATTTTGATGCGCGGCCGACAGGTGAGATCGATGAATCTTATCCAATCCATCCGCATGGCGGCAATGGCCCTGGCGATCCTCGGCATGACCGGCACCGCCCGGACCGACGATACCTGTGTGTTCGCCACGACGGCCGACGACGTCCCCCCGAACATCGTCATCCTTTTGGACAACGGCGCCTCCATGGAGGAGATCACCTGGCATCCCTTGTACAACAACAGCGCAAGCCATACTCCGTCGAACTGCACCGACGTCGTTCAGAATTCTCCGGGCGGCATCGGATTCTGCCGGGACAAGGGCTACGCGACAACGGTGAGAGGGGGCAAATATTATCTAGCGGAAATCCCGGACAGCCTGGTCATTGCCGACAGCCAGTTTCAGCGCATGGCCGACGGGGACGGCAAATCGCCGGTCTGGACGATCAACAACCGCAGCATCGCTTTGCCGGCCGTACCCGCCAACCACACCGTGGACGGCGTCATCGATAAGGCCGCCAATTTCAGATATTCGCGGAATTATCTGAATTGGATCTTCTATGGCCCCTACAGCGGATCGGGCTCCGACTTGCCGGGTAAAACGCGCTTTTATTACGCCAAGAAGGCCCTGATGACGGTCGCAAAGCTTGCCGCCAACCGGGCGCAGTTTTCGATCTACAATTTCACCGCCAACGCCAGCGGTGCCAGCCGCGTGCAGCCGCTGGGGCTCGTGGTCGCCCCCCCCTTGGCCGCCGACCCGGCCGACAACATCCTTGATTCGAACTACATCAACAACATCAACAACATGGGGACCGTGACCTACTCGCCGCTGGCCGAGGGGCTGGCCACCATAGGAGGCTACTACAATTCACCCTCCTCTCAGGTGGTGGCGACCTATTGCACCGAAAACTTCGCCCTGGTGGTGTCACCAGGGCTTTCCTCCGAAGATCAAAGCCCGGCCGCAGGCTCTTTCCCCTCCTCGTTCTCGGACTACGATGGCGACCAGAGCGGCATCGGCGAGGGAAAAATAAAAAAAGACCTCTCGATCTACGACATCCCGGTCAATCGCAACGGGTCGACCCACCTGGACGATGTCGCCTATGCCCTCTACACGCGGGATGTCGTCGGCTATCGACCCGGTCTGCAGAATCTGCGGACCTATACGGTCGGCTTCATGGGCGATGTGCTCAACAATCTCTTCCTGATCAACACCTCGAACAATGGAAACGGGAAGCTGAACCTCTATGACTCCGCCGATAAGTACTACGGAAAATACCACTATGTCGCCGAAAACCCGGACCAGTTGGCGACCGCCATTCTGTCAGCGGTCATGGATATCATATCGCAAACCAACTCGTTCACCGCGCCGGTCGTTCCGGTGACCCGGACCACCAGCGGCAACCGGATCTACATGGCGTTCTTCAAACCGGGCGAATCCAATTTCTGGGAGGGCAATCTCACCAAATTCGCACTCTCGCCGAATCTGGAAATCGTAGACAAAAACAATGCGTACGCCACCTGGCCGAATGGAGCGATTCGCAACGAAGCCCTTCCATATTGGCAAACCAAGGATTGGGCGACCCCCGGCAAAAGCAATTACATCCACCATGCCGACCGCATCATCTGTACGTATTTGGGTGCAGCGGCCACGCGCCTGCTGGATTCAGAAAACCGCTTCTCCGCCGCCAATCCGCGCCTCACCGCCGCCGTCCTCGGCAGCCCGGCGCATACGACCGCACAGGTGATCGACTACATTCGAGGAGCAGACGAGTTCGACGAGGACGCAGACGGCAACAGGTCCGAGAACCGGGCGATCATAACCGGGGACATCCTCCACAGCGAGCCCTCGGTGTTCCGCTACAGCTATCCCGACGGCAGCACAAAGAGCTACGTGTTTTTCGGGTCCAACGACGGAATGTTGCACGCGGTCTACGACGAGTCCATCGCCGCCAACAGCACCAGCGCCGTCCATTACGGAACCGAGGCGTGGGCCTTCATACCGCCCGACCTGCTCCCCCGCCTCAAAGCGGTGATCGAAGGCGGCAGCCACCCCTATTACGTCGATGCCAGCCCAAAGGTCTATTTCATGGACATCAACCAAAACGGCCTCATCGACCCCGGCGACCGGGTGGTTTTGGTGTGCGGTGAACGAAAGGGCGGCAGCAGCTACTTTGCCCTGGACATCACCGATCCCGACAACCCGCATTTTCTCTGGAGGATCGCTCCCGACAGCAGCGGCCCGGTAGCCCCGAGCCTGGTGATCCCTGAGCTGGGCCAGAGCTGGTCCGAGCCCCAGTTCGGCGTGGTGAAGACATCGGATCTCGATACCGTCGGTACCCCCGTGTTTTTCATCGGGGGCGGCTTCAGCCCGGACAACTCTTCCGGCAGGGCCGTTCTGGCCATCAGCGTTTTCAGCGGCGCCGCGGTCAGAGTTTTTAAAAACGACGGCTCGCTGCTCGGCATGAACTTCGCCATCCCCAGCTCGGTGGCCCTTTTCGATGCGAATGACAACGGGTTCGTGGACAAGGTCTATGTGGGCGATCTCGGAGGACGGCTGTGGCGTTTCGGCAAATTTACCACCTCCGCGAACGTTTCGCTTCCGTTCCCCGATTGCGACGAAAACATCATGAACTGGGAGGCGCGAATCCTATTTTCAGCAGACGGCTCTTTTCCCCGGAAATTTTTCTATCCGCCGGCGTTGACGCTGGAGAAGGGCTACGACCTCCTCTTCATCGGCTCCGGAGACCGCGAGGATCCCTGCTCGCCATCTGCCTCCGACCGATTTTATGTCATCCGCGACCGGCACGAGACGGTCTCACTTACGGAAGCCGACCTGGTCGATGTCACCAGCGCCTCGACGACCCCGCCCTGCCTGGATGATCTGGCGGCAGACGCGGACGGCAATGGCCGCAGGGACCAGGGCTGGTTTCTGCAGCTCGGCCCCGGCGAAAAAGTTCTCAGCGAAAGCTTGGTTTTTTTCAAGACGGTCTACCTGACCACCTTGCAGCCGAACAGCGACCCCTGCGTGCCCGGCGGCTATGCGCACCTGTATGCACTCCATTACAAGACAGCGGCGCCGGTGTTGGATTTCAACAACGATGCCACCCGGGATAGATCGGTGGCGATCGGCGGCGGGATACCGTCCAGGGCGGTCCCGGTGATCACCGACAGCCTCAGTAAACTGCTGATTTCGGTCGGCAGCACCAACGCGGACGAGGATTCGGAGTCATTCGCAGCGGGCGTGGTGCGCATGGCCCCGCTGATGCCGTCCAATAACTTTTTCTATCGGTGGTGGCGCGAATTGCTCAATTGACGGCGAAGGACGCTCCTCCGGGAATGGGTGGCGGAATGGTCATGAAATTATTGCATGCCGTCGGGGCGATCTTCGGGCTGCTGTCGGCCATCGGACTCTCCGCCGTCATGGGGTGGCTGTAGGCGTGGCCCCATGAAACCGCGAGACGACAAACACGAAATCGGCCCGGATGCCGAAGAGCCCCGCCGCCCGCTGAACCGGCGCAACCCTTCGGACCGCAGATGCCGCCGCGGGTTGTCTTTTCACCATTTCCTCTTCGGCGGCAAGCGGCGGCAGCTGAGGCGCAAAGAAGACAAACACGCGCTGCTTTTCGTGGACGAATACAGCCCGGCGTTGATGGGATGCATCGCCGCCCTTCTCGTGCTGTCGTTCCTGGACGGTTTCATGACGCTCTATCTGCTCGAGCACGACATGTATGAAGTCAACCCCGTCATGGCCTTCTGCCTGTCGTTGGGCCCGTGGTTTTTTCTGTACAGCAAATTTTTACTGACCTGTTTCGGCGCAATGTGTCTGCTGGTGGTCAACAACAACCAGGTTTTCAACGACCGAATAAAAGTCAAGGACATCTTCCCGGCCATTCTTTTGCTCTATTTCCTGGTGATGGCCTGGCACTCGTATCTTTACAGTATTGCCTGAAAATCCCTCAGCTGCCGATCGACACGGCAGCCTCGGTTCGAACAGGTGGAGCTGGAGACCGCCAATGGCCACTCACGAGAATTTGAAACACCTCTCTAAAAAACTTGGGTCCCTGCCCACGCTTCCCGGCGTGGCGATCCGGATCTTGCAGGCCACCCAGCGGGAGGCGCCCAGCATCAGCGAAATCTCAGAAATCATCTCTGCGGACTCCCCGTTGAGCGCTAAAGTGTTGCAGGCGGTCAACTCGCCTTTTTACGGCCTTTCACGCAAAATCACTTCGGTGCGCCAGGCGATCGTGTTCCTTGGATTAAACACGGTCAAAAATCTGGCCCTGAGCTTTTCCCTGTTGAAGGGGTTGGCGTCTAAACGTATGGGCGGATTCGACCATGCTCAATTCGCTAAAGACGCCCTCACCGGCGCGATTGCAGCCAAGCTGCTGGCCGAAAATGTCGACCGCCAACTTGGAGAAAACGCATTTTTCTTGGGCCTGCTTCAGGACATCGGCATTTTAATAGCGGTGCACGCCATGCCCGAGACATATGCGGCGGTAGTGCAAGAAGCCGCATCCGATGGAAGCCCCCTGCACGAGGTCGAAACTGCGCGTCTAGGCATCAACCACATGGAGGTGGGCGCCTTTGCAACCGATTCGTGGGGGCTGCCGCCGGCCTTCAGCATCCCCATTGGGCATCATCATTGCCCCCGGCGGCTGGCGGGCCAACCGGAAGATGTCGTCCTGTCGACCCGCTTGCTCCACCTTTCATCCTTGTACATCGATCTGTTCAAATGCGCCGACCCGAAGACCGGTCACGCCGAAATCGAAACATATACCCACGCGTACGGCCTCGCCTCCGCGATCGACCCGAGCGCCTTCGCCGAGCAGGTTGTGGAAGGGAGTAGAATCCTCTTTCCCGTTTTTGACCTTCACATCGACGAGAAAAAGCATTTCGAAATAATCGATGCCGCCAGAAGACAATTAGCCGATCTCTCGAACGAGCTGCTGATACAGGTCCACAGCCAGGCCAAGCACCTGGACCAGCTCAGGCAGCAGCTCGGCCTTGACGGCATGACGCAGATCTACAACCATCAGCGGTTCCATGAAATCCTCGAAAAAGAGAGCGGCCGGGCTTCTCGCTACAAGACCCCCCTCTCCATCATTATGGCCGATGTGGACCATTTCAAATCCATAAACGACTCTTTTGGACATCAGGCGGGGGACCACGCGTTGAAATCGGTGGCCGCCCATCTGAAAAGACAGCTGCGGGATTCGGACCAGATCGCCCGCTACGGAGGGGAGGAATTTGCGATCATAATGCCGATGGTGGAGGCCAAGGAGGCCACTCTCGCGGCCGAGAGGTTGCGGAAGTCTGTCGAATCACTAAAAATCAGCCACGATGACCGATCGTTTTCCATCACCATGAGTTTCGGGGTCGCCACGTGGGAAAACAGCCGCAAAAGCGGTATCGAAGGTTTAATTAAAAAGGCCGACGAAGCGCTTTACGAAGCGAAAAATTCAGGCCGCAACAGAGTCTGCCTCTACAAGAAACAAAGCTCGGGACAGGAGCAGGCGTTCAAGGTGCTGGTTGTCGATGACGAAGAGGTCGTACTCGTGACCCTCACCCAAATGCTGGAGCGGCTGGGATATGCCGTTCGAACGGCCAGATCCGGCCGGGATGCTGTGGCCTTATTGAGGCAAAACCAAAACCGGATCGACATGGTGATCATGGATATGGTGCTTCCGGACCAGAACCCGGATCAGTTGCTGGGCGCCATCCGAAACGTTCACGCCGGAGCGAAGGTGGTGATTTCAAGCGGCTATGCGTTGAGCCAAGAAAGTTATGCAGACCTCTTGAACAGAACCGATGGGTTTCTCCAGAAGCCCTATCAGTTGGAGGAATTGGCGCGCATCGTTGCAGCAGCCTTAAACAACTAGCAATAAAGGATTCGGAAATTGAGAGAGGATATCAGGATCAAAAAGATCGCTTTCAATCTGAAAACTTGCGAGAAGTTCATTGAGATAGAGGTTCCGGGGGATGAGATCCTCCAGTCCGTGGCGGCGGAATCTCCGGACTTTGAAAAACAGGTTAAACAAAAAGTCATCGATTACATCAGGGCGTTGTGAGCCTTCAGCGCCGTCGATGCAGATTGACGGGGACTCAACTAAAGCTCTATATATGGAGACAAAAAGAAGCCTCGGCCGTCTTTGTCTCTTTTTTGTGCTTATAACCGGTTTCAAAACCTCGGGTCGCGGTGGCGGGCGAAGCGGCAGACCGATTCGAAAGCGCAGCAACCTCTACCGGTTGTGAGCACCTTCGAGCGGCCGGGGGTTATGAAACCAGCTCCAAGCAGCGGCCTGCTCTGCGCTCTATCGCGAAGGGATACCGCCATGACCGACGTCTACACCCGGTTGAGAGAGCACCTGGACAGCCTGCCGGCCGGCTTCCCGGCGACCGCGGACGGAGTCGAGCTGCGCATTCTAAAGCGCCTCTTCAACGCCGAGGAGGCGGCGCTGGCCGTGCATGTCGGTATGAAGCTCGAGCCGGCCGCCGCCATCGCCGCCCGCGCCGGCCTGCCGGAGGCCGAGGCCGGTGAGCGGCTGCGGCGGATGGCGCGCAGGGGGCTCATTTTTTCGATCGAGGCCCCCGACCGGCCGCCTGTCTACATGGCCGCCCAGTTCGTCATCGGAATCTGGGAATACCATGTGAACGAGCTCGACGCCGAGTTCGTCCGCGACATGGACGCCTACATCCCGATCCTGTCGCGCTCGGCCTTCGGCCGCGTCCCCCAGCTGCGCACGATTCCGGTCGGAGCGAGCATCAGCGCCGGCCTGGAAACCCTGCCCTACGAAGAGGCCGAAGCGCTCGTGCGCCGGCAGACCAAGTTCCTGGTGGCCCCCTGCATCTGCCGCCGCGAGCATCAGATCAAGGGGGAGGGCTGCGGCAAACTCGAGGAGGCCTGCCTGATCTTCGGCTGGGGCGCCGACTACTACGCCAGAAACGGCCTGGGCCGGTACATCAGCCTCGCGGAGACGCTGGAGATCCTGAAGCAGGCGGAAGCGCAGGGGCTGGTGCTGCAGCCCAGCAACGCCCGCGAGATCGTCAACATCTGCCTCTGCTGCGGAGACTGCTGCCAGGTCCTCAAGCACCTCAAGCGCATGCCGCAGCCGGCCGCCGCGGTGGCCTCGGCCTTCATCGCCGCTCTCGACGCGGCGCTCTGCACCGGCTGCGAGGCCTGCCTGGAGCGCTGCCAGATGGATGCCTTGCGCATGGCGGACGGCCGGGCGGCGCTCGATGCCGACCGCTGCATCGGCTGCGGGCTGTGCGTCGCCGCCTGCCCCGGCGGGGCGCTGAGCCTGGTGCGCAAACCGGCCGGGCGGCAGCCGCCGGTGCCCAAGGACATGCGCGAGGCCTTTTTGCTGCGGGCCAAAAGCCGCATGGCGGAACCCAAGCAATAGCCCCGCCGGCGGCTCGCGGCGGCGGGGCCCTGAAAAATCGACCTCCCCGCGGCAACGGACGCCGCCGCCCGACAGGCCTTCGGACCCCGGCATTCCACCGCGCCTCGCCTCCGTCCCTCCGCTATCGATATTTTATAAATACTTTTTCATTTTTTTTCGGCCAGCGACCATCGATCCCTTGTGATAAATTGAGGCCGGGGGTTTTGTGCGCCTGCACCTCGCGGCGTTCAATCACGATGCGTGAGACCGAAGCGATGAGACTGGATCCCGAAGAAATTCCGGCCCGGCACCGGATAATGGCCGAGTTCTGCCCAGTGGGGATCCTGGAGGCCGAATTGCCCGGCGGACGGGTGCT
This sequence comes from Desulfobacterales bacterium, assembly GCA_025454255.1. Classification (GTDB taxonomy): domain Bacteria; phylum Desulfobacterota; class Desulfobacteria; order Desulfobacterales; family SpSt-501; genus SpSt-501. The sequence continues at coordinate 42,367 of JALOOU010000003.1, read as the reverse complement.
CTACTCCAATCCCGCCTTCCGGCGGATGCTGGGGCTGGCGCCCGAAGAGCGGCTCGGCCTGAAGCTGGTCGAGTTTTTCGAGGAGCCCCAGGCCGAGGAGCTGAACCGGAAGATCCTGCCGGCGACTTTCGAAGGCAAGATCCAGACCGCCGCGGGCGACATCGTCACCACCCTGACCGATTGCAGGAGCCTCTCGGAGGCCGATGGTTCCCGCAGGGTCGTTTTTTATTTTCAGGACCTGACGAAAATCAAACAGATGGAGCGCGAGCTCTGGCAATCCCAGAAAATGGAGGCGATCGGCACGCTGGCCGCCGGCATCGCCCACGACTTCAACAACCTGCTCACGGTCATCATGGGCAGCGTTTCGCTCATGCGCGCCAGCCTGGGGGCCGACCACTGCCTGCAGGAGCTGGTGGCCAAGATGGAACAGGCGGCCAAGTCCGGGGCCGAAATCACCCGCAAATTGATCGGCTATGCCGGACAGGGTAAATATCATATCACCCGCGTCGATCTGAACCAGCTCGTCGGCGAGTGCTGCGAGCTGATCGGCCGCAGCCGCAGCAACATCCTCATCGTTCAGGAGCTCGCGCCGGACCTCTGGCCGATCGCTGCGGACAAGGGGCAGATCGAACTGGTGCTGGCGAACCTGTTCGTCAATGCCGTCGAAGCGATGCCCGCGGGAGGGCGGCTGTCGATCCGGACCCGCAACTGCCCGGAGCCCGAACCCACGCGGCGCACCGGGCGGGACGCCGCAACCGGCGGCATCGCCCTGGAGGTCTCGGATTCGGGCGTCGGCATGGATGCGGCCACCCTGAAACATATTTTCGACCCCTTCTTCACCACCAAGGCCATGGGCCGGGGCGTCGGCCTCGGTCTGGCGGCGGTCTACGGGATCGTCAACAACCACGGCGGCGCCATCGAGGCCGCATCCGCAAAGGGCAGCGGCACGACGTTCACCCTCTTTTTTCCGGCCGCCCGCCCCGGTTCAAGCGATCGCCGCGGATATGAGCCCCGGCGCTGAAACGCCCGCCGCGGCGAGCGGTCAGCCGGTGCGCTATGCCCGCGTGAATCGGTCTCCCGCCTTGCCCGCAACCGTGGTCCCGAGGTTCTGAAACCGGTTCTAAACACGGGAAGCCTTCGCGCGCGTTTGCCTTTTCGGCCTGTGGCCGAAAATTAAGCGCTGCGGCTGGTCGTTTGAGCACGGGAGCGCCGCTGGCGCTCTTCCGGCCGAAAGTGATCGTTGACGACGTTCGACGGGGCAGCTCCGAGGTTTTGATCAATAAAGTATCCGCAATTATCGGACCTTTCCAGCCGTTTAAAATATTTGTAAGATTATGGTTGAAATCTTGATGGGGTCGCAAAGCTGTTTTCCGGCGGGATTTGCAAAAAGACCGAGAGCTGGTCGAGTCGATTGCGTGCCGTGAAAGCCGCTTACACGGCCATGGAAGATGCGCGATGCCAGGCATCGGGCCTTTTGCAACCTCAACTCAGGTCGACTCAAAAAAAAGACGGTATGCACAAAACCAAACACTCCCCATCCATGAATGAGCTTGCGGAGCTGAAGCAGGCGATTGCATTGATCGACACGATCGGCGTCGCCACTCTTGGGTTGCTGCCCTCAGGCAGGATCGTTTACGCCAACGCCGCCGCCACCGAACTGCTCGGGTATCCGCAGCAGATGCTGCTGGAACGGAATATCGGCGACCTCGCCCCGGCGATGACGCCCGACGCATGGGCCCGTGTCTGGGATGAAGTGGAGCGCCGCAGCGGCTTTGAAGAGCAGCGGGAGCTGAAGTTCCGACTGCCCAGCCAGGAGGAGGAGCCTGTCTTGAAATACTCCGCCCTGCGCATACAGAGCAGGGGACAGAAGGCGTGCGCCCTGTTTCTGGTCGACCCGAAGAAGCCGCCCGTGGCGGTGATCGATGTGGCCAGCCAGCGAAGCGAGCTCCTGATCGTGTTGGAGGCATTCGACAACCCGGTGGCCGTCATCGATTCAACCCTTTGCATCACGGCCATGAACCAGGCTGCAAGTCGACTGTTCGGCTTTCCGGCCTTCGACTGCACCGGCAAGCCCTTCATCGACAGCCTGCCTAAGGAACAGGCCGATGCCGTCGCTGAGAAAATGCGCGCCGCCCTGCTGAGCGGACACCACGAAAGATACCAGGGCGGCCATTTTTTTACAGCGGCGTTCGGCCCTTCGATCTCCTTTCTGCCCTTCTTCGATTCCAGCACCTCCCAGAAAAAGCTGCTGGCCGTCTTCGGCGTAAGCAAGAGTCCGCTGCTTGACGATGCCACGAAGCACCAGCCGGGCCCGGGGCCGGCCCCTGCCCCGTTCGAACCCAGGCTGGCCGAAATGAGCCGGTTCATGGAGGACGGCGCCGTCGGAATTTTTCTGAAGAACCGGGAAAACCGCTATATCTGGCTGAACAAACGCTTTGCTAAGATGGTGGGATTCGAGGCCGAGGAGCTGTTAGGCAAACGCGTGGAAGAGCTCATCAACGATCCGCAGCTCATGGCGGCGCTGCGCGAGGAGGACGAAACGGTCTACCGCACGGGCAGGCCGCTGATGAACCTGGTGAAGCAGCCGCAGCCCCCGGAGGGGATCTTCGTGCGCCTCGATAAAATCCCCCTCATCGGAAAGAGCGGCACGATCACCGGGATCCTCGGTCTGGCGCTGAAGATCGATCCGCCGGAGCCGGCCGCGGATCGGCTCGGGGAGGTGACGCGCAGGCTTGCCGAAACCGAAACGGCGCTGCGCGTTGTTCTCGAACACCAGAAAACCACGGCTCCGGCGACCCAAACCGACGCCGGGGAGCGGATCAAGCGCCTGGTGCTCCCCTATCTGGAGAGCCTCAAGCAGAGTCCCATGACTCCGGACCAGCAAGAATTCGTCCAGCTGATCGATGACAACCTCAAACGTTTCTACGAGCCGATGGCTGCCAATCTGTCGAACGTGGAATACAAGCTTTCGCCCACCGAGGTGAAGGTGGCCCGCCTGGTCCGGGACGGCAAAACCAACAAAGAGATCGCCAATCTTCTCAATCTTTCCGTCAGCACCATCCTGACCCACCGCCACCACCTGCGCAAGAAGCTGGGCATCCGCAACAAGAAGGTCAACCTGCGCACGCTGCTCCAATCCTGACGACTTCGCAAAAACCCCACTATCTGCGTTGCGCTTCACCCCGCGGCCATTTCGGAGGCGGCGCGTCGCCGACCGGCCGCCCTCATCATTTTATCATCACTCTTTAGATTCAAGTCGGCTAAGCTTATACCGATCTTACCTGTACTTGGATGCACCGGGGAGGGGCGGCCGCGGGGGCGCCGACCGGGGGAGAGGGACCCGGTCTCCTGCCCGAGCGAGGGTCATGCGGAGGTATGCGCGGGCCGGCGACACGCCGGCCCGAACGCTCTTGGACGAGTGGATGAATCTTGCCGGGAGTCGAGACTTAAAAGGAGCACAGCGATGGACCGTGGAAGGCATTGGCAGCGCCTGAATGACCAGATCGAGAGACTGCCCACGCTGCCGGGGGTGGCCATCCGGATCCTGCAGGCGATGCGCCGGGATGCGCCCCGGCTGGGCGAACTTGCCGACATCATCTCCGCGGATGCGCCGCTGAGCGCGCGGCTTTTAAAAACGGTCAACTCGCCCTTCTACGGTCTTTCGACCAAAATCGCATCCATCCACCAGGCGATGATCTACCTGGGGCTGAACGCCGTCAAGAACCTGGCCATGAGCTTTTCGCTCCTGGACGGGTTCGCTCGGCGGCGCAGCGGGCTCTTCGACTATGCCCAATTCTCGAAGGATTCCCTCATCGGCGCCCTATCGGCCAAAGCGCTGACTGAAAAAATCAACCCGCAGCTCGGAAAAGAGGCCTTCATCCTGGGCCTGCTTCAGAACATCGGCATGCCGGTCATGGCGGAGGCCCTGCCGGTCGAGTACGGCAAGGCCATCGCGGCCGGCGGCGGCCGCGGGCTGGCGACGCATGCCGCCGAGCACGGCGTGCTGGGCTTCAACCACATGGATGTGGGCAGATCCGTCACCGGCTCCTGGGGCCTGCCGACCAGCATCAGCGTGCCGATCGGGTTCCATCACTGTCCCGAGCGCCTGGCCGGCCACTCCGGCGATCTCGAGCTGCTGACCCGAATGCTCCACCTCTCTTCGCTGTTCATCGACATGTTCAAGCATTCCGACCCCGCCGCCGGCTATGCCGCCATCGAAGAGTGCCTGCGCGCGCAGGGGCTCGTCGGGGTCATGAGGCCATTCGACCTCGCCGGACAGATCAGCGCCCAGGCCGAGACCCTCTTTCCCATGTTCGAGCTCCAGATCGATTTGAAGCAGCATCTTGAAATCATCGAAGCGGCCCGCGCCGAGCTGGCCAAGCTCTCGGGCGACCTGGTGGTTCAGGTGCACCAGCAGGCCAGGCGCCTCGACGAACTCACGCACGAGGTCGGCCTCGACCCCATGACCCGGCTCGACAACCACCAGCGGTTTCAGGAAATCCTCAAGCAGGAGATCAGCCGCGCCAAGCGCTACAACACGCCGCTGTCGATCCTCATGGCCGACGTCGACCGGTTCAAAGCGATCAACGATTTCTTCGGCCACCCCACCGGAGATCAGGTCTTGAAACGCCTCTCCGCTCAACTGCGCGAGCTGCTGCGGGACTCGGACCACATCGCCCGCTACGGCGGCGAGGAGTTCGCCGCCATCCTGCCCTCGACCTCCATGCAGGAGGCCCTGCGCACGGCCGAACGCCTGCGGCGGTCGATCGAATCCCAGCCGATCGTCCACGAAGGCCGCACCATTGCCGTGACCATGAGCTTCGGGGTGGCCGCTCTGGAGAACCGCCGGGAGATCGACGTCCAGGGGCTGGTCAAAATGGCCGACGAGGCGCTCTACGAGGCCAAAAACTCCGGGCGCAACCGCTGCTGCGCCTACCGGGACCTCCCCCCGGCCCAGGCGGCGACGAGGCACGTCCTGGTCATCGATGACGAGGCCATCGTCCGGGTGACCGTCTCCAAGATGCTGGAGCGGCTGGGCTATTGCGTCCATGCGGTCGAATCCGGCAGCCAGGCCCTCGAGTTCCTGAAGGCCGCGCGTGAGCGGATCGATCTGGTGATCATGGATTTGGTGCTGCCGGACGTGAGCGCGGATCGGCTGCTGGGCGAAATCCGCTCTCTTCAGAGCAGCGCCAAGGTGCTGCTCTCGAGCGGCTACAGCCTCATGGATGAACGCCGGCAGGGCCTGCGGATGCTGAGCGACGGTTTTCTCCAGAAGCCCTACCAGATGGCCGACCTCGCTCAAACCGTCCGCGCAACGCTGAACCCACATGCGGCCGATTCCGGGGGGCGGCGGCGCCCGGGCGTCGAAGGTGAAGCTGTCGTCTGCGTCCGCACGCCCGCGACACCTCCGGACCGGAACCCCGCAGCTGTTCCCGCCGGGTAGACCGCCTGGCGGATCGGTCCGCGCCCATCGAAACTGCGGGCCGGGGCAACGAGGAGCGGCTCCCGAGCGCCGATGGGGGCTCTCACGCAGGTCGGTCGTCGGGGGCGCCGGACCCGCTGCGGGGTGGGTTTTCGTTGACTCGGAACAGGCCATGGGGGTCGGCGCCGATCAGCCCGGCCCGGTAGGAGCGCTCGTCCACCGGGGAGAGGCGCTGTTCCATCTCGGCGTCGATCAGCACCACGCGCCGGATCTCATCGGTGCGCCGGGCGATGGCCTCCATGGCCGCATCGCTCGCCATCCAGTCCAGCCGGTCGAAGGAGACCAGCCGCAGCGGCCCGCTGTAGCCGCGCAGGGTCTTCTCGCGCGCAGTGTTGTAGTACTGCTCGAAGTAGGACATGGCGAGCTCGCGCAGACAGCCGTAGACCGGCTCCCGATAGCGCAGGCCGACGAAGTTCGATTTCGCCACCGCCCCCCACCGTCCTGCCACCTTGAATAGAGCGAGCAGGTGCTCGTCGTCCCGGCCGTTTGAAAAAAGGTCCAGGATCAGCGGGGGAAAGCCGATCCGCCGCAACGCCCCGGCCGCAAAGACCGCCCCGTCGAAGCAGTGGGCCGTCCGGTCGCGCAGCACCCGCCGCGGAGAGCGGTAGAAGTCATCGGGGCTGTAGGGGATCGAATCCAGGAACTGCTGGATCCGAAACGGGTGCGTGAGCCCCTCCAAAAGGTTGCGCTCTTCGGCGGTCAGTGCGGATTCAAACGAACTGCGGCTATCCATGAAACCCCTCGGCGCCACAGGCAGGCGGCGCCCCTCCTCAATCCACGATAAACAGCCTGGCGCCGCGCAGAGTCGAGGAGCGGTGCGGCTCGGCCCCGTCCGCCACCTGGTAGCTCATGCCGGCAGTCAGGGTGAAGGTGCGTCCGTCGGCAAGCTCGGTTTGAAGTTCACCCTCCAACACCAGCAAGATGTGCCCCTTGGAGCACCAGTGGTCGGCCAGATAGCCGGGCGAGTACTCCACCATCCGCACCCGGATGCCGCCGAACTGCCGCGTGCGCCAGTGGGCGACACCGGAGGCTCCGGCATGCTCGGTTTTTTCGACGCTGCACCAATCGGTGGTGCCGAAGGCAATCTCCTGCATCCGCATCGCGCAACCCTCCTGGAGGCGGCCCGGCCGGACCGACGGGGATCGGTTTTCAAGGCGGGGCGGCTTCCGGCTGTGACATCGCATGCCGGGACCGTTTTGACAAGAAGGAATCGGCCGGATAATATCCCGCCTCCCCGGTCAAGGGCCTCGCACGCATCGAACCGGGGGTCGAGCATGGGATGAAAAAGCCCCGTTATACTTTCGCTCAACTGCGCGGGGACCTCTTCGGCGGCCTGACCGCTGGAGTCGTGGCGCTGCCGCTCGCGCTCGCCTTCGGGGTTGCCAGCGGGGCCGGCGCCATTGCCGGCCTCTACGGCGCGATCGCCGTGGGTTTTTTTGCGGCATGGTTGGGCGGCACCCGCACGCAGGTTTCGGGGCCCACCGGCCCAATGACGGTCATCATGGCCGCAGCGGTTGCAGCCTTTCCGGGAGAGCTGCCATCCGTCTTCACCGTGGTGCTGATCGCCGGCCTGCTGCAAATCGTTTTTGGCCTGATCAAGCTGGGAGGCTTTGTCCGCTACATACCCTACCCTGTCATTTCGGGCTTCATGAGCGGCATCGGGGTCATCATCCTCCTGCTTCAACTCCATCCGCTGCTGGGAGGCGCAAGCGTCGGCTCCCCTCTCGTCGCCCTGATCGAACTGCCAAAAGCCATCGCCGGGGCCAATCCGTACAGCCTGCTGCTGGCCGGGTTCACGCTGCTGATCGTCTTCAAAACGCCGCTGCGCATCTCCCGGGTGCTGCCGTCGCCCCTCATCGCACTTTTTTGCATGAGCCTGTTATCGGCGGTGTTGTCCCTCCCGGTGGACACCATCGGCAAGATCCCGGCGGGGCTGCCGCAATTGAGTTTTCCCTCGATTTCGGCCGAACAGACGCCGAAAATCCTCGCCATGGCCATCGCCCTTTCGGTGTTGGGGGTCATGGACTCTCTGCTGACATCCATTGTGGCCGATTCGATGACCCGGGAACGCCATGATTCCAACCGGGAGCTCATCGGCCAGGGCGTCGGCAATATGGTATCCGGCCTGATCGGAGGCCTGCCCGGCGCCGGGGCCACCATGCGCACCGTGGTCAACATCAAAGCGGGGGGCAGCACGCGGCTTTCCGGCATGATTCACTCGCTTTTCCTGCTGGCGGTCCTGCTGGGGCTGGGCAAATACACGGCCCACATCCCCATGGCCGTTCTGGCCGGAATCCTCATAAAAGTCGGAGTCGACATTCTCGACTACCGCATGCTGAAAGTGCTGAATCGGGCGCCGCGCGAAGATCTGATCGTCATGCTGGCGGTTTTCGGCATCACTGTTTTCGTCGACCTGATCGCCGCCGTCACCATTGGAGTTGCCCTGGCCGCCCTGCTGTTGACCTATCGGATGGCGCAGCAGACCCAGATCAACGTGTCCGAGGTCCCGCCGGCCGAGTGGCAGCGAAGGATCGGAAAGGACCTTCAGGAGCAGAGCGATTTCCGCATTCGGGTCATATCGGTGAGGGGCGCCTTTTTCTTCGGAACCACCACCCGTATGCAGGGAAAAATCAACAAGCTGATCGGCGCCGAGGTTGTCATCATCAACTGTCTGAATGTCCCGTTCATGGATATCTCCGCGGCGTTCGCCTTGAGCGAGATGGTCGACAAACTCAAGGAGGCGGGCATCCGGCCGATCCTGGTGATCACGGAGGGGGTCGGTCTGGACCGCCTGCTGCAGGGTCTGGGGTGCAGCGATATTTTCGGCAAGGACGGCATCCAGGTCGACTACAACAAGGCCGTCGAGCTGGCGCGCGACCGCCTTGGGGCCGACGGACGCGAGCCCCCCACCTGAACCTGCGGCTGCGGACCCTTGCAGCCCCGTCGCTTCCCGTTTAATATCGTGGGGCTTGTAAAAAGCGCCAAGAGTCATGGCGCGCACCTTTCGTGTCGCCGGGCGGTTCCCGCCAAGGCGGGATGGCAGGTCTCTCGAACGTGCTCACCACCTATTTTGGTTGCGGCGCTTTCGATTCGGCCGGCGCCTTGCCCGCAACCGTGATCCGCGGTTGGGAAACCACTTCTGACCATTTTTCGATTAACGCCGGAGGATCGATGTGAAACGGATCAAGCTCGCACGCATGGATGCGGAAACGGTGAGCGGCGAAATTGGGCGGTTTGTCCTCCGGCAGGTGGAAGCGGCAGCGAGGACGGGATGCGTGGTCGGCCTCTCGGGCGGGGTCGACTCGAGCACGACCGCGGCTTTGATCAAACGCGCCTTCGACCGCCACCGGGCGGCAGCCTACGAGCTGGTCGGCTATATCCTGCCCACCCGCCTGAACCAGGAGGCCGACATCCGCGACGCCCGGGCGGTAGCGGCGCATTTAGGCATCCGCCATGAACTCCACGGCATCGAGGCGCCGGTGGAGGCCATGCGTGCGACCAACCCGGAGGCCTTCGCAAGCATCTTCCACAAGGGCAACATGATCTCGCGCGTGCGCGCGAACGTCCTCTCCACCAAAGCCGCGACCGAAGCAAAGCTGGTGGCCGGCACGGGGAACAAGGACGAGGATTTCGGCATCGGCTACTACACGCTCTTCGGCGACGGGGCCGTGCACCTGAGCCCGATCGGCGGCCTCTCGAAGCGGCTGGTGCGCCAGATGGCCGCTTTTCTGGGAATCGACAGCCGGATCGTCAACCGCGTTCCGACGGCGGGCCTGGAACCCGGCCAGAGCGACTTCAAAGACCTGGGATACGACTACGATGTCGTCGAGTTGGTGACCGAGGGCTTCGGCCAGGGATTGAGCGCCGCAGAGCTCAGCCGCCACGAGCAGATTGCGGCGCCGGTGGAGGAGCAGGCCAAGCGCTACCGCGAGGTTTTCGGCGCAGACAGGTTCAGGGGCGTGGCGGAGGTGGTGGCCGACGTGCTGCGGCGGCACGCGATCGCCAAATCCAAAATGAGGATCATCCACCCGCCGTCGCCGCAGATCACCCTGCACTACGACTGACGCCGCCCGGAACCACCGCTCCGGACAGGCCGCCGTCAGGTCCGCAGGCACCTGAGTTTGGCCAGATCCTCCGCGTAGCCGTAGAGGTGCAGCCCCTTGCTTTCGACGATCATCTCCCCGTCCCGCACCCCGATCTCGGCCGCCATATACTCTTTGAGGTTTTGGATCGCGGCAAGGTTGGCGGGCAGCCCGTTCCACAGGTCCCAGGAGCGGAAGTAGACGACGAAATGCAGCCGCTCGTCCTGGATGCGGGTGTCGATCGAGCGCAGGCAGGGCGGGTCCAACAGGGTCAGGTCCGAGGGGTGCGCCACCTGCAGCACCATCTGGTTGTTGCGGTGGCCGAATTTTTTGTAGGTGGCGATCACCCATTCGATCTGGTTGAGATAAAGCCCCCCCTGCTCTTCGAAGACCACCTTCCCGTCCACCGCGCGCTGGTCGACGATCTCGCTGTGGCCGGCTCGCCACCAGGCGAGCTTGTCGCCGGTGATGGGCACCCGCGTGAGGCGCTCGCCATAGGTGTAGGACTCTCCGGGCTCCTTGCGCGCGGACATGAGATATTCGATGTAGGCGCGCTCGTAGCCGGGGCCGCCGTAGATATAGTCGTGTTCGACCGGGTTGGGGATGCCGCAGCCGGGCGGGATGTCGGGGATGATCGGCTGGGTGCCCGGGTAGGTGACGTGGCCGGTGAAAAAGTCATACTCCAGGCGGGTCTGGCCGGCATAGGAGCCGCGGTCGATGACGAACCGCCGGCCATGGTCCAGAATGTCGTGCACGGCTTGGAACCAAAGATCGGGCAGGTCGCGCGCAAAAACCTGGTGGATTTTCATCATGGTCCCATCCGGCTCAGATGTCGAGCATGCTGACTTCGAGGGCGTTGCTCTGGATGAATTCGCGCCGGGGGTCGACCTCCTCCCCCATCAGGATCGTAAAGATCTCGTCCGCATCCACCAGGTCGTCGACCCTGACCTGCAGCAGGGTGCGTTTTTCGGGGTTCATCGTGGTCTCCCACAACTGCGCGGGGTTCATCTCGCCGAGACCTTTGTAGCGCTGGACGGAGATGCCCTTTTTGCCCTCTTTGAGCAGGTAGTCCATAAGTTCGATCTTGCTCTGGGCGACGATGGGCTCGCCCTCTTTTTCGAGGGAGCGGATCGTGAACGGAGGCGCGTCGTAAGGGGCGATCTTTTTTTTCAGGTCGACGAATTTTTGGAACTCGCCGGAGTATATCAAACCGCGCCCTATTTTGACGTTGGCGGCGGCCTGAGATTGTGACGTGGGAAAAATCACCCCGGCCGCCTCGTCCGGCGCACCCACGAACAGCTCGTAGACGCCGCGCTCCGTGTTGAAGTTGGGACCCTGCACCGGATAGCCCTTGTTCAGCAGGCTCTCTTTCAACTCGCGCATGCGCTGCTCGTCCTGGAGAAACGACTTGTCTTCCAGGCCGGCATCGGCCAGCAAGGTTGCCAGAGAGTTGTTGATGCCTCTTCGCTCGAGGGTGTTCAACAGCGAGAGGTAGTCCGCCAGGTCGCAGCTGAAAAGATAGAGGGTGTGCCCGGAAATCTCTTTCCCTTGACCGCCGCCGGCAACCTGTTTCGAATCGCAGACTTTCTTCAACAGCCAGTCGTTCAACTGGGACTCGTCCTTCAAATAGATCTCATCCTTGCCCTTGCCGACTTTGAGCAGCGGCGGCTGGGCGATGTAGAGAAACCCCTTGTCGATCATCTCGGGCATCTGGCGATAAAAAAAGGTCAACAGCAGCGTGCGGATGTGCGAACCGTCGACATCCGCATCGGTCATGATGATCACTTTCTTGTAGCGGATGTTTTCGATGTTGTACTCTTCCTTGCCGGCCCCGGTTCCCAGCACCGTGATGATGTTTTTAATCTCCTCGCTCTGCAGGATGCGGTCGAAGCGCGCCTTCTCGACATTCAAGATCTTGCCTCTGAGCGGCAGCACGGCCTGGAACCTGCGGTCGCGGCCCTGCTTGGCCGAGCCGCCGGCGGAGTCGCCCTCGACGATGAAGACCTCGCGCTGGTCCGGGTCGTCGGATTGGCACTCGGCCAGCTTCCCGGGCAGGGTGGCATCCAGCAGCGAGCCCTTGCTGCGCGCCAGGTCGCGCGCCCGGCGGGCGGCGTCGCGCGCCCGCGCCGCCTCGGCCCCCTTGGCCACGATCTTGCGCGCGATCGTGGGGTTCTCTTCGAAAAATTCACCCAGCTTCTCGTTCACCAGGGACTCGACCAGCCCCTTGACCTCGCTGTTGCCGAGTTTGGTCTTGGTTTGCCCTTCAAACTGCGGGTTGCGGATCCGCACGCTGATGATGGCCGTCAACCCCTCGCGCACATCATCCCCGGTGATCTTGGTCTGCATGTTTTTGGGCACGTTCCCGTTGGTCGCGTAGCTGTTGATCGTGCGGGTCAACGCGGACTTGAATCCTATCAGATGGGTGCCGCCTTCGGTGGTGTTGATGTTGTTGGCGAAGGAGAGGATCTTTTCGTTGTAGGTGTCGTTGTATTGGATGGACAGCTCCATCTGGATGTCGCTCTTTTCCCCTTCGATGTAGATGGGTTTATGCAGGGGGGTGTTGCGGCGGTTGAGATACTCGCAGAAGGCGATGATGCCTCCCTTGTAAAAAAAATCCTCCTTGGCATCCGAACGCTCATCCTCGAAGGTGATGCGCACACCCTTGTTTAAAAACGCCAGCTCGCGCAGGCGCCGGATGAGGATGTCGTTCGAAAACTCGGTTACCGTGAAGATTTCGGGGTCGGGCAGAAAATGGACCTTGGTGCCGCGCTTGCGGCTGGTGCCGGCGATTTCGAGCTCGGTTGTTTTTTGCCCCCGCCTGTAGCTCTGGCGGTAGATGGTGCCGTCGGAATGAACCTCCACATCCAGAGAGACCGACAGCGCATTGACGACCGACACCCCCACTCCGTGCAGGCCGCCGGAGACCTTGTAGGAGTCGCTGTCGAACTTTCCGCCGGCGTGGAGCTTGGTCATGACGACTTCGATCGCCGGGATGTTCTCTTTTTTGTGGATTCCGACCGGGATTCCGCGACCGTTGTCGGTCACCGTCACGCTGTTGTCAGGGTGCACGACAACGTTGATCAAATCGCAAAACCCGGCCATGGCCTCGTCGATGCTGTTGTCCACCACTTCGTAGACGAGGTGGTGCAGACCGGCCACGTCGATATTGCCGATATACATGGCCGGCCGCTTGCGCACCGCCTCGAGGCCTTCCAGAACTTTGATGTTGTCGGCAGTGTAGTTGATGTTCGCGTTGGTATCCATGGTTTGGTCACTTAATTTCCATTTAGATCCGCATCGGCATGATGACGCTCAAATAGGACTTGTCTTCGTGACCCTCGATGATGCAGGGTTTTTCTTCGTTGACGATGTTCAAGACTATTTTTTCGTCGTCGATCACGTTCATGGTGTCGATGAAAAACCTCGGGTTGAACATGACGGTTATCTTCTTGCGGTTGAACTCTATCGGCATCTCCTCTTTGGATTCACCTATTTCAGGGTTGGTCGATGATATCGTGAGTTTGTTTTCGTCAAAATCGAAGATTACCCCTTTGTACTCCTCCGAGGAGAGGATGGACATACGTTTGAGCATCATCAAAAAGAGCTGTCGGTTCAGGGTGATGTTGTTTCCATCTGGTTTTTTAATAATTTCATCATATTTTGGAAATTCGCCTTCCAGCAGCCGGATGATGATGGTTTCGTTATGTTTTTTGGCAATGAAGCTGCTCTCCTTTATGGCCACCTGGACGCTGCCTTCCGCGTCGAGAAATTTTCCGACTTCGGCCAAACTCTTCTTGGGAATGAGCACCCCCGGGCCTTCAGGCACCGCCGCCGCTTCGAAGAGGAAGTCCGTTTTACAGAGGCGGCTGCCATCGGTGGACACCATTCTTAAAATTTTGTTGCCCCCTGCGGTGGTGCGCTCGGTATAAACCCCGAGGATATGGTTGCGACGCTCGTCTCCAGCGGCGGCAATTACAATAGATTTTGAAATCATATCAGACAGTACGGCAGATGGGACTTCAAAAAATTCGACATTTTCGACTTTCGGAATCTCGGGAAAGTCGTTGGGATTCAACCCGACAAGGTTGTATTCCACCGTTTCGTTGCCGATTTTGATCCAGTGGTTTTCGATTTCATTGAAAACAATATCTTCTTTTGGAAAATCTTTAACAATTTCGAATATTTTTCTTGAATTCAGCGCTATCGAGCCGGGCGACTCGACGACGGCTGCATAATTTCCTTCGAAACCGGTTTCCAGGTCGGTGGCGGACAGAGTGATACCTGAAGCGGTAGTGCGGATAAGAACGTTGGTCGTTATCGCCAGGTTGGTTTTGCGTCCGGTAATGCCTTGGATTCTAGAGAGCACCGGGAGAAGGTCGGATCGTTGGACAGTTACTCTCATTGTATTTCCCCTTTTTCAGTTAATGATAAGTTATGGTTAGGAGAAGGTGGGCTGTCAATATGTTTATAAATACATAACTATTTTTAATTATTTAATAAAAAAAGAAATGACGATGTAAATAAAAGCTCGGTTCTCTTTCCGGAATAGAGGATTTTTAGATCCGTTCCTTCCGCGTTGTCGATAACCCGCCGGTTATTGTGATCCCAATCGTCCGCATTTGAACAAACCTATCGCATTCAGCCGTCCGCTGCCTCGATCCACTTCCGGATGGAAGGCACCTGTTTGCTCACCCACTGGCTCGAGAGGCGGGCACGGATGAACAATTTGTATAAATTTTCAATAAAAAAAATAATTTTATTTATAAAATCAAATCGTTCCAACAAAAATGGTTCGAGCTGCTCCGGGCCTTGAGGTGCCGTTGCTCCCGGCGTCTTGAGGTTGCTGATGTTCAGGGATTCTCCTTTGACACTGAACTGCCACTGGTACTCCCCGGTTTTGAAAACCAGCGCCATTTCTGAAACCAAAGCCCCCTTGCGCAGCGCAAGGCGCCCCTCCTCTAAGCCGGCATCGTCTCCTTTGATGGTGATGCGCTCGACCGATTTGGTCTTGCGGTTTTCGAGAACCATCCGGTTGCCGATCTCAAGGGCGGTGCAGTCCGCATCCGCCGCGGTGAACAGCTTTTGATCTTTTTCGATGCAGAACCAGAGCCAGGTCAGAAACTCGTCGCCCAGAAAGCGGTAACGTTGATAGGCTGTGGAAACATCGAGCATGGGGTGCCTGTAGTCGACGCTTTAAATCAACTCGAAAACTGTGTAGAAGAGAGGCCGATCAGAACATCCCTCTCGGAATCGGACAATCCGGCCAGGGAGTCGGCGGCGGTGAAAGGAAATATCCGGATCAACCCCAGATTGAAAGATCGTTTGAAAAGGCCTTCCAACTTCTCATTGGCGGCGCGCAAAGTGGAGAAGAAAAACACAGATGCATGTTCATAGTCCCATGCAAGGTCATAGACGCTGGGGGTGGATGGCATCCTGACCAGGAGGTCTTTCAACACATTTTCTTTCAACGCGGTTTTTTCATCTTTGGACAGAAACTGTTTTTTGGTTTTAGCCAACCGGTCGGCAACGGCGATGCCAAGGTGTTTTCTGATGAGCTTGGCAGAGACGGACTTTCGATCGACCCGCATGGAAAAAACATACAAGGGACCAAACAGGAAGGAGGAGCCCTCGAAGCTGGGGAAAAAAGGGCTCTCGAAAGAGGTCCAGCCCGTGGCGGTCTCTTCGGCCTCGTTGTCGATCTCGGCGATGGCATTTTTTTGGAGGCCGCGACGGACAGCCTCCGTCGCGGCCCCGGCAAGCTTGCCTTCGACCCGGTAACGGGTGATCGCCATGGACGATGATAGTATGCCCATAAATACAATTCCCAAACATTACCACACTATGTGGGGTAATGAAAAAATTACGTAAATATATAGCGGATTTATAATTATTTTTCAAGCTCTATTTTCTGTAAAAAGAGGGTTATGAAAATCACGGCCGATTTTCACATTCACTCCAGGTTTTCAAGGGCCACATCCAGAGAGTTAACGCTTGAAAACCTCTACGCCGCCTGTCGCGTAAAAGGGGTCGGTGTGGTTGGAACCGGTGATTTTGCACATCCCGGTTGGTTCTCGGAAATAGAGGCCAAGCTGGATGAGGCAGAGCCGGGGCTGCTCAAGCTGAAAAAGGAGGCGGCGCGTCGGGTCGAAGCGGAAATACCGCGTGCCTGCCAGGGACGGGTCCGTTTTGTCCTCGTCACTGAAATCAGCAATATTTACAAAAAAAACGGCCGGACCCGAAAAAACCACAACCTGGTGTTCATGCCCGATCTCGCATCGGCGCGTCGATTCAACGCCCGGCTGGGGGCCATCGGAAACATCTCCTCCGACGGCCGGCCCATCTTGGGCCTCGACGCCCGCGACCTTTTAGAGATCGTGCTCGAGACCTCAGCGGATGCTTTTCTCGTCCCGGCTCACATCTGGACGCCTTGGTTTTCGGTCCTGGGCTCGAAGTCCGGCTTCGATTCCATCGCTGAGTGCTTCGGCGATCTAACTGAGCATGTGTTTGCCGCCGAAACCGGACTGTCGTCCGACCCGGCCATGAACTGGCGCGTGTCAAGCCTGGATTCCATTTGCCTGATATCAAATTCGGACGCCCACTCAGCGGGCAATGTCGGTCGTGAAGCCAACCTGCTCGAGGCCGACCTCTCCTTCGTTGCGCTGCGCGATGCCCTGAAAACCAAAGATCCCGAGCGGTTCAGGGGGACAATCGAGTTTTTCCCCGAGCAGGGCAAATACCATCTGGACGGACATCGCGGCTGCGGGGTTTGCCTGGCGCCCGGAGAGACCCGGCGGTTGGCCGGAAACTGCCCGGCCTGCGGGAAACCGGTTACCGTCGGCGTGCTGTCCCGCGTGGAGGAGTTGGCCGACCGGCCCGAAGGAAAAAGACCGGACCACGCCCCCCTTTTCTTCAGCCTTATCCCCCTGGCGGACATATTGGCCGAGGTCCTGCAAGCCGGGCCCAAAACCGCGAAAGTCGCCCACGCCTGCCGCACCGTTTTAGACCGGCTGGGTCCGGAGCTGCCGGTTCTCATGGAACTCGAGCTGGAGCAGATCGCAGCGCTTCCGATCCCGCTGCTGGCCGAGGCCATCGGCCGCATGCGGGAGAAGAGAGTGGATATCCGCCCCGGCTTCGATGGCGAGTACGGCACCGTCGCGATCTTCAGCGCCGGGGAGCGCGCGCAGCTGATAGGCCAAAAAACGCTTTTCACCGTCGTCGCAGCCGACGCGCCGGGCAAAACCGGCGGCAGGCCGCTGCGCGCCTCGATCGAGGAGCCGGCAGTGCCGGTTTCTTCGCCGGGCGACGGTGAACCAACGCCGTCGGTGGGCGCCGGGGGGGGGCATGGCCCCGATGCGCAAGGTCTTCTCGAAGGGTTGAACGATGATCAGCGTCGGGCGGTCGTGCAGGCGCAAGGCCCGCTCATGATCGTGGCCGGGCCGGGCACCGGCAAGACCAGGACTCTGACCCGCCGGATCGCCTTTTTGGTCTTGCACCGCCACGTGGCGCCGGCCAACATTGTTGCGCTCACCTTCACCCACAAGGCGGCCGATGAAATGCGCTCGCGGCTGTCGGCGCTGTTGGGCGAAAGGCAGGCGCCGCCCCTGGCCGTCACCTTCCACGGTCTATGCTGGAGCCTCCTCCAGACGATGGAGCCGGGCAGACCCATCGTCGTCGCCGACGAGCCGCTGCAGGCGGCGTTGATGGCCGAAGCGGCCTCCTCGGTGGGTCGGCCCATCGGTCAATCCCTCAAAGAGCTCCAGCGCCTCATCATGCACGCCAAGCAGAACCTGTCGACCCCCGAGGAGGTGGCCGGGGGGCCCGGGGCCGAGCAGGCGGCCGCGGATCTCGCCGATGTCTACCGGTCCTATCAGCGCCTTCTTCAGGGCCAGGGGCTTTATGACTACGAGGAGCTCATTTTCCAAGTGGCCGTCCGCCTGGAAAGGGATCCGGATTTTCGCGATGCCTGCAGGGAGCGCTTCCGGGCCGTTTTCGTGGATGAGTTTCAAGATGTGAACCATGGCCAATACCGGATCATCCGGGCCCTGGCGCCGCCGGGCGCCGGAGCGCGCTGGCTGTGCGTGATCGGGGACCCGGATCAGGCGATCTACGGTTTTCGCGGGTCCGACCCGTCCTATTTTCTGAACTTCAAAAGGGACTACCCCGCTGCCGTCGAGATTGAACTGAACCGCAACTACCGCTCCACCGACACCATCCTCAGCGCCTCGGTCCAGGTCCTCTGCGCCGAAGGGGCCCAACCGCAGCGCCTCTTTTCGAACATCGACGGCCTCCGGACCGTGAGCGTTCTCGAAGCGCCGAACGAAGCGGCTGAAGCCGAGGTCATCGCCCGCGCCGTCGAAGCCCTGGTGGGCGGAACGGGATATCACTCCATCGACACGGGGCGGGTCAAACGCCTGTCCGGCGCGGCGGCCTCCAGCTTCGCTGACGTTGCGGTCCTCTTCCGCACGCTCGATCAAATCCGGTTCGTGGCGGAGGCTTTCAAAAAAAGGGGAATCCCATACCAGGCGGTCAGCCGTCGGCACAGCCTCGAACTGCCGGGGGTGGCCGCGCTTTTGAGTTTGACGAGGCTGGTGCTCGGTGCGGGGACCTACGCCGACATGGCGGCCGGGGCGCGCGTGCTCGCGCCGGCGCTGAGCCGAAAGATATTCGCGGAGTTCAGGCGCTGGTGCCTGACCCACCGGATGGGGGTCCGCGACGGGCTGGTGCGGGCGGCGCGTTTTCCGATTCCCAATCTCGGCCGCAGTCAGCAGGTCCGGCTGATGGAGTTTGCCGCTGCGCTGGATGCGTTGTCCGAGGAGACCGGCGGCCTGCAGACGGCGGCGGAAAAAATTCGGCGTCTTTCACGGCTGCCGAAGCTGGCCGAGGATCTCGGCAGCCAAGAGGCTCAAGGGGCGCTGGAGCGGCTTCTTTTGCTGGCGGCCGAGGAGGCGGATGATTCCGGGCTCGGCTTGCTGACGCGGATCGCCCTCCACAGCGACACCGACAGCTACCACCCCAGGGCCGAAAAAGTGGCCCTGATGACCATGCATGCGTCCAAGGGTTTGGAATTTAGTGTAGTTTTTATCGCTGGCTGCGAGGACGGGTTGATTCCATTGCGGCGCGGGGCCGGGGAGGATGCCCTCGCAGACCTGGCGGAAGAGGGCAGGCTTTTCTACGTGGCGATGACCCGGGCCAAGGAGAGGCTCTATCTCACCTGGTCCCGGCAGCGCAGCGTTTACGGTAGACCCGAACCGCGGCGGGTATCGGCCTTCGTGGGCCGGATCGAGGAGCGGCTGCTCAAAAACGAAAAACCCTGGGCGGGAGGCAAACGGAAAAACCCGGACCAGTTAAAGCTGTTTTGAGCCGCCGGCCGACGCCACCCTCGGCTAAAGATGTCGGCCGATCGGCCGATATAGTGTTCATCGCTTTATAATCACTCGCAAATCCAATAAAAACTTGAACTCAAGGCCCTTTTGGTTGTAAAATACCAACTGGCGATCAAGGCGGCACGGTCGCCGCGACCCGCTGCGCGACATGCAACCGAAATCAAACACTGCACGGATGAAAGCGACTCTTTTGACCGTGGCGCTCCTGGCGCTGGCGACGGCCGCCGTGCAGGCGGACATCTACCGCTACATCGACGAAGACGGGGTCATGCATTTCACCAACGCCCCGACCTCTTCCAAATTCAAGCTTTTCATGCGGGAGCGCCAGCGGTTCATAGCCAATCTCGACAACAACAAATTCGACCACATCATCGCCGAGGCGGCCAAGGCGCAGAACCTCGAGGCCCCTCTGCTCAAGGCCGTCATCAAGGCCGAATCCGACTTCGATCCCAATGCCGTCTCGCACAAGGGCGCCAAGGGGCTGATGCAGATCATGCCCCAGAACTTCCCCATGCTCAACGTCAGCAACCCCTATGACCCCCACCAGAGCATCAACGCCGGGGCGCGCTACCTGCGGGAGATGATGGACCGCTTCAACGGCAAGGTGGCGCTCTCCCTGGCGGCCTACAATGCGGGCCCCGGCGCCGTCGACCGGCACAACGGAATCCCGCCCTACCAGGAAACCGAGAACTACATCGAGCGGGTCATGCGCTACTACCACCGCTACAAGAGCATGTGAGCCGCAACCCCTGCGCGCTCACGCCACCCCCACCGCCCCTTTTCCGGTTTGCTTGATGCGAAACATGGCCTGGTCGGCCAGGGCCAAAAGCCCCGTGCGGTCCTGGGCGTCTTCCGGGAAGGTGGCCAAACCGAAGCTGGCTTGGAGTTTCACGGCCAATCCCTTTTCGGCCAGATAGACCGTGCGCTTCATCTTGCGGCGCACCGCCTCAACCTTGGCCATGGCCCGGGCTTTGTCGAACCCCGGCAGCACCAGGACGAATTCGTCCCCGCCATAGGCGACGCCGAAACCGGGTTTGCGGATGAGCGAGCGGATCGTGCGGGCCACCTCCCGCAGCGCCTGGCTGCCGTTGAGATGACCGTGCTTGTCCACGACGGCCTTGAAGTTGTCCATGTCCATGAAAATCAGCGAGAACGGCGCCCCGCACGAGCGGCTCTCGCTGATCAGCCTGTCTAATGCCTGGTAGAGAAAGCGCGTGTTGTGCAGCCCCGTCAAATTGTCGCGCAGCGACAAGGCCTGCAGCTTGCGGTGCTCGCGGCGCAGCTCCTCCTCCAGCCGCTTATGGCGGGTGTTGTCGACCATGATGCCTTCGATGATCGGCTCTTGGCCGGGATCGTCGCGGTTCAGCCGGTAGTTGGCAAGGCCCCACACCGGCTTGCCGTCCTTGCGGCGCAGCATCACCTCGTAATTGACCAGGAACCCCTTGCGTTTGAGCAACTTGACGATGTGCTGGCGCTCGGCGGGGTCGTAATAGAGCTCTGCCGCACCCGCCTTGAGTTTCCGCATCTCCTCGACGGACGCGTAGCCCAAAAAACGGGCGTAGGCCGGATTGACGCGGATCAGCTCGCCGGACAGACGGCTCTGGAACATGCCTTGAACGGCGTTGCGGTACATGTTGTGATAGCGCCGCTCCGACCGGCGCAGCTCCTCTTGGGTGGCCTTGAGCTCGGTCAGATCGACGATGAAGACCATGTATCCGGCCGGCTCCCCGGATTCTTCCCTCAGGATTCCGCGCGTGATCAGAACGGGGATGTCACGCGCGTCCCGGCCGTGCAGCAGCGTCTCGAAGCTCAGGTGATCCCGGCTGGCCGAGCAGACCTCGACCCGATCGCGCCGATAAAGGCTGTCCGCACGCCGTCCGATCAGCTCCTGCGGCTCGTGGCCGGTGAGCAGGAGAACCGCGGGGTTGACCTCCGTGACGACCTGGCTGCGGTCGAGCAGCATGAAGCCCTCGGAGGCGGCCATGATCACCCGTCGGTAGATGTCCACCGGCCTCAGGCCGGCCGCACGCCGCAGTCGGGCAGCGGCGGGAGTCTTAAGCGTCTCACCCATCTGCGGCCTCCAGGACCATCCCCGTGCGGGAGGGCAGGTAGAGGCTGAGCTGATGGCGTGCGCCGCCGGACGCGGGCGCCACCCGCGTGAAGTGTTCCTGCTTCGGGTCGATGCGGCCGAGGCCGCCGAATGCGGGCGCGTCGCTGTCCAGGATGGTCCGGTACTTTCCCGGCGGCGCATCGATGCGGTAGGCGACATGCGAATCGACCGGGTGGAAGTTGAAGGCCAAGACGAGCCCCGCCCGCTGAAAGGCGATCGTCTGGGTGTCGCTGCGCTCGTGCAGCAGGCGGGGCTCCCCGCGGTCGAAGATGGCGTGCGTCTTGGCAAGGGCGATCATCGCCCGGTCGAAAGCGTTCAGGAACCGATATTTGAGGCCGGGGTCGTCGGCAAGGTGCCACTGGCGCCGGGCATAGCGGAAGGACCAGCCGTTGCCCTCGCGCGGAAAGTCGATCCACTCGGGGTGGCCGAACTCGTTGCCCATGAAATTGAGGTATCCGTGGCCGCCGGTCGCAAGGGTGATCAGGCGAATCAGTTTATGAAGCGCCATGCCGCGGGCCACGCGCAGGTGGGGGTCGCCGTCCTGCATGTGCCAATACATGTCCGCGCCGATCAGGCGAAAGATGAGGGACTGGTCCCCCACCAGCGCCTGGTCATGGCTTTCGGCGTAGGCGATCGTCTTCTCTTCCCGGCGGCGGTTGGTGAGTTCATACCACAGGTGGCCCACGGGCCAATGCTCATCGGGCACCTCCTTGATGAGCTTGATCCAGTAGTCCGGCACGCCCATGGCGAGGCGGTAGTCGAGCCCGAAGCCGCCTTCGGATGCCGGGGCGGCGAGCCCCGGCATCCCGCTCACGTCCTCCGCCACCGTGACGGCGTCCGGCCTGACGGCGTGGACCAGGCGGTTGACCAGGCCGAGGTAGGTGAGCGCATCTTCGTCGACGTTCGCATTGAAGTAATCGGCATAGGAGACGAAGCTGCGCCCCAGGCCGTGGTCTAAATAGAGCATGCTCGTCACGCCGTCGAGGCGGAAGCCGTCGAAGCGAAACTCGTCGAGCCAATAGCGGCAGTTCGACAGGAGAAAATGGAGCACCTCGATCTTGCCGTAGTCGAAGCAGCGCGAGTCCCAGGCCGCGTGCCGGCCCCGGGGCAGATCGTGGAAATACTGGTAGAGGGTGCCGTCAAAGCGGCTCAGGCCTTCGACCTCGTTTGAGACCGCGTGCGAGTGGACCAGGTCCATGATCACGGCGACGCCGGCCGCATGGGCGGCGTCCACCAGGGCCTTGAGATCCTCGGGGGTTCCGAAGCGCGAGCTGGGTGCGAAAAAGCTGGAGACCTGGTAGCCGAAGGAGCCGTAGAACGGGTGCTCCTGAATGGCCATCAGCTGGATCGCGTTGTACCCGGCGGCGATGATCCGGGGCAGCGTTTTCGCGGTGAACTCGCTCCAGGTCCCGATTTTCTCCTCGGCTTGAGCCATGCCGGCATGGGCTTCGTAGATGAGCGGGGCGGCGTTTTGGCGCCGGAAGCGGGGCCGGCGCCAACGGTAGGCCGATTCCGGCTGCCAGACCTGGGCGTTGAAAATAAGGGTCTCGGGGTCCTGGACCACTCGGCGGGCCCAGGCCGGGATGCGGTCGCCGCAGCCGCCCTCCCAGTGAACCTTCAGCCGGTAAAGCGCGCCGTGGCGCAACGCGCTCTCCGGCAGGCGCAGCTCCCAGACACCCGCCGCTGTCTTGCGTTTGAGGGCGAAGGGCGGTTTTTCCTCCCAGCCGGTGGCATCCCCGATCAAAAACATCCGGGTGGCATGGGGGGCCCACTCCCGCAGGACCCATTTTCGCCCCCGGCGGTGCAGGCCGAAGTACTCGTGGCCGGAGGCAAAATCCGCAAGGCTGACACGGCCGCCGGTGAGGCGGCGCTCGGCCTTGTCGATAGCGGCCATGCGGCGGCGGATGATGTCGGCGTAGGGCTCGAGGAGCGGGTCCCGCCTCAGCAGGCGCCCGACGGCGCGACCTGCCGCTGCCCCACTATAGGCTGGTTTGCGGTGCGCGGGCATAGGGGAAGCTCAACCCGCCGAGCCGTCCTCGACGATCAGCGGCCGCTTGAGCATCTTTTCGTAGAGCTCGATGTAGTTTCTGGCCGTGCGCTCGTGCGTGAAGGTCTTGGCGCTCTCGGTCATGATGCGCTTGATCTGCCGGGTTTTGACCGCGGCCGGTTGGCCGTAGAATTTCATCGCCTCCTCGATGGCCCAAAACAGGCCGGGGGCGTCGTAGACATTGAACAGGAACCCGTTGCCGGTGCCGGCGGCCACGTCCAGGTGCTGGAGGGTGTCGTGGATCCCGCCGATGTCGTGCGCGACCGGCAGCGATCCGTAGATCGGAGCGATCATCTGCGGCAGGCCGCAGGGCTCGAAGCGCGAGGGCATGAGGATGAAATCCGAGGCGGCGTAGGCCAGATGTTCCATCTGTTCGCTGAAATCGCAGATGGCCACCCGCTTGTGGAAATGGTGGTGGTTGACGATGTCCTGGAAGACCCCCTGGTACTCGCCGTTGGCTACAAAGACGACCTGCAGATTGCGGTTCCACCAGGTCGAGATGACCCGGAAAAAGATCTCCGCCAGCAGCTGGCAGCCCTTTTGGACCGGGTCCAGGCGCGAGGGCCAGAAAAACAGGGGAGCCTGTTCGTCCTCGATCAGGCCCAAGTTGCGCTGCAGGAAGCGCTTGTTCTCGCGTTTGCCGCTGGCATGGTCCTTGGGGCCGTAGTTTTTCTTCAGGTCCGGGTCGGTTTTGGGGTTGAAGGCCGGGTCGGGCGCGTTCAGGATGCCGAAGCCGACCCCGGCATAGTACTTGTTGGCCAGCTCGCGGCGGATCTGCGGCTCGACGAAATGGTGCTGGCCGTCGACCACCTCGACCAGGAAGCTCGGGCTCACCGTGTTGACGAAATGCGCGGCGAAGATGCCGCTGGTTAGAAAGTCCACCGGGTTGGCGTCCCGCGAGGCCTCGTAGCCGGGGGCATAGTGCATGTAGTACAGGTGCTGCCAGAAGCTGGCGGCGTCGATCCCCCGGTCTTCGATGAAGGCGAGGGTGCTCTTCACGGTGTGGATGTTGTGGATCGTGAACAGGCAGGGGATCCGCAGCCGGCGGGCCACCGCCGGGATGAGGCCGGTCATCCAGTCGTTGCAGTGGATCAAGTCGGGCTGGACCCGCGGGATGATGTTGTTGATGACCTCCCGCTGGAAGGCGAGCGCCAACTTGATGTTTTCATCCCCGTGCTTGGAGTAGACGCGGTTGATGTAGAAGAAGGCGCGGTCTTCGGCCAGATGCACGCGGTCGTCGGGCATCTTGCGCTGAATGCTCGATATCTCCTCTTTCAGAAACGGCACCAGCCGGTCGCTGAAGATCGAGCGGTAATCCGGCAGCGCCACGTGCACGTCGGCGCCCTGGTCGAAGAGCGCGCTCACCAGGGCCGCCGACACATCGGCCAACCCGCCGGCCTTGGCCGTGAAAAACGAGGCCAGGTTGCCCATGCGGTCGGGCAGGTAGGTGACTTCGGGGGTGATGACGAGCACCCGGGGGTTGCGGCGCGCGGTGTCCATGGCTCAGGTCCTCTATAAAGGTTGCTCCTCGGCCCACGTGATGAACCCGGGAAAGAATTTGATCCAGTCGTCCCCGCGCGGGGTCGCCCGGGCCGAAAACCCGAATCGGCCTGCCGTGTCGCAGGTCAAGGTGCAGCCGTAGCGGAAGGCGCCGTTGCCGCGGGCCTCGAGCACCTGCATGGGGATCAC
Organism: Desulfobacterales bacterium; assembly: GCA_025454255.1. GTDB lineage: Bacteria > Desulfobacterota > Desulfobacteria > Desulfobacterales > SpSt-501 > SpSt-501. Next base: position 17,574 of record JALOOU010000003.1, on the reverse strand, counting down.
GCGGCTGTCGGCAAGCTCCGAAAAACTTTTGTAATGCCCGCAGTAGAGCTCGACATCGACCTCTTCCGGCAGCAGTTCGCCCAAGCCGACCTCCACGGCGACCTGGAAGGCATCGCCCACGCGCTGGGGGCCGTGCACGTCGCGTGTCGGCTGGCCGATCGAGACCTCTTTCCAGTGGGTCCGCAGTCTGGCCATTCGATCCGCCAGGCGAGCGGCTTCGGCGCCCCCCTCGGCCGTGAGCCTTGCGTGCCAACGGGCGGCCGGCGTGTAGAGCTTTTCGGAATACTCCATCACCATGCGCAGGCTGCAGAATTTTTCCATGGCCATCTTCATCGAAGCCTTCATCTTGAGCAGCCAACTGTTCGGCAGATGGCCGTTTTTGCGGTCGTAGAAGCAGGGCACGACCTCGTTCTCGAGGATGTTGTAGAGCGCCTGGCTTTCGACCGCATCCTGGAAGGCGTGGTCTTCGTACTCCTCGCCGTTGCCGATGCTCCAGCCCGTTGCGTCCCGATACCCTTCGCACCACCATCCGTCGAGAATGCTGAAGTTCAGAGCGCCGTTGATCGCGGCCTTCATGCCCGAGGTCCCGCACGCTTCGAAGGGGCGCCGGGGGGTGTTCAGCCACACATCCGCCCCCTGCAGCAGGTGCCGGGCCAGATGCATGTCGTAGTTCTCCAGAAACACGAAGCGGTTGCGGACGGAGGGCCGGTTGGCGAACTGGAAAACCTGCTGGACCAGCCCCTTGCCCTCATTGTCGCGCGGGTGGGCCTTGCCCGCGAAAATGAACTGAATGGGGCACTGCTCGTCGTTGATCAGCGCCTCCAGGCGCTGCGGGTCCTGGATCAGAAGGAAGGCGCGCTTGTAGGTGGCGAAGCGCCGGGCGAACACGATGGTCAGCACGTCCGGGGCCAGGGTCTTTTCGATGGAATCGAGGACCTTGCGCGGGGCGTTGCGGCGCTGGTATTGAGCCACCAGATGCTCGCGGCAGGTTCTGACCAGCCGCGCGCGGTTGATCTCGTGCGAGCGCCACAGCTCCTCGTTGTAGATCTCATCGATACGCTTGATGTTCTCGGACCGCTGCGAGCCGAGGTACCAGTCGGGCCCCAGGTAGCGTTCGAAAAGGGTTCCGATCTCCTGGGAGGTGAACGTGGGGATGTGGACGCCGTTGGTGATGTGGGAGATGGGCACCTCCTCCACCGGACGCCCGGGCCAGATGTGGGACCACATGCGGCGCGCGACGCTGCCGTGCAGTTCGCTGACCCCGTTGCAGTGGGCCGACAGGCGGACGCCGAGAATGAACATGGAAAGCGGCCCGTTCTCGGAGCTCCCCGGAGCCTGGCCCCAGGAGAGGATCTCATTTTCGGTCGTGGCCAGCCGCTCGGCCAGCGGCCGCAGGTAGGGCCGCACCATGTCCGCCGGGAACTCGTCGTGGCCCGCCGCCACCGGGGTGTGGGTGGTGAACACCGTCGTGCGCGGGACGATCTGGAGCGCCGTCTTCAAATCGACATTTTGATCCTCGACGAGCTGCACCAGCCGTTCGATGCCGGCGAACCCGCAGTGGCCCTCGTTCATGTGGACGATCTTCGGCGCGATTCCAAGGGCGCGCAGGGCACGCATTCCGCCGACCCCCAGCAGCACCTCCTGGGCCAGGCGGATCCGGGATTCGGCGGCGTAGAGACGGGCGGTGATCTCACGGTGCTCGGGGGTGTTCTCTAGGATGTTGGTGTCGAGCAGCAGGAGCGGCACCCGGCCGACCATGATTTTCCAAACCACGGCCTGGATCGGCCCTTCGGCCCCGCGGATCGATACCCGCAGCTCGTTGCCCGCGGCGTCCCGGGTGCGCTGCAGCGGCAGGCTGTAGAAATCGGTATCGGGATAGGCCTCCTGCTGCCAGCCCTCGTGGTTGAGGAACTGGCGGAAATAGCCCTGCCGGTACATGAGCCCGATGCCCACCAGCGGCAGCCCCACGTTGGAGCAGGCCTTGAGATGATCGCCGGCCAAAACACCCAGCCCGCCGGCAAACAGCGGCAGACTCTCGTGCAGACCGAACTCCATGGAAAAATAGGCGATGGACTCGCCGGGTTCGAAAGGGGTGTCGATCTGGATTTCGGGGTGGTTGACGCGACGTTCGAACAGCGACCGGACCCGCTCCACCTGGGCGGTGTAGCTGGAGTCGCGGGAGAGCTTTTCCAGGCGCGCCTGGGGCACCCTTGCCAGGAAGGGCACGGGGTTGCGGCCGCTGTCGGCCCACAGGCGCGGGTCGATGCGCCGAAAGAGCTCCACCGCCTCGCGCGTCCAGCACCACCACATGTTGCCGGCGAGGGTTTCCAGAAACGATAGGTTTTCGGGGATGTTGGGCTGCACCTGATATGATTTGAAACTGCGCATCTGCTGCGTGTCCTCGATTGATTTTTAATAAAAAACGGTTAGGGGGAGCGTGTGCCGCTTTTAGCGTATCGGGTTTGATGAGAAAAATCAACGGAGGCGATCAACCGCGCCGGGTCCCGGTCAGCTTGAGCCACACCCGCACCCATTCGCTCGCCCCCCAGGCCTGGGCGTCGCAGCCGCGGGCGGTATGGGGATGGTCAGCGTCTAAAATTTCCGGCAGATGGCCGATGCAGCCGGTCTCCAGCAGCGGGATGCTGCTGGCCAGCCACGCAAGAGCGGTGCGTCGACCCGTTGCGCCGAAGGCCATGAACCAGGCTTCGCAGTAGGACGGGAACGGCCAGGTCCAAGCGGTCCCGTTGTGATAGGCCGGTTTGCGGCTGGTGTCCTCATCGCCGGCGTAGCGCCCCCGGTAGGGTCGCTGCGGGTCGTTGAGCAGCGCCCCGTTGAACCAAACCGGCAGCGGGTGGGCGACGGGCCGGTCCGCCAGGCTGCGGATGGCCCCGGGGATCAGAAGCTCCGCGCAGGCCGCCAGGATTTTGCGAATATGCTCCGGCGAGGCCAGCGCCCCCAGCGTGACGGCGAAGAGCTGGTTCGGGCGCAGGTGATCATCGGCGGCGGCGGATCGAGCCGGTTGTCCGGGCTCGGCATGCAGGCAGTCGGACAGACAACCCAGGTCGGGCCGCCAGAACAGCTTCAGGATGGAGTCGCGCACGCGCTCGGCCAACGCCGCCCAGCGCGGCCCCCCTTTCCGGTCGATGCGGCTCATCAGGCGCAGCGCGCTGTGCCAGAGCGCCTGGATTTCAACCGGGTAGCCCTGGCGCGGGCTGGCCGCCGGGAAGTTCGTGTCCATCCAGGAGAAGTGGGAGGGGCTGAAAATCAGGCCGGAGTCGGGGTCCATGGCCACGCCGATGGGGGTGCCCGCCGCATACGACCGGACGATCGAGGTTAACACCTGTTTCAGCGTGCGACCGCCGCAGCCGGCCTTTAAAAAGCCTTCGCCGCCCTCGGCCGCAGCTAGCTCCCGGCAGGCGACGGCGAACCAGAGCGGCGCATCGGATGTGCTGCGGTTGCCGGTGTCGCCGCCGCGGACCATGTTGGGAAGGGTGCCCCGGTCCTCGTATTGGCCGAAAAGCCTCAGCACGCTGCGGGCATCGTCGAGACGGCCGGCCGCAATCAGTCCGCGGGCGAAGATCATGGAGTCCCTCCCCCAGTCGAGAAACCAGGGATAGCCGGCGATCACGGTCTGCTGCCCGTCGCGTGCGGCCAGATAGGCGGGCAGGGCCTTTTGGAGCACGGCGATCGGCTCGAGGCCGGCGCTCGCTGCGGACTCCAGGGGCGAGCGGCCGGGAAGGAGACCCTCTTCCGGCGCGCCGGTGGCGGGGCGCAGCGCCCCGGCGGCGGCCTGAAGGCTCAGCGTCTGGCTGCCCAACAGGGTGGCCTCGAAATAGCCCGGGCTGAAGAGGTCCGAGAGGGGGTCCTGGCCGCGTTCGGCGTCCTCTTCATGGTGGACCATGTACTGCCACTCCGGCTCGATCGTGAAACGGCCGGCGGAGAGTTTCATCTCCAGCCGATGGCGCTCGTCCGGCGCAAAGCGGAATCCGCCGGGTGTCTGCCGGACCGCGTTCCGGAAATGATGCTCCGGCCCGGTGAACGCCTTGGTGGTATCGTGAAAGCTGCGGCTTTCGATGTCGGGCCGCAGGACCAGGCGCACCGGCGTGGCGTCCGCGAGCCGGGAGGGGTCCGTACCGGAGGGGTGGCGGAAGAAGGCCAGGTGGACCGCGTTCTCGCCGGGCCGCATCTCCAGGCCGATGGTGAGGCGCACGTGCTCCCCCTGCCCGGTGGGGATCTCAAAGCGCCAGAACGCAGCCCCGGCGTTGCCCGCCGCAAAGGCCTGGAGGCAGTCGAGATTGATCTCCTGGGAAAAGCCCTGGTAGACGAGCCAGGCCCGGCAGCGGGCGAGCAGAACCCAGCGGTCCTCGGGAAACTCCGGGCTGATGTTCGCGGCGAGCAGTGCATCGTATTTGCTGGCGAGCCTTCCCCACGACACCGCAGCGCGCAGCATGGCGCCGCGGCCGTTGGTTCCAAGAAAAAGCAGCGGCCTGCGCAGCAGCTCGGCGCGGGTGAAGACGCGCTGGACGCGGGCCGTTTCGGGGTCGGGCAGCAGCAGCAGGGGCGCCTCGACGTGACGGGTGCCCTCCTCCTCGTGGACGGACAGCAGAAGCGTCAGCCGCTTGGGCCTGTCGGCGGCGGGCAACGGCAGAAACAGGCCGAAGGCCGACCCATCGGCGGCCGGCAGGCTCTCCTCCACCGCAAGGGTCCGCTCGCCGTCGGTGAGTCGTGCGCGGAACCCCTTTGCGGATGCGACCTGCAGCAGGTGCCCGGGCGGAAGCATGACCTCGCGCCGCAGATCGCGCGGGTACTGCCAGGTCACCAGCCTGGGCTCGGCGATCTCCGGGCGGAGGCCGCCGCAGAAGGCGGCCGGGTCGGAACGAAGCTCGCCGGCAGCCCGCGTGGGATCGAAATCGGCGACATCGGTGGTGCCGCGCAGAAAGGTGAAGACCTGCAGGGCTTTCGACCGCAACCGCTGTTCGGCGATCCGCGGCGGCTCCGCGCTGGATCGGGCGGGCGCAGTTTCGAGCAGCTCCAGGTCGGCCGGGTCCGGGCTCAGGCAGAGCACTTGCCCGGCTGCGAGCGGGAGGCTGAACATATCGGCCGCGGCGTCAACCCCGACCGGCCCTGCGGCGAGCAGGTCGGTATAGGTGTGCTGCCGCAACCCCGCGGCTTCCGGCGACCATCCGGCCCGGGTGTCGCGGTCGGGGTCCAAATTGACGATCACCAGCAGCCGTTTTCCCGTCGGTCGATGGTGGCGCAGCAGCACCAGGTGGTTGCCGTCGCCGCGCTGGATCAGGCGGAGCTCCGTGCGGTCGTGGAATGCCGGGTGGAATTTCAGCAGGCGGGTGAGACGGCTGATCTCCTGCACCTGGTTGACCGGTGCGCCCCAGTTCAGCGTCACGGCCTCGTGGACGTTGATCTTTTGCGCGGCCAGCCACTCGACGCCGTTGGCGAACCCGAAGGCGCCCGAGACCGAGGCGAGCGCGCTGAGCGCGGTGCGCATGCGGGCCCAGGTGTGGGAGGTTGCGGCCAGGCGCGGGTTGTCGTGGGTTTCGGCGAAGTGCACCGTGAGCCCATCGGCGTCTGAAATCGCAATCGCCTCCGGCAGGTAATTTTCGATCTGGCTGCGGTCGTAGTTTTGAAACAGCTCCGAGTAGGCCCAATTGAGGTTGGCGCTGTTGAGCAGCTGCCGCGTGACGGAGATTTTGCCGCCGAGCCCCTCCAGCAGAAAGGTGGTGGCGGGGAACTGCTCGCGCACCCGGGCCACAATGTAGCGCCAGGCCGGGTGCGGGACCATGTAGCCGGCGTCGCAGCGAAACCCGTCCACGCCGCGGCGGCACCATGTGAGGAAGACCTCCGCCATGAAGCGCCACAACTCATGATGCCGGTAGTCGAGCTTGGTCAAATCCTCCCACTGCACGCCCCAGGCGCCCGGCACCTCGATGCGGCCCTCCGGGGTGCGCGCCAGCCATTCGGGGTGGTTGGTGTGCAGGTTGGCGGCCCAGCCGGTGTGGTTGATGGCGATGTCCAGAAAGAGGCGCGCGCTGCGGCGGTGCACGGCGTCCGCCAGTTCGATGAACTGCTCGGTCGGCGTGGCCTTGGGGTCGAAAACGGCCAGAGCCGGGTCCACTCCCCTGAAGCTCAGCGAGGCATACGGACTGCCGAAGCGGCCCATGCGGCCGTAGGTGGTGGGGGTCGGATGAATGGGCAGCAGCATCAGGATACGGCAGCCGAGCTCCCCTAAAATGAAATCGAGGTCGCCGATCAGGTCGCGGAAGCTCCCCGAGGGGGGAATCACCGTGTAGCGGGCGGCGTCGAGCAGGCGGACGCACTCCAAACCCGGGGCGGGCAGCTCCGCGGGCCGGGACTTATTCGGTCCGAACTGGCGGACGAACGCGTTGTAGATGATGTTGGCGCAGCAGGATTCCGAGGCATCCACGTTCACGGAGGTGTTGGCGCCCGGAGGCCAGACCGGGGTGCTTTCGCCTTCCCGCAGGAAAAAACATTTGGCCTCGAAGTGGCCGACCTCGCATAGCGCGAGCCGCACTTCAAACCGGTCTTCCGCTACGCGGTGCATAGGGATGTCGAACCAGTCGCGGCCGAGGGGGGTTTCCTGGAAATGGACGCTGCGAATGATCTCGGTGCGCGTGGTACGGCCGTGGCCGATGTTGGTTCTGACCCAGGCGGAGCCGCGCATCCCGACGGGAAGCCGTAAGGCAAAGGTGAGGACGTCCCCGCTGAAGCAGGTGGTGCTTCTGCCCGGGGCGGGTTCCTGGATGAGGGCGTCGGAATGCATCATGGTCGATTTTGGCAAATCAGAAGGGGTTGGGCCGGGTTGCGGCCTATCGTCCACTCGGGCGTTCCATCGTTCTAGACTATCCCAAAACGCTTTCGGAAAAAAGCGCTAATCGCGGCGACTTTTTGCTTGCAAAATTATCAAAGCGCGCTAAGCTGATTTCATCCGGGCCCGCCGGTATGCGTGCGGACACCCCCGACGCCATGAAAATCGATGCCCCCTGAAACGCGATCACCGTGTGCCGCATGAAATGGATCCGCGCCGCCGCCCTCCTCCTCGTTTGCCTGGCCGGCAGCTCAGTCAGCCACGCCCAGACACCCTCGCGCCCCGCACCGGTCAATCCGGATGCCAAGCATACGCTGATCCAGGCGATCGTTTGCGAGGATGTCAAGGATGGGATTCCCACCGCCGCCAGCGTCGCATTTTCGATTGCATCCGGCAAAATCTACTGCTTCAACCTTTTCGACTCCATCTCCGACGACACGGTGATCTACCACCACTGGATTTTCCGGGACCGTCCCAGCGCGCGCATCCGGCTCTCGCTCCGGGCCCCCCGCTGGGCCACCTACAGCAGTATCCAGCTGCGGGAAGCCGACAAGGGCCCCTGGCGCGTTGAGATCATCGACGCGGGCGGAAGAACGTTGAGAACCCTGCGCTTCAGTGTGACGGATTAGCCATCGATGGAGGCGATCATCCAATTTTTTTCGAGTTTCCGGTGGCAGGATGTGGTCGACATCGGGCTGAACAGCTACATTCTGTTCCGGTTTTACGTGCTGTTCCGAGGCACCTATGTGTTCCGGGTGCTCATCGGGCTGACCATGCTCTGGTTTTTCCAGCAGATCGCGGTCTACATGGGCCTCATCGTGACCAGCTGGGTGGTTCAGGGCATCGTGGCGGTTGCGGCGCTGATCATCGTGGTCGTCTTCCGAAACGAAATCCGCACCGTGCTTCAGGCCCGCAACCTCAAGACGATCCTGTGGGGGTTTTCGGTCGGAAAACAGGCGGCGCCGATCGACGTCATCGCCAACAGCGCGTTTGAGCTGGCCAAGCGTCGGCACGGGGCCCTCATCGTCATTCCCGGCGGAGAGGGGACCGAGGAGCACATCCAGGGCGGAATCTCCTGGAACGGCGACATTTCCAAGGAGATGGTCTTAAGCGTTTTTTTCCCGGACAACCCGGTGCACGACGGGGCCGCCGTGATCGAGGGGGACCGGATCACGCGGGTGGGCGCCATCCTGCCGCTCTCCCGGCGCGACGATCTGCCGTCCAATTTAGGTACGCGCCATCGAGCGGCGTTGGGGCTGTCCGAAGCGAGCGACGCCATCGTCGTGGTCGTCTCCGAGGAGCGGGGCGATGTGAGCCTGGCGAAAGGATCGCGGCTGCGGCCGATCGTCAGCCGCGGCAAGCTCGCCCAGAAGATCGAGGAGCACTTCGGAACCGCCGAGTCCGAGTCCCCGACGGCGACGAAGGAGAAGGTGGAAATCGCCACGGCGGCGATGGTGTCGCTGCTTTTCATCACGGGCTTTTGGTTCAGCATCTCGCAGGGGCTCGAAACCCTGGTGAGCTTCGATGTGCCCATCGAGTACCAGAACCGCAACCCCAACATGGAAATCGTTCAGGCCTCGGTCAACTCGGTGCGCCTGAACCTGAGCGGCTCGGGCACCCTGATCAAATCCACGCGCCCGGAGCAGGTGCGCGTGCGCCTGGATCTCGCCAGCGCGACGGCCGGTGCCAACAGCTTTCCGGTCACCGGAAGCAACGTCAGCCTGCCGCCCGGGTTGGTGCTGAAGGATGTCGAGCCCCAGAATGTCGTCGTCGAACTGGACCTCACCGTCAGGAAAGACCTCCCGATCCAGGTGGATTGGGTCGGGAAGCTGCCGGAGAACCTGCTGCTGGTGGATGTGGCGGTCGAGCCGAACTCCGTCGCGGTGATCGGCGGCAAGCGCATCCTCGAAAACATTTCCACCCTCTTCACCGAGAAGGTATCCCTGGACCGGCTGCGGGAGGGCTCCGGGAGCCTGGAAGCTGCCCTCACCCTTCAGCCCGCCTCCCTGAAGCTGGCTGCGGGCGGCAACGAGAGGGTCGGCATCAAATACCTCACCCGCCGGCGAGAATAGCCGGCCGATCCAAACATCCCCTGAGGGCAAGCCGGCCTGCCGTAAGCTGGAGCGAGTTTCCGCCGGGCGAGAAGAGAGGCATCGACCGGCGGCTGCAGGCGCGGTCGCAGCCCATGGCGGGCTACAGGGCGAGGTCGCCTTCGATGACCGTCCCGCGCTTGATGCGGCCGGGGCTGCCGCCGCTGCGGGTGATGGTCACCGCGCCGCGGATGACCACCTCCTTTTCGAAGTGCACGTCGCCCTGGATCGTGAGCTCGTCGCAGGCGACCAGCGACGGCTCGCCCTGCGCGAAGCGTTGCTCCAGCTGGTCGAACTTGCCGTAGAAGGCCGGGTCGAGCCGGATCTTGATCCTCTCGCTGCGGCCCCCGGCCGCGCGCGCCGGGTTGACGTTGAGCCCGTCGCGCTCGGAGTAGACGAAGCAGTCCGAGCGGATGCCGAGAAGGTCGCCGCAGGTCTTGACGGGCAGAAAGCGCGCGCGCGCCACACGGACCGCCGCCGCACCGTCGATGAGGGAGATGGCCGAGCCCATGGCGGTCTCGATCTGATAGACGGGGGGGCTCTTCGCATCCCGCGGGTCGAGGGGCTTGGGGTTGACGATCATCGGCAGGTCGACGATCCGCTGCTTGCGGATGAGCTCCTGCAGAAATTCCAGGTTGACCCAGATGTTGTTGGTGTTGAAGAAGCGGTAGCGCCGGATATCCTCGAAAGCGGCCACATCCTCCTTCGGGCACTGCGCCGACTCCCTGAGGACCAGCCGCCCGCTGCGCAGGCGGGCCAGGTGCCCGCCCTTGATGTCGGCCGGGGTTTTTTCCGCCACCTCCATCATGAACGGCAAGCCCTTTTCGGCGAAATAGCCCAGCAGGGCGTCGTCGATGTTCGCCCCCAGGTTGTCCGCGTTGCAGATGAATGCGTAGCGGACCCCGTCCCGCAGCAGCGCTGCAAGCATGCCCGAGGCGTAGAGCGCGGCGTAGACGTCGCCGTGGCCGGGGGGGTTCCACTCGAGCTCCCGGTTGGCCGGCCAGTTCACCGGCCCGAGGCCTCCCTGGAGAATCTTGGGGAACTTATGCTGCAAAAAAGAGAGCGGCATGCGGGCGGGTTTCAGCCGTTCGAGCGCGGCGAGCGTCGCGGTGTGGGTGTTGAAGCTGTTCATCAAGGCCAGGCGGGAGTCCGTCAGCTCCGCCTGGCGCAGGATGATCTCCAAAAACGAGCGGCCCTGCTTGACCGTGAGCAGGGACTTCGGTCCGATCAGCCCCATCGAGGTGCCGAGCCCCCCGTTCAGCACGATGCGAACCGTGCGGGGCATCAGCCGCTTTCCGGCCGCCGCATGCCCGCCGAGGGCCTCGGCATGGGGGATCTCCGCGGGGTCGACCGGTTGAATGTCGGCATCGTGGATGAGGCCGGTCGCTCCGCCCAGCAGTTTGCGGTAGTAGTGCGCAAAGGTGTCGATCACCAGCGGCTTTAAACCCGCTTTGGCCATTTTGGCCGCAAACTCCCCCAGGTGGGGCAGCATCGGAGCGAAGTTCATGCGCTGACCTCGCGGCTCATTCGACCGGCGTCACCCAGCCCTGCGAATCCGGGGATCGACCGTACTGGATGTCGGTGATGGCGTTGTAAAATCGGCTTGACAGTTCGCCGACCTTGCCGTCGCCGACGGTGACCACCCGTTGCCCGTATTTGATCTGGCCCACCGGCGAAATCACGGCAGCCGTGCCGGATCCGAACGCCTCGCGGAGGGTTCCGGCATCGGCCGCCTGCAGGACCTCGTCGATCGCGATGCGGCGCTCGGTGACCTTGAGGCCCCACTGCCGCCCCAGCTGCAGCACGGTGTCCCGGGTGATGCCGGGCAGGATGCTGCCTTGCAGAATCGGGGTGATGAGCTCCGCGCCGATGACAAAGAAGATGTTCATCGCGCCCACCTCTTCGATAAACCTGCGTTCGACTCCGTCCAGCCAGAGCACCTGGGTGTAGCCTGCGTCGTGGGCCTTCTGGCCGGCCAGCAGGCTTGCGGCATAATTGCCCGGGGTCTTGGCCTCCCCGGTGCCGCCGACCGCCGCACGGACATGCTCCTTTTCGACCAGGATTTTAACCGGGTTGAAGCCCTCGGCATAGTAGGCGCCGACCGGCGAGAGGATGATGAAGAAGCGGTAGGTGTGGGAGGCCCGCACTCCCAAAAACGGGTCGGTGGCGATGATGGTCGGCCGGATGTAGAGCGACGTCCCGGTGACTCCCGGCACCCAGTCCTGCTCGAGTTTCAAAAGCGCCTTGAGCGCCTCGAGGGCGAAGCTCTCGTCGATGCGGGGAATGCAAAGAATGTCGCTGGAGCGGTTCATGCGCCGGAAATTGTCCAGGGGCCGGAAGAGCTGGATGCGGCCGGAGGAGGTCCGGTAGGCTTTGAGCCCCTCGAACACCGCCTGGCCGTAGTGCAGGACCATGGTCGCCGGATCCATGACGATCGGCGCGTAGGGCTCGATGCGCGGGTTGTGCCAGCCCGTGTCGGGGGCATAATCCATGTTGAACATGTGGTCCGTGAATTGGGTGCCGAAACCGAGCTTGGCCTGGTCCGGCTTGGGTTTGAGCTGTTTGGCCCGCGTGATGGAAATGGTCATGTCGCCCTCGCTCTCCTGAAAAAAATGATAGTGTTCGTTTTTGCGCAAAGGACCGCAACGCACTAAGCTATCGTAAAATCTTGCGGAAAATCAAGCTGAAATTGGATTGCGAATTGACTTGGCCGGCGGTTGTAGGGTAAGCACGTGCGAACGGCGGTCTGAACCAGACGCCCACACCGAAGAGCGAACTTTCCATACTCGTTTCCAAGGACCCCCATGGACCGACCCATAGACAGTCCGATCCAACCCGTGAAGCTCGGGGCGCAGAGCCAGTTCAAGTTTCGCTGCCACAAGGATGTGAAGTGCTTCACGCAATGCTGCCGCGGGATCAACATCATCCTGACCCCGATCGACATCATCCGCCTCAAGAGGCGGCTGGGGCTCTCCTCCGAGCAATTCCTGGCCGTGTATACCGAGCCCCAGCTGCTGGAGAAGACCGACATCCCCGTGGTCACCCTCAAACTCCTGGAAGAAGAGGCCGGGGAGACCGGCTCCAGGCCCTGCCCCTTCGTCCGGCCGGAGGGCTGCATCGTGTACGAAGACCGGCCGACGTCGTGCCGCTACTATCCGCTGGGAGAAATTTCACTTGCGTACAAGGACGATCCCGAGGGGGAGCAGTTCTTTTTCATGGTCAAAGAGGCGCACTGCCTCGGCTTCGAGGAGGACAAGAGCTGGACGGTGCTGGAGTGGCGCAAAGACCAGGGCGTGGATTTCAACGACCGCGCCAACGCCCAGTGGGCCGATCTGATCGTGCGCAAACGCTCCCTGCCGCCCAGCATGCACTGGGCCGAGCAGGCCAAGAAGATGTTTTTCATGGCCAGCTACAACATCGACCGGTTCCGCGAGTTCGTTTTCGAGAGCTCCTTTCTAAAACGCAACCCCACCGACGCGCAGACCCTGGAGCGCCTGCGCGCAGACGATGTGGCCCTGCTCGAGTTCGGGCTGAAATGGCTGAAAGGAATTTTGTTTAAACCCCCGGCCGAGGCGTCGGCCGCCCCGGAGGCCGAGCAGAACGGCTGAGAGCCTGCCGGTCGCCGGTCTGCCAGAGGTGCTCCCCGAATCCCTTTGCCTACCCGTTCGCGTAATCGGCCCCCATTCACGATCTGCGGTTCCTCGCTAAAAAAGAGAGTGTGTAGAAGCGGTTTCGCAGGCCGTTAGACGGGGTTATGAACCCGCTTCTATGCAGGAGGCGGACGCGAAACGGGCGGGCGGGTCAATACTCCGGGTAGCACAGACCTTCCCAGTGCTTCGGGTTTTCCAGCCGCTCGGCGATGTTCACTCCAAAAAATTCGGCCACCGGGTCCAAGATCTCCGGCGCCGTGCGCTGGACGGAGCGGGCGGCCTCGAGGACCGTGTTGAGCCCGTTGCGGGTCAGTTTGCCCAGAGGCGGTTTGCAGCCTCCCGACGGCATGCCCAGGATGGCCATGAGGCTTTTATAGGCCAGGGGATTGCGGGCCCGGCAGGCCACCTCGCCGTAGGGTGTTTTTTCCATCGTCTTGACCGTGACCAGGCCGAAGAGCGGTTCGAGCTTGGCGGCCAGCGAGCGGGCCTCGGCCGGCTTGCCCTCGAGCAGCAGGTTCACCATTTTGACCACCGCGCCGGGCGCCACGTTGGAGGCCACCGATATGACACCGGAGGCTTTTATGAGCGGATCGCTCATCATCTGCACCGTCAAGGGGTCGTCGCCGGAAAAAATCGCGAAATCCGGGCCGCAGCACTCCCGCGTGCGCCGCATGTTGCCGATATCGCCGGTGGCCTCCTTGACCGCGGCGACGTTGGCGAAGCGCCGGGCCAGGATGCCCAGGTCCTCGGGGAGAAGCTGCGTGCCGGTGCGCCCCGGGATGACGTACGGGATGACCTCGAGCGCGGGAAAGGCCTTTGCGACCGGGCCGACGTACTCCCGGCGGATCTCAAGAGAGCTGGGGCCGTTGTAGTATGGGTCCACCAGCAGCACCGCCTGGCAGCCGCATTCGGCCGCGTGCCGCGTGCCCTCCAGGGTCTCGCGGGTGTTGTTGCTGCCGGTTCCGGCGATGCACAGGCACCGGCCCCGGCAGAGGCCGGCGATGCGTTCCGTGACCTCGTTGTGCTCCTGCCAGGTCAGCACGGGGCTCTCCCCGGTGGTGCCGACGGCCAGGATGCCGGTAATTCCGTTGGCGATCTGGAATTCGACCAGTCGATCCAGCCCGTCCCGGTCGACGGCTTCCCCTCTGAACGGGGTGATCAGTGCGGTGGTGCAGCCAGCTTTCATGGGCTCCCCCCCCAGGGCGACGTTGATGAAGTCTTCTACGCTTGGTAAAGAAAAGGCCATCGGATGTCAAGAAAAAACCAGGGGTTCAGGCCCGCGCGCGATGTCGCCGCATCTTAAACCCCCCCACCCTTTTGCCTCGGGGGGCAGGGGCGTTCGCTGCCAACGAGGGGGCGGTGGGCGCCTTTGACAACCCCGCCCGGCTCGGTTACTGTAGCCCTGAACGCGACGACTTCGCCAAATCCCCCGGCATCTGCGCTGCACATCGCCCCGAGGCCGCTGCGGCGTACCAAACCTGCGCCGCGCGCCGTGCCTGCAGCGCCCCAGGGATCATGGGCGTTCTACAACGTCGTCCGTGTCAGGGGCTTTTTTTACGAGCCCACCACACTTGAGAGAGCGAGGGACTCCGAGAAATGACCATTGCCAAGGATGTGGATGAATATGTCGCCATCCAGAAGGCCGCCGTCGACAAAAACCCCGAGTGCGGCAACTCCCATTACAACCTGGCCGTCGGCTACATGGGCAAGCGCATGTTGGACGATGCCGAGCGCGAGCTTTACGAGGCGCTCGAGTGCAGCCCCAGCCTGGCGGAGGCCTATGTGCTCCTTGGGGGGATCTGCATGCAGCGCGGCGACCTCGAGGGCTGCCTGAAGCACAACCGCATGGCCGTCAAGGTGCGCCCGGGTTTTTCCGAAGCCTACGGGAACATCGGATTCGTGGAGCTGCAGCGCGGCAATGTGGACGAGGCGATCAAAAACCTGGAGCGCGCCACCTACTTCAATTTCCGCTACGTGCAGGCCTTCACCAACCTGGGCAACGCCTACCTGATGAAGGGCCGGGTCGACGATGCGATCGAGGCCAACCACAAGGCCCTCACGCTCGCCCCGGACTTCGCTCCGGCCCACAACAACCTCGCCATCGCCTATCTTGAAAAAGAAGAAGACGCGCTGGCCGTCGAACACTTCGACAAGGCGCTCCGCTTCGGCTACGATGTGGCGGGGCCGATCCGGCAGGAAATCGAAGAGCGCCGCGCCAAACTAACCACATAGGCAAAGACCGAACACGTGTCCGGCGCCAAGCCCCGTTTCGCCTTTTTTCTCGAAACCGAAGGCCAGCCGATCGACGGCGGCCACTCTGCCTGGAATCGGAATCTGCCCGGCAGCCCAGGCTGTTTTTCGGGGGGCGAACGGGCCGGGGAAGAGATCCCGTTCACGGTCGGGGACTATTTTCTGACCGCCCGGGAATTTCTGAAAAGCGCCGCGCCGACGGCATCGGCCGAGCGCATTCGAATCCACCTCGCCAAGCACGGGCCCTTCTACCATCCGGCTCGGGTCGCGGCCGAGCTCAAGGGCCGCAGGGCCGAATTCGTGCTGAACATGGCGGTCTCCGAGGCCGGACGGCAGTTGATCCACCGGGAATATGCCACGCTGCAGCGGCTCAACCGCACGGTCGCGCCCTCCTACCTGCCGGCGGTCTTCGCCGTCGGCGAGGCCGCCCTGCCGGGCAAACCGCAGGTTCCCATGTTCATCGGGCAGTGGCTGGCGGGGTTTTGCGAATTCCACCTCAGCCGCAGCTCGAAAGCGGCCGAAACGGGGATGGTCGTCTGGGACCCCGATGACGGCGACCGGCGGCTCGACCGGGACCAGACCCGGGCGGTCTACAGGGAAGCCACCCGAATCCTCGCCCACTACTTCAACTTCGCCACCGGTGAGTGCATCGGCTCCTGGAACCATGCCGCCGGCGACTTTGTCGTCAACCTGGCGGGGCCGGGCCCGCAGGTGCGTCTGATCACCGTCCGGGACTACCGGCCGCTGCTGCGGCCGGCAGCCGACGCGGGCCGGGGCCTGCCGGCCCTGATGGAGACCCTTCTGGTCTTCTTCCTGGACACGACGATCCGCATGCGGCTCGATCGGCTGGACGGTGTCGGTGAAATCGCCTGGGCCGGACCCGTCGCCGTCGAGGGGGGGCTGGAGGGGTTTCTTGCGGCCCTGTCCGAAAAGCCGGAACCGGCCGGGGTGCCCCTGCCCCTGGACCTTCTGTTCAGGCATTACGCCCTCGCCTGCAGCCCGGACCACCTGCTGGAGCTGTGCCGGGGGCTGCTGGGTCGTTTGCTCCCCGGTACCGGCGCTCCCCCCGTGGCCGCCGCTGGCCTTGAAGAGCATGTCGACCTGCTCGCCTCGTCATTGGCCGATGGCTGAACCCTACCTATATGCAGCCGTTTCAACGAACCGTTCCTCAAGATACGGTATAGTGCTAAATGGCCAATTTTACTCGGCTCTACAGACTCCTTCGGGTGCTTTTTTATTGACAAGCAAGCGGTTTGATTCTATAGGATCACCTTAACCTTTTGGCATGCATTCCCGCTGGGATACGAGCATACGAGTGAACCATCATCGACAGATCGAGAGGAGGTGAGTCTTTTTTTTGTCGCAGTTTGGCGGTGGTTGCGTTTACAGGTCCCCATCACACTTCAAACGGAGGTAGATAATGGCAAAACACAAAACCCCCCTGCTGGACCAGCTTGAAAGCGGGCCGTGGCCGAGCTTCGTGTCCGACATGAAGCAGCTGGCCGAAGAGCGCGCGAAGAACCCCAAGAAAATCGAATTCCAGATCCCGGTGGATGTCGTCGACGACATGCTGGGCCTGCTGGAGCTCTCCTTCAAGGACGGCGCGACCCACTGGAAGCACGGCGGGATCGTCGGCGTCTTCGGCTACGGGGGCGGCGTCATCGGCCGCTACTGCGACCAGCCCGAGCAGTTCCCGGGCGTCGCCCACTTCCACACCATGCGCGTCAACCAGCCCGGCGGCAAGTTCTACACCACCGAATACCTGCGCAACCTCTGCGACCTCTGGGACCTGCGCGGCAGCGGCCTGACCAACATGCACGGCTCCACCGGCGACATCATCTTCCTCGGCACCCGCACCGAGCAGCTCGAGGAGATCTTCTTCGAGCTTACGCACAAGTACAACCAGGATCTGGGCGGCTCGGGCTCCAACCTGCGCACCCCCGCGGACTGCATCGGCGCCGCGCGCTGCGAGTGGGCCTGCTACGACACCCAGGACCTCTGCTACCAGATGACCCAGGACTACCAGGACGAGCTGCACCGCCCGGCCTTCCCCTACAAGTTCAAGTTCAAGTTCGACGGTTGCCCCAACTGCTGCGTCGCCTCCATCGCGCGCGCCGACATGTCCTTCATCGGCACCTGGCGCGACGACATCAAGATCGACCAGGAGGCGGTCCAGGGCTACATCGGCGGCGAGCTGAAGCCCAACGCCGGCTCGCACGCCGGCCGCGACTGGGGCAAGTTCGACATCAACAAGGAGGTCATCCGGCTCTGCCCGACCGAGTGCATGTGGATGGAGGGCAAGAAGCTGATGATCGACAACAAGGAGTGCAACCGCTGCATGCACTGCATCAACGTCATGCCGCGCGCGCTGCGCATCGGAGATGACCGCGGCCTCTCCATCCTGGTCGGCGCCAAGGCCCCGATCTTGGACGGCGCCCAGATGGGCTCCCTGCTGGTACCCTTCGTCAAGGCCGAGCAGCCCTACGACGAGATCAAGGAAGTGATCGAGAAGATCTGGGACTGGTGGATGGAGGAGGGCAAGAACCGCGAGCGGCTGGGCGAGCTGATGAAGCGCCAGGGTCTCCAAAAGCTGCTGGAGGTCACCGGCATCACGCCCGATGCCCGCCACGTCCAAGAGCCGAGGTCCAACCCCTACATCTTCTGGAAGGAAGAAGAGGTCGAGGGCGGCTGGACGCGCGACGTCAACGAATTCCGCAAACACCATCAGAGATAAGGGGGACGC
>JALOOU010000027.1 GCA_025454255.1 Desulfobacterales bacterium | reverse complement strand
CAAAGAATATATACAGAATATAACCTATTCCATCAGGAGAGCCACTTGAACTCCAATTAAACGATGCTCCATCTGCGGTGAAATATCCTACGCTACCAGCGATATACGTTCCGGTGGTTGAATACAATCTCATAAAGAGATTTTCGCGTCTTTCAGATGTTCAACACTCAAGAAAGTGGTGTTTGTGAGGCAGCATAGCAACAGCCTCCCCCGATCCAGGAGGCCGTTTGTTTTTTTCGCTTTCTGATCATGAAAATAAAACCCCGTTAATACCATCAGAGACCGATTATGGGGTTCAAAACACTGTAGGTGAAGATTGTCGGAATCATCCGCTCTCAGGACTTCCAGTAGCCGATAGTGCGAGGTTCCCTTCCTGTGATACTGGGGGAGCAACAACCCAAGGAATGGCTTCCCCATTGTCTAAAAACCCATTGATGACTTAGAAAGACATCCCCTCTGAAGTAAAATAAATATGTATTATTTTATTAAGTTATAATTGGATGGGGTGGTCTAAAACGGGTTGAGTTGATAAAAGAGTCGGCAGCCGCTTCGCCAGTCGGCAGCCGCTTCGCCAGCATGGTCTTGCCGGAGCCGGGCGGCCCGACCATGATGAGGTTGTGGCCTCCGGCCGCAGCGATCTCGAGCGCCCGTTTGGCGTGGTCCTGCCCGCACACGTCGGCGTAATCCACGTCGAAGGCGCCCTCGTTTTCAAACAGCCCGGGCAGGTCGGTTTGCTGCGGTTCGATCGGAGCGTCTCCCCGCAAAAATCCCACTACCTGGGAGAGCGTTTTGGCCGGCAGCACCGTGATGTCGCGGATGACGGAGGCCTCGCAGCCGTTTTCATGGGGCACGATGATCGCCGGATGCCCTGCCTGGCGGGCGGCCATGGCCATCGGCAGGGAGCCCCGCACCGGCTTGAGGCGACCGTCCAGCGAAAGCTCGCCCAGCACCAGATAGCGGCAGACCCGCTCCTGGGGCACCACCCCGGTTGCTGCCAGGATGCCCAAGGCGATGGGCAGATCGAACCCGGTGCCGTCTTTCTTGATGTCCGCCGGGGCCAGATTGACCGTGATGCGGTCGTCGGGGAAGCGATAGCCGGAGTTCGTGATGGCCGACTTCACACGCTCCTTGCTTTCTTTGACCGACGCCTCGGGCAGGCCGACGGTGGCAAAACTGGGCAGCCCCGAGCTGATGTCGACCTCGACCTCCACGCGATAGGCATCGATGCCCAGCACCGCACTGCTCAGCACTTTCGCAAGCACAGAGGCCTCCCTGACGGTTCGTCGCCCACCGATGATCGGCGGCGCTCGACCGGTGCGCGATCATATCAGAAGCCGCCAGCCCCGGCAATGCCTGGAAACCGGCCCCGTGCCGGGGAAAACGGCGCCGGCGCCGCAGGCGTTTCGCACCCGCATCCGGGCCGGGCGGCCCGCTTGCAATTTAAACCCCGATCGGATAATGCAGACGCTGTGGGTTCCCCCCGCTCCGGCCAACGCAGGGGCCGCTGCCCGGCGGGCCGAGTGACCCGCCCGGCAACACTCGCTGCAGGCATTACCGGATGCATTCGCTGCATCCCGGCGAGCAAGGCGAAGAGAGGTAATCCGGCCGCGATGGCCTCCCGCGCAATGCATAGTCTCGGCCTCGTCCTGTTGCTGAGCATGATGGTGGCCGCCCCCTCCCCGGCGCAGGCGCAGCGCGCCATCCTCAGCGACATCACGGTGTCCAACAGCCCGGAGGAGCTGCTGCTGCATGTCAATGTGCGCAACGCCTTCAACCCGGAGCTGCGCCAGAGGCTCATCAACGGCACCCCCACCCTTTTGGCGTTTCAGGTCATACTCCAGCGGGTCAAACCGCTATGGCGCAACGAGACAATAGCGGATATAGAGGCCTTCCAGTCGATTCGTTATGACGACATCCGCCGCGAGTTTGTTGTTCGGCGTGCTCTCGAACGCGAGCCTGAGATCACCCCCTCCTTCGAAGAGGCCCAGGCCTGGGTGAGCCGTCTCGATGGGCTGAAGATCGCCCCCCTGCACCGCATCGCAAAGGGGGAGCCGTATCAGTTGAGAGTCAAGGCGGCCGCCGGCCGCCGCAGCCTGCCGCTGGGTCTTCACCATGTCCTTTTCTTCATCTCCTTCTGGGACGTGGAAACCGATTGGGTGATCATCGACTTCACCTACTGAGCATGACGCTGAGAATCATCGCCGGAGCATTGCGGGGCCGCAGGCTGGCGACGGTGCCGGGGCTGCGCACGCGACCCACCGCCGACCGGACCCGCGAGTCGATTTTCAACATTCTGGGATACACGGCGCGGGATGCACAGGTTCTCGACCTGTTCGCCGGAACCGGGGCCTATGGCATCGAGGCTCTCAGCCGCGGTGCCGCCGCAGCCGTCTTCGTCGAAATCGAACCACAGGCGCTGAAGGTCTTGCACCGCAACGTGGCCGCCTGCCGCCTTGAAGAGCGCTCCCGGGTGGTCCCCCGGGACGCCGGCAGAAACCTGAGCGGCCTCGGGGCCGGTTTCGGGCCGTTTCATCTGGTCTTTATGGACCCCCCCTACCACGCGGGCCTGGTGGCGCCCGCACTTCAGCAGTTGGCGCTCGCACGCTGCCTGGCCCCCAACGCACGAATCGTGGTGGAGCACGATGATAAGGAGGCCGTAATCGCTGCCGCACCTTACGTTCTCGACGACCGTCGCCGCTACGGCAAAACGGTGGTATCATTTTTGGTGGCCCGGCCAGCGGAATCCTCCTGACCGGGGCCCGCTCGCTGCGTCCAAGATCGAAAGAGGAGGCTGTCGCATGGAGCACATCGCCATCTATCCGGGATCCTTCGACCCGGTCACCAACGGTCATCTGGACCTGATCCACCGCGGGCTGAAGGTTTTCGACCGGATCATTGTCGCCATCCTGAAAAACCCGAAAAAGAAGTTTCTGTTTACCCTGGACGAACGCCTGGAGATGCTGCGCATCAGCCTGAACGGCTCGCCGCGGGTGGAAGTCGATTCCTTCGACGGGCTGCTGGTGGATTACGCCGCCCAACGCAACGCCAGCGCGGTGCTGCGCGGGCTGCGCGCCCTCTCGGATTTCGAGTATGAATTTCAGCTGGCACTGATGAACCGCCGCCTGAACCGTGAGATCCAGACCGTCTTTCTGATGACCGGCATGCGATGGATCTACACGAGCTCCTCCATCATCAAGGAAGCCGCGCAGTTCGGCGGCGATGTCAAGGGCATGGTGCCGGCGGTGGTGAACGAACGGCTCATAGCCAAATTTTCGCGACCCGCCGACCGGCGGTGAGGCGGGGATCGTACCGGCATGGATCTATGGCAGCTGCACGTCTTCTGCCGGGTGGTGGAGACCAAAAGCTTCTCCAAGGCGGCCGCGCTCGTGCACCTCTCCCAGCCGACGGTCAGCAGCCATGTGCAGGCTCTCGAATCCCACTTCGGGTGCCGGTTGATCGACCGTCTGGCGCGGCAGGCCGTACCCACCCAGGCCGGGCGCCTGCTGCACGGCTATGCCCGCCGCCTGCTCTCCTTGCGGGACGAGGCCGAAGCGGCCCTGGCCGCACACCAGGGGCGGATGCGCGGCAGCCTCATCATCGGCGGCAGCACGATCCCCGGCACCTACCTGCTGCCCGCGGCGTTGGGGATCTTTAAAAAGCGCTACCCGGACATCGGGGTATCCCTGCGCATCGCCGACACGGGCGGGATCGTCGGTGAAATCCTCGCGGGGACGCTGGAGCTGGGGGTGGTGGGGGCAGAGGTCAAACACCGGGGCATCTTCCAGGAAAAAGTGCTGAACGACCAGATGAAGCTGATCGTGCCTGCGGGCCACCCGTGGGCAAGGAAAAAAAGAGTGCCGCTCGCCGCATTGCTGAAGGAGTCCTTCATCGTGCGCGAACGCGGCTCGGGGACCCTGCAATCCTTTCAGGAGAGCCTGCTGCGCAGCGGCCACAGCCTGGACGAGTTCAACGTCGTGGCCGAGATGGGGAACACCGAGGCCATCCGCCAGGCCGTCAAAAACCGGGTGGGCGTATCGATCCTCTCCACCCTGGCCGTGGAAAACGACCTCGCAACCGGATCCCTGCGCGCACTGGCGGTGGACGGGGTGGATCTGAACCGCAGCTTCTACCTGACTTACCACCGGCAGCGCAGCCTCTCCCCGCCCGGCGATGCGTTTATTCGGGTGTTGAAAGACCACCTCGCCGCGCGTTAATGCTCCTTCCAGCCCTCCTCGCCGATAAGCTTTACAAAACGGCAGCCGCCCAGGCGGCTGCGGTGGATCCCCTGTTCATCCCTAGTGATGCGGATCAGCTCCTGGGTGTGCGCGCCGCCGACCGGCACCGCCATCCGGCCGCCGGGCGCCAGTTGAGCGAGCAGGCTCTCGGGGACTTCGGGGGCGCCGGCGGTGACGATGATGGCGTCAAAGGGCCCCTCCTCTTCCCACCCCTTGGTGCCGTCGCCGTAGCGGGTGAGGATGTTGTGGAGCCGCAGCTCGTCGAACAGCCGCCGCGCCGAGACATACAGCGCCCGGATCCGCTCGATGCTGTAGACGCGGTAGGCGATCTGCGCCAGAACAGCCGCCTGATACCCTGAGCCGGTGCCGATCTCCAGCACACGATCGCTGGGGCTCAGATCCAGGGCCTGGGTCATTTCGGCCACGATGTAAGGCTGCGAGATCGTCTGCTGCTCTCCGATCGGCAGCGGGAAGTCTCCGTAGGCCTGGTCGCGAAGGGCTTCACTGACGAAAAGGTGGCGGGGAACCTTGCGCATCGCGGCGAGCACCCGCGGCGCCGTGACGCCGCGCGCCTCGATCTGCTGCCGCACCATCTCTTCCCGCAGCCGGCGGTATTTGAGGACTTCCTTGTCCACGGCAACCCGTTCTCGACCCCTTGGACCTCGGACGCCTTGACAGCTAGATTTTGTAGATGATCCGCTTGTGGGTGATGATGATGTCCACGTGCCGGTCATGCGGCTCCGTGGGGATCTGGGGCACGATCTGCTCCTCGAAGGCCAACGCCACCTTGCGGGTGGTGATGGGAAGCTCGGGGATGAATCGGTCGTAGTATCCCTGGCCGGAGCCGAGGCGAACCCCCTTCTCGTCGAAGGCCAACCCGGGGATAATGGCGATGTCGATGCGCTGCAGGGGCACCGGTTTGCAACTGGCCGGATCCGGCTCCAGGACCCCGCGCGGGCCCATGATCAGCTCTTTGTCGGGATGGTCGACCTTCAGCGTGGTCACCGTCAGCCGTTCGGTTTTGAATGCGGGCAGAACGACGATCTTGTTCAAATCGAGCGCCCGGCGAATGATGTCCTGCGTCCGAACCTCGTTCGGCCCCGCCACGTAGAGCAGGGCGATGCGGGCTTCCAGGAAATTGGCAAAGTCGTAAAGCCGGGTCTCGATGGCCCGTATTCTCTCGGTCCGCTGTTTATCCGTCATGGCGCCAAGCTTCTTGGCAATGTCCTTGCGGAGCTGCTCTTTGGCGGAGCGAATTTCCTCCATGAGACCTCCCTATCGGATGGATTGAACCGCGCCCGGGGAATAGCCATTGACTATGACCTGGGGTGCGTGTAAAAATTTGGATCGAATCAACTCCGGGTCCAGAAACAACATGTTAAAATAATTATTATAATGCAATTATGTTAGAAATCAAGTTCGTTCGGCAGAATCTGGCGGCGGTGGAGGCCGCGCTGAGCCGGCGGGGGCAGAGCACCGGCCTGGCCGCATTCAAGGACCTCGATGCACGGCACCGCAGCACGCTTCAGGAGATCGAAGCCCTGCGACACCGGCGCAACGTGGTGTCGGACGATATTGCCCGGCTCAGGAAGGCCGGCACCCCGGCCGAGCCGCTCATGGAGGAGATGCGCGCCGTCTCGGCGCGGATCAAGGAGCTCGAAAAGGCGCAGTCCGATACCCAGGAGGCGCTGAGCGCCATGCTGATGGCCATCCCCAACCTGCCCCACCCTTCGGTGCCGGAGGGCAAGGACAGCTCCGACAACCCGGTGGTCAAAACCCACGGGACGCCCCCGCGGTTTGACTTCGAGCCCAAAGCCCACTGGGACATCGGGGCCGCCCTGCAAATTCTGGACTTCGAGCGCGCCACCCGGATCACCGGCGCCCGCTTCCCGCTCTATTTCGGCGCCGGCGCGCAGCTCGAGCGGGCCCTGATCAACTTCATGCTGGACGTGCACACCCGGGAGCACGGCTATCAGGAGGTGCTGCCGCCCTTCGTCGTCAACCGCGCCTCCATGACCGCCACCGGCCAACTGCCGAAGTTCGAGCAGGACCTTTTCAAGCTGGAGCAGTGGGATTATTTCCTGATCCCCACCGCCGAGGTGCCCGTCACCAACATCCACCGCGCGGAGATCTTGGACGAATCCCGCCTGCCGCTGCGCTACACGGCCTATACCCCCTGCTTCCGGTCGGAAGCCGGCTCCTACGGCAAGGACACCCGCGGCCTGATCCGCCAGCACCAGTTCAACAAGGTGGAGCTGGTCAACTTCTGCACCCCGGAAACATCCTACGCGCAGCTCGAAACCCTGCTGTCCAATGCCGAATCCATCCTGGCCAAGCTCGATCTGCCCTATCGCGTCGTTCTGCTCTGTACGGGCGACATGGGGTTCGCGGCGGCCAAGACTTATGACATCGAAGTCTGGATGCCGGCCCAGGGCGTCTACCGCGAGATTTCCTCCTGCAGCAACTTCGAGGAGTTCCAGGCACGCCGCGCCGAAATCCGGTTCCGTCGCAAAGGCAAGAAGGGTACGGAGCTGGTCCACACCCTCAACGGTTCCGGCCTGGCCGTGGGGCGCACGCTGGCGGCGATCCTGGAAAACGGCCAGCGGGCGGACGGCTCGGTCGAAATCCCCGAAGCCCTGAGAGCCTACATGGGAGGGCTGAAAGAGATCAACCCGTGAGAATCGAGGAGTTCCCAACCGACATCCGACCGCGCCTGATCCCCGCGCACGCGGGGCGCATGGTCTACCGCTGCCTGGGCTGCGGGGCGCAGTTTAGCATCGAAGAGCTGCTCTATGTCTGCCCGGAATGCCGCCAGGTGCTGATGATCGAAGACCTCGCGACCGAGCGCCTCCGGCAAACCCCCGGCAGCCTCTGGCGCCGCATATTCGATTTTCGCCGCATGCTCAATTTGCCGGCGCTGAAAGGCATCTACCGCTATCACGAGTTCATCGGCCCGGTGGTCCCGTTGGAGGCCGTGGTGTACCTGGGGGAGGGCCACACCCCCCTCGTGGCGGCCAACCGCGTGCTGCGCGACCAGATCGGAGTGGAGTTCTATTTCAAAAACGACGGCCAGAACCCGAGCGCCTCGTTCAAGGACCGCGGCATGGCGAGCGCGCTCAGCTACATCAACGCCAAGATCCTGCGCGGGGATCTGGAGGAGCTCCTCGCCGTCTGCGCCTCGACCGGCGACACCTCCGCCGCCGCGGCGCTCTACGGCGCCTACCTGGCGCCGCGCATCAAGTCCGCCGTGCTCCTGCCCCACAAGAAGGTCACGCCCCAGCAGCTCGGGCAGCCGCTGGGCAGCGGGGCCGCCGTTTTTGAAATTCCCGGGGTGTTCGACGACTGCATGAAGGTGGTCGAGTCCTTGTCCGAGGAGTACCCGGTGGCCCTGCTCAACTCCAAGAACGCCTGGCGCATCCTGGGCCAGGAATCCTTCTCCTATGAAATCGCA
Organism: Desulfobacterales bacterium; assembly: GCA_025454255.1. Classification (GTDB taxonomy): domain Bacteria; phylum Desulfobacterota; class Desulfobacteria; order Desulfobacterales; family SpSt-501; genus SpSt-501. The sequence goes on along the minus strand of JALOOU010000027.1, from coordinate 25,681 downwards.
CAGGACCTGGAGTACGATGTGTCCCGTACGGCAGTGGTGGTCCCGATCGGCAACGCGGGCAACATCACGGCCCTGATGAGCGGTTTTCTCAAGTTTTACGAGGCGGGCATCATCAAGAGCCTTCCGAAGATCCTCGGGGTCCAGTCCGAGCACGCCGACCCGGTCCACCGCTATTACCTTGAGCCGGATGCCGCCAAGCGGCGGTTCGTGCCGGTGACGGTCAAGCCCAGCACGGCGCAGGCCGCCATGATCGGCAACCCCGTCTCGATGCCCCGGGTGATCCACCTCGTCGAGCGCTACAACCAGTCCGCCGGCCGGCAGCGGGTCTTCTTCGCCGCCGTCAGCGAGCAGGAGATCATGGACTGGCAGCTGACCGCCAACCGCAACGGCCACATCGCCTGCACCCACGGCGGGGAGAGCCTGGCCGGTCTCAGCGCCGCCCGCCGCCGGGGGATCGTCGGCGCGGAGGAGGTGGCGGTTTTAGACTCCACGGCGCACGCCCTCAAGTTCTCCATGTTCCAGGAGATGTACTTCGAGAACCGCTTTCCGCCCGAGTACCGCATCTGCCCGCGGCCGGAGCTGGTCAACCGGCCCGCCTTCGTCCGGCCGGCCGATCTCGACGCGCTGCCGGCCCCCGGGGCGCCCCTGCAGGGCGAGGAGTTCCAGCGCTTCGTCCGCCGGACGGCCGAAGAGATCGCCGCGCGGCTCAACCTCAAAAAGCGTCAACCGACCGCCGGACCGACCGGCCCAACGAAAGGCTCCTGATGAAAACCATCCTTGCTGTCTGTGCGCTCGTATGGGTCGTGGCCGGCTGCGCCTCGACCGGGTCCAAGTCGGCCGCTGAAGCCGATGCGGCCGCGGCCGGGCAACGCAACCCGGCTGCGGCCGAGGCGGCCCGAAACGTGGGCGAGGCCTACCTGGCCGGCGGCAATCTGGTCGCCGCGCTGCGGGAGTTGAAAAGAGCCGAGCAGCTCAACCCGGATGACCACATCACCATGTTCGACATCGGGCTCGTCTACTATTATCGCGGCCGGTACGATCAGGCGGTCGACTATCTGCAGCGGGCGATCCGACTGAAGCCCGGCTATGCCCCGGCCATCAACAGCCTGGGGAACACCTACAGCGCCATGGGGGAGTGGGACAAGGCGATCGAGGCCTATGAACGGATCATCGAGGATGCCTTTTACGGAACCCCCCATTTTGCGCTCTCCAACATGGCCCTGGCCTACTACCAGAAGAAGGAGTTCGACCAGACCGAGCGCTACTTTCTCGAAGCCCTCAAGATGAACCCCGATTTCATCAATGCACTGGCCGGGCTGGGGATTTTGTACATCGAGCAGGGCCGCTACCCAGAGGCGGTCTCCAGGCTGGAGCGGGCGGTCCGCAAAGAGCCCAAGGTCGCCCAGCTGCACTTTCACCTCGGGCGCGCCTATCGAGGGGCTGGAAACAACGCTCGGGCCAAGGCCGAATTCACCCGGGCCGCTGAGTTGGAGCCGGACTCCCCCCTGGCCGCCGATGCGCAGAAGGAGCTGCGGAACACGCCATAAAGCGAGGGCGGGTGGCTGCTCCCAGCCACCCGCCCTCGGGTTTGATGCTGGAGATCTCAGTCTCAGATCAGCTTGCGCTGCTCCAGTTGAATGATGCGCGGCGTAATGAAGATGAGCAGCTCGTTCTTGCTGTTCTCGGTGCGCTCGGACCGGAACAGCCATCCCAGCGCCGGCAGGTTGCGCAGGCCCGGGATCCCCTGTTCGGTCAGTTTCTTCGTGTCCTTCAGAATCCCGCCGATGACGATCGTGTCGCCATCCTCCACCAGGATCTCGGTTTTGGCCTCGTTCGTGGAGAGGGCCGGCTCCGGCGCCGTGGGATCGACGACATCGTTCTTCGTCACGAAGATGTTCATGACGATGCGCTGGTCCTGCGACACTTTCGGCGTCACCCGCAGCAGCAGGTCCACGTCCTTGAAGCGCACGGTCGCATTGCCCGAGGAGTCCCGCTCCAGGTAGGGCACCTCGAGGCCCTGCTTGATGGTGGCCTCCTTGTTGTTCAAGGTGATGATTTTCGGCGCCGATATCACCGTCGCCTTGCCTTCCAGCTCGCTCGCCGACAGCTTGGCATCCACGATGGAAATGTTCGTCCCGAAGAGGGTGGAGAAGTTGAACCCGATGGTGTTGTCGGGCCGGAACGAGGTCGGGATGTTGTTGGCTTGCAGCGTGGTGGGGCCTGTTTTGAGCGCCCCGCCGATCTTGAAGGCCTCGATGCTGATGGTGCCCCAGTCGAACCCGATTTCGCGGTTGAAGCTGCTGTTGGCCTCCACGATCCGCGATTCGATGATCACCTGCGGGGTCACCCGGTCGATCTTGGCCACGATCGCCTTGGCCTGGCGAACCTTGTCGGCGATGTCGGTGAAGATGATCTGGTTGTTGCGCTCGTCCACGCTGACCTTGCCGCGGTTGGGCGTTAGGATGTTGTTCAGGTGCGGCAGGACTTCGGTTTTGGCGGTGGAGTAGTTGACCGGGATGTACTCGGTGATCAGCGGCTCGCCCTCCTCCTCCTGCTTGCGGGACTCCTGCTCCGCCTTGAGCTGGGCTTGGCGCAGCTTCTCCTCCTGCTGCAGCGAGGCCAGAGTGGCCACCCGGATGATGTCGCCCTCCATGACCATCCCGAGCTGGTTCATCTTCAAAACAAGGTCCATCACCTGGTCCCACGGCACCGGCTTTTGAAGCGCCAGGGTGACTTTGCCGGTTACGTTTTTATCGACGGCGAAGTTCTTCCCGCTGATCTCCTGCAGAATCCGGAAAACGTTCTTGATGTCCGTGTCGTAGAAGTCCAGTGCGATTTTTTCGCCGGTGAAGACCTTCTCCCTCTCGCCGGTCTCCGGGTTGAGCGCTGCGACGGGTTTGGTGGAGACTGCCGACCCCGGCCGCGCCGCCGCCGGGAGGCTGATCGGCCCGGGCGCCGCCGGGGCCTGGCTCTGGACGACAGCAGACAGCGCCGCTGTTTTCCAGGCCGGGGGTTGGGCGTCTTCGTAGGGTTTCGGCGGGATGCTCGAGCCGGCGAAATTGATTCGAATCACGTTGCCGATCTGCTCGGCGCTGTAGGCGACATCTTCGCGCAGATCGATGGCCAGGACGGCGGCCGATTTTTCCTGGGATGGGGTCGCCCGGTCCACCGCGCTGTCGAAGCGGGTGGTGATCAAGGGGCGCAGATGATGCGGCGGGACCGAGGTGTTGAGCAGCTTTACGACGACCCGCCTGTCGCCGGCCTTGACGATGTCGTAGCGGACCGGCTGCGTGGTGCCGATGATAACGGCGGATTTCCCCTCGGCCTCGTCGGCGAACTCGACCCGGTTGACCCAGGCGGGGGCTCCCGGCGCCGCTTCGGTTTTAGGCTTGACCGCGACCGGCGCCGGCGCCGGTTCGGCCGCACGCCCCAGCGGTTCGCCGGCGGCGACGGCATCGCCTACGCGCACCACCAGTCCGGTCTCGGCCGGTTCGGCCGCGTAACGGCCCAAATAGGACTTTTGGGTTTCAACCACCACCCGGACCTTGTCCGGATAGCCCAGATAGCGGACCCGGCCGACGGGCCCGCCGGCAACCGGTATGCGCTGTTCGGTCTTGGCCGAGGTGCGCACCGCCGGGATGTCGAAGACGATCCGCGGCGGGCTTTCCGAAATTGTGAAGGCCTTGTAGTCCCGCAGCGTTCCGTCGGCCTCGATGCGGATCAGGGCCCCGCCCGGCTCCTGGACCGCGGTGATGGAGGTGATCTCCGTCGCCGGCTGCCAGGGTTTTGCCGGCTCCTTCGTGGCCGGGGCCGCCGGCGGCGGCAGCGGGGTCTCCGTAACGGGTGCGGGCTTGTCCGAGGCGGCCGCTCGTGCGGCTTTCGGGAAAGCGATCTTCAATCCGGTCTCTTCGGGGACCGTTCCATACGGCACATCCCGCTTGAGCTCGATCAAGACCATGGACGCCCGATCCTCTCCCGCCGCCGAGGTGGCGCGGATAAGCCGAATGGTGTCGTTTTCCGGCGGCTGATAGCTCTCCTGCAGGTTGTCGAGCGCCGCACCCGGGAATGTGAACTGCACCCCCAGGGGGGAATCCTGCCGAAGCGCGGAGAAGGTCAGCGGTTGACTGCTTTTGACGGTAACGTACAAGTTGGCGGCGTCTTCGCTGGTGACGATATCGGTGATCAGATGGTCACGCTCCGTCAATTTGACCTGGCTGGACCCCTGGGAGGCGCAGCCGGCCAGGCCGGCGGCCAGGAGCAGCACGATGGCACCCGTGATGATCAAACGGCTTTGAGTTATGCGGTCGGTCGTCATGTTACAGCTCTCCAGGGGGCTTCGGCAGGGTTATTTCTTTTTTCTGGACAATGGCTTTCCCGTAAACATCTTCGAACTCTTCCTCGACCAGGACTTTCCCCTCTTTGATGTCGACCACTTTGCCCGAGTTCAGCCCGATAAAGGTTCCGGTTTTGATGATGTAGCCTTTGCCGGTGGACTCCTCGACCATGGCACGGTTGCCGGTCGGGGTCGCGATGATCGCCACCAGTTTCAACTGGCCCAAATCGAGCTTCTCCAGCGGCGTCTTGGGCCGGTTCGGGTCCGTCGGGGTGCGGACTCTGATCGCGACCGCCGCCGACTCATCCTTGAGCAACGGCTCGAAGGGATTGACTTTGCCCTTCGGGTCGTAGGGCGCGGGCACCTGAATGTTCAGCAGGGTCGCCACCTGGGAGCTTTCGGCAACGGCCTTTGCGCCGGCCGACCCGGCCGCGGCCGGCTGACCTGGGCTCGACGCGGCGAGGGTCAGCGGCGCCCGGGTCGGCGGGGCCGGCTCAGCGGGCTTGGGCGGCGGAGCCGCCGGGGCCGGTTTTCCCGGAGCAGCCGCTTGCGCCGTGGCCGGCGCGACGCTGTCGCCGACCGCGGCCGGCGGCTTCACCGCGACGGGCCCGGTTTCGGCGTGGGCGGCGATCTTTTTTCGGACCGCCGGCGGCTGTTCAGCCGTTTTGGGCGGATCATCGCAGCCCACCCACAGGAAAACGGCGGCCGTCAGCAGAAACATCGTGCGCAGGAGATCGGGGATCTTTTTCATAATCGGCTTTTCACGCGAGTTAGAGATCCTGTTTGGGGTTCTTTTTGCCCGGAGCGTGGGCGGTTTTGGGCGGATCCGGCCTGGCGGCCGCGCCCGGCCTGACGCCGGGGGCCGGCTTTTCCGGCGGCGGCTCCACGAACTTATAGGTCACCGCGGTGCAGGCCGCGCTCAGCTCCCGCGCTTCTTTGCCCGGATTGATGCTGATGTCGTTGATGTTGACGATCCGGGACAGCCGCGCGACCTTGTCGAAAAACACCGCCAGATTGTGGTAATCGCCGCGGAGGCTCATGGCCACCGGGATCTCCGCATAAAAATCGCGGGTGACTTCGGCTTTGGGCTCGAAGAGCAGAAACTCCATGCCCACCTCCTGGCCGGACTTGGAGATGCTCGTCAACAGCGATGGGATCTCCTGTTTTTCCGGCAGGGCGCGCATCGCGATTTTAAACTGGGCCTCCGCCTCCTGCATCCTGGTTTTGAATTTCTCCAGCTCGGCCGCGTTGATCTTGGCGGTGGCCAGCTGTTTTTCCAGGCCCTCATATTTGGTCCGAAGCTGGTCGATCTGCTCCCACTGGTCCAAAAACACGAACCAGGTGGCGGCCCCCAGCAACAGAACGATCAGGCCGCCGACAATGGCGATGCGCTGCCAGAGAACCAGATGCTCGATCTTTTCCAGAAACTGACCGCCGGCACTGCTGATTGCCAGATCCTTCGCTTCCATCGCTATTTCGCCCCGGTTGGTGCGGAACTTTTGGCATCCGCGTGTTGGACCGACTGCTTGGCACAGACGATCTCAAAACTCTTGAGGGCCGTCTTCTGCACTTCCACCTGTTTGATGTTTCTGAGGCTGACCGCCGAAAACAGCCCGCAGCCTTCCAGCCGGAGCATGAAATCGGCAACGGTCTTGTCGTCCATGGCAAGACCGCTCAAGGAGACCGAGTCGGTTTTGGTCTCCATCTTGGTGAACCACATCCGCTTGGCGACAACGGTCTGCGTCATGATGTCCATCAGCGCAACCGGCTCGTAGCGGCTGGCCTCGAGCCTGCGGATGACGTCCATCTTTTTTTCAAGATTGACCAGCTTCGCCTTGATCTCGGCGATCTCCTTGTTGATGGCCTCGTATTTTTCCAGCTCGGCCTGGGCAACCGTGATCCGGCTGTTCAAATCGTCGATCTGGTTGCCCAGCAGCAGATAGGTGCCGAAGATGGCGAGCCCGGTCATGACCACCAGCAGGATCGAAACCGACAGCTGGCGCCGGATGTTTTCCTTCTTACGCGTGGACCGAAACGGCAGTAGGTTGATGCGTATCATTTGTCGTCCACTCTTCTGAGGGCCAGTCCCATGGCGATGGCGGCTTGGGGGCCGATTTGTCGGATGTACTCCGGTTCGAAGCTCTTTTCATCGACGCTAAAGCCGTGAAACGGGTTCAGCGTCTCCACCGGGGCGGAGGCCTCTGAGGCCAGCAGTTTTCGGAACTCGGCGATATTCGCCCCCCCGCCGCTCAGGATGATGCGCTTGATCTGGTCATCCGGGTAGTTGGTGTAGAAGAAATCCAGGGCGCGCCGGATTTCCGTGCACCAGTCGGTCACGACGGAGGAGATGATCTGCTGGCGCTCGTCAGCCGAAAATTTTTTGGCGTCCTCGCCGAATTTGATGAGCTCGGCCTGGTCGTAGGTGCAGTCGAGGCGGGACATGATCTTCTGGTTGATCTGAAAGCACCCCAGCGCCACATCCCGCATGAAGACCGATGAGTTGTCCTTGAGAATGTTGAGGGAGGTCTTGCTCGCGCCGATATCGATCAAGGCGACATTTTCGCCTTGAATGTCGTAGTTCGCCTCGTAGATGTTTTGGAGGGCAAAGGCCTCGACATCGACGACGCAGGGATTCAACCCCGCCAGGGTGACGAGGTTGATGTAGTCGTTGACCATCTCTTTTTTGGCTGCCACCAGAAAAACGCTCATCTGGCCGGAGTTGTTCTCGACCTCGCCTAAAATCTGGAAATCGAGGTTCACGTCGCTGATGTCGAAGGGGATGTATTGCTCGGCTTCAAAATGGATGGTCTCCTGCAGCTGCTCCTCCGGCATGGTCTGGACGTTGATCTTTTTGACGATGACCGAATACCCGCCGATCGACACGGCCACATTGGTTTCCTTGATGTTGGCCGATTTGAGCAGCTGTCGGATGACTTGCGCCACGGTGTCCGGATCGCTGATGGCCCCGTCTTCGATGGCGCCCGGAGGAATGTCGGCTGTGCCGAAGCGCTTGAGTTTGGGACCGTTCTTGGTGTCGCTGATCTCGGCCGCCTTCACCGCTCGAGATCCGATGTCCAAACCGACCAGAGTGTCCTTTTTTCCGAATAGCATGGGACTCGTCAATCCTTGAATAGTTTGGGTTTATCCGCCAGCTGCATTCCCAGGGCCAGCAGGATCTTGCGCTGGGTCTCCAAGCGGCACGGCAGGCCGCGCTCGATTCGGGAGATCGTGATGGGAGAGACATCGGCCTGCTTGGCCAGCTCGGTTTTGCTCATCAGCATCGATTCGCGCGTTTCTTTGAGTCTGTTTCGCATCGGGTCCTGCGCCGGGCGCCGCTCGTCCACCGGAGCTCGAATAACTAATTTATAGATAAAATTATCGCACAAAAAACGATCGAAGTCAAAAAATTAGACATAATTATGTTTATTTATCAATAATTAACAATATGTTGTGTATTTTACTATCACTTGTATCATCATGTGGGTACCGCCGTGGGATCTAGTGATCGCCCCGCCGCCTGCAGCACCCGGCAGCTTTCGCCGGGCGGAGAGAGTTTGGCCCATCGCGGGCCCGACAGGAAATTTAGCAAATTTTGAGCCAGATATTTTTTCGGTTTCGGCAAAAACCCGCGTGCGCATCGAAATACCATTATTCCTTAAAGGTTACGCCGCCCTGGGGAGTGGGCGCTTACCGTGCGCCCTGCCGGGCGTCTTTGTTCGGAACCGCAGCGGCGCGTTTTTTTCCACGGACATGCGTCAAATTTTTGAAATCGCCGTTTCAAGATCGAGATTCGCACCTTTGCTTCCGCCTCTCCTTGGAGGCACTATCGGCTCCCGGCGTGAAACCTTTAGCGCGTATCGGCCGGCGCCTTGAAACAAATTGAGATTGTTTCTATAATCACCCCCATCCGTTGCGGGGGGAAGTGGCGATGGCCAAAGCGAACCGTCCGTTACCCGAAGAGAGAATCAAGCCGTTCCGGCTGGTCAAGTATTTCACCTTTACCGGGCTGGTCGTCATTTTTCTGGTCACCCTCATCCTGACCATTCTGAACACGCACTGGGTAAAAGCCATGCAGCGCCAGAAAAGCGAGGACTACGCCCATGCGCTGATCGAGAACCTGAACCATCAGGTCTTCCTGCAATTCATCGTGCCCATCGGGATGAAATTCGGGCGGGTCCAGCTGAGAAACCCGGACCAGTTCGAGCGCATGGACACGGTGGTCCGCAGCACGCTGCACAGCTTTAAGGTGCAGGACCTCAATATCTACAGCATGAACAACACCATCTCCTACAGCTTCGAGGAGCAGCGGATCGGGGTGGTCACGATCGGGGGCACCGCGCTGGAGCAGGCCAAGGCCGGCAAAACCTCCTCCAAGCTGATCCAGCGCGGCAGCTTTCTACAGATCCTGCTGGGGTTTCCGCGCGAAGTGCAACTGGTCACATTTGCGCCCCTGCGCTGGGAAGAACCTTTAGGCCGGATAACGGACACGGTGTTGGGCGTCATCGAGGTCGTCCAGGACTTGAGCGCGGACTACCAGACCATCTACCGCATCCAGGTCCTGTTGGTCATCACCAGCACCGTCCTCATGGGGGCGCTGTTCGTGGTGCTGCTCTTCGTCGTCAAGCGCGGGGAGAGCATCATCGAAAAACGGGCCGCGGAGCGGCTGCAGCTCAAAGAGCAGCTGAACCGCGCCGAGAAACTCTCGGCCATGGGAGAGATGGTGGCGAGCATCTCCCACGAGATCCGCAATCCGCTGGGCATCATCCGCAGCTCGGCCGAGCTGCTGAAGAAAAAGGTGACCCAGGTGGACCCTGCCAACGCCATGCCGGACATCATCATCGAAGAGGCCACCCGGTTGAACGGCATCATCACCGACTTCATCAACTACGCCCGGCCGCGCAACCCGAAACTCAGCGACTGCCGCGTGGAGGAGGTGATCGAGAAGAACCTCGCCTTCCTGGCCCCCCAGATCGAAGGCAAGCGCTACACGATCCGCAAGGACTACCGCCGCCCGCTGCCCGCGGTCCTGGCGGACGCCACCATGCTGCACCAATCCCTGCTGAACCTTTTCATCAATGCCATGCAGGCCATGCCGGAGGGCGGGGAGATCGGGGTCAGGCTCTACGCAGCCAACCAGAGCCTGAGGCTTGAAATCGAGGACGAGGGGGCCGGCGTCCCCGAGGAGCTGCTGGAAAAAATCTGGGACCCCTTCTTCACCACCAAGGACAAGGGGACCGGCCTGGGGCTTGGCATCGTCAAAAACATCATCGAAGCCCACGGGGGGAGCATCGGCATCGCCAACCGCACCCCGCGCGGTGCGCGGGCGACCGTGGCGCTGCCGCTGAAGCCGCCGGAGGGCAGGGCCTAGCCATGGAAACCATTCTGGTCGTGGATGACGAGAAAAACTACCTGCTCGTGCTCAGCGCCCTGCTGGAGGAGGAGGGCTATGAGGTTCTCACCGCCCTCAGCGGCCCCGAGGCGATCGAGATACAAAAGGCGTCGGATATCGACCTGGTGCTCACCGACATGAAGATGCCGACGATGGACGGCATCGATCTGCTGGAGCGCATAAAGGCCTGCGACCCGGACGTGCCGGTGATCATCATGACCGCCCACGGCACCGTCGACAAAGCGGTCGAGGCCATGCAGAAAGGCGCCTACACCTACATCCTCAAGCCGTTCGACAATGATCGGCTGATTCTCTACGTCCAGAAGGCCATGGCCCTTTTCCAGGTGGTCAAGGAAAACCGCCGTCTGCGCAGCGTGGTCGAATCCCAGTATCGGTTCGGAAACATCATCGGCAAGAGCAAGGCCATGCGCGATGTGTTCGACACCATCCAGAAAGTGGCTCCGTCGAACGCCTCGGTGCTGATCGAAGGGGAAAGCGGCACGGGAAAAGAGCTGGTCGCCAAGGCCATCCATTTCAACAGCCCCCGGCGCGACCTGCCGTTTGTGGCCGTCAACTGCTCGGCCCTGGCCGAGGGGCTCCTGGAAAGCGAACTCTTCGGCCACGAAAAAGGGGCGTTCACCGGCGCGGTTGCCAGCAAAAAAGGCCGGTTCGAGCTTGCCCACGGCGGCACCCTGTTTCTGGACGAAATCGGGGAGCTATCCGCCAACCTTCAGGTCAAACTGCTGCGGGTGCTGCAGGAAAAGGTTTTCGAGCGGGTCGGCGGCGTGCGTCCGATCACGGTGGACATTCGGGTGATCGCCGCCACCAACAAGCACCTGAAAGAGGAGATGCAGGCCGGTCGTTTCCGCGAGGACCTCTATTACCGCCTGGATGTCGTCCACATCATCATCCCCCCGCTGCGGGAACGGGGAGAAGACATCCGCCTGCTGGTGGATCACTTCATCGCGAAGTATGCCGGGGAACGAAAGCTGTCGGCGCCAGTCAAAGGGGTGACGCAGGAGGTGGACCGTCTCTTCTATGAGTACACCTGGCCGGGCAACGTGCGCGAGCTGGAGAATGTCATCGAGCGCGCCATGATCCTGTGCCCGACCGACATCATCTCCGACCGCGACCTGCCCAAGGGGTTCCGCAGCAGCATCGACAACGCCCTGCACCTGGACGGCATCCCGGCCAGCGCCGGTCTCTATGAGACCTTGGAGATGGTCGAAAAACAGATGATCCAGCGCGCGCTGCGGATGGCGGACCATGTCCAAGCCCATGCCGCCGACCTGCTGGGCATCGCCAAAAGCGGCCTGAGCCAGAAGATCAAAAAATACAATCTCGAGGTGCGGCCTAAAGGCTGACCCGCTCCTTGACCATAGCGACGTAGGCGGAATCCGGGTGGTCGGCAAGGATCCGCTTGAAGGCGGCGGTGCTTTTTTCGGTCTGCCCCAACCGGGCATACAGCGTCCCCAGCTGGTAGAGCACGCCGTCGGCCAGGCGCGGATCGGCGACCGCCAACGCCGCTTCGAAGGTGCGCGCCGCACCTGCGTCATCCTGCAGGGCGGCCAGGGTGTAGCCGAGGCTTTGAATGACCTGGAACCGGACCAGCGGAAATTCGCCGAAACGCGCTTGCAGCGCCCGGTACAGCTCCGCCGCCCGGGAGAAATCACCCGCCTCGTACAAAATGTTGCCATAGATCAACCGCGCGGTGTCTCCGTTTGCGCGGCTGCCGTAATCGGCGATGAGGCGCTGGAAATCCTCGGCCACCGCCTTCGCCGCCTTTTCCGGGGATTCGCCCGCGCGCAGGCGCTCGTATTTGGCCATCGCCTCTTGGAGCAGAACCCCCGCCCGGGCTTCCTGACGGTGGACGTAGTACTGGTAGCCGGAATAGAGGGCGGCCGCCGCCAGCAGGCCGATCACGCCAATTGCGATCGCGTTCTTGTGCGCGGCCACCGCAGCCAAAAGCCGGGTCGACCAGGTCAGGACCACATCCGGTTCCTTCAACAGTTCTTTGCGCGATTTCTTTTTGGCTGCCGCCACAATGCCTCCTTGACACTTTCCGGGCGAAGCCGCCGGCGCCGTCCGCATCCGGTGGGTGTAGCCCGGCCGTTGCGCAGCGAGGATCGGCCGGCTCACCGCTGAGGTTTCTGGTTTTCGATCAGGGTGCGGATGCGCTCCCAGCCGTGCTCCGGGATGCTGGCGCCGACCACCTGGCAGACCTCGTACCCGCAGGCCGATCCCAGCGCGCCGCATTGTTCCAGGGGATAGCCTTCCACCAAACCATAGAGAAAACCGGAAGCCCAGAGATCCCCGGCCCCGGTGGTGTCTACGGCCGGTCGGCCGTCGCCGGCGGCGGCAACGGCGATGACCCGCCCTGCGGCGCTGATCAGGCTGCCGCGCTCGCCGGTTTTCAACACCGCGATCTCCACTCCCCGGCCAAGCGCCCTGAGGGCCGCCCCCGGCTCGCTCTCCCCCGTGTAGGCCCGAGCTTCGTCCTCGTTGGCCAGCAGGATGTCCACATACCGTTCGACGAGCTCGCCCAAAAACCCCCGGGATTCCTGCACCACGTTGTAGCTGGCAAGGTCGAGCGACACCCTGGCCCCGGCCGCCTTGGCCAAGGCCAGCGCCTTGCGCATGAACTCCGGGTTGAACAGAAGATAGCCCTCCAGGTGCACGATCGCCGCCTCATGGAACAGCTCCGCCACGATGTCCTCCGGCCGGCTTTCCGCGGCCGCACCCAGAAAGGTGAACATGGACCTCTGGGCATCGGGCGTGATGATGGAGAGCACCCGGCCGGTTGAGGTGTCGGAGCGCAAGAGCCGAGGCTCCACGTTGTGGGCGCGCAGGGCATTTTCGAAAAAATCGCCCATGGCGCCGTTGCCGCGTTTGCCGACGAAGCGCGCCTGCCCGCCCAACCGGCTCACGCCCACCACGGTGTTGCAGGCCGAACCGCCTGGAACCACGGCGGGGGTGCCGGCAGCGCGTGACAGGGTCTGTTCGATGTGCTCCCGGTCCACATAGACCATGCCGCCCTTCAGAGCGCCGGCCGCCTCCAGAAAAGCGTCGTCCGCGTGGGTCAGGATATCCACCAGCGCCGAGCCGACCCCCACGAGCAGGCGGCTGGCCGCCCGCGCGGGCCGGTCGGCAGCGATCTTCTTTTCCTCTTTCATGGCAAACTTGATGGGCTCGAAAAAAGTCCCCGACACAGACGACGTTGTAAAAAGCCCAAGATCAGCGTCCGCAAATCCCGTATCGCGCGGCGGTTCCCGCCACGGCGGGACCGCAGCGACCACGGGATGAGGCGCAACGCAGACAGTGGGGTTTTAGGAAGTCGTCAAACGTGGTCTTCTACCACACCAGCGAGTCATGAATCCAGCCCTTGTCTCCGTCGGCATGCTCGACCTGAATCCAGCGCCCCTCGCGTTTGAGAACCTTGAAGGGAACGCCCTTGTCGAGCTTGATCAGGACCGGTTGGTCGGTGCCGGGGCCGTTGCGCAGCTGGGCCCCGCTCTGGCGGACGATCACCGTCGGGGTTTTGTCCACCAGGGATTTGTGGATCCAGCCCACATCGCCTTCGAAGTCCTTGAACCGCAGCCACGGCCCTGAAACCTCGAGTACCTCGATCGGGTGGTATTTTTCGATCTTCCAGAGCACATCTTGGGTTGGGCCGGGCCCGGAGCGGACATTGGCATCCGAAGCGCTCACCGCCATGCGCTCGGCCGCCCCGGCGCTGCCAACCACCCCGAGCAGAAAAAAAACGGCTAAGACTGCCTGTCGCATCACGCCTCGCCTCTCGACCGCACCTGGCCGGATCGGCACCAATTTGACGCAGCCGGCCTCAGGCCTGAAAAAAGACCACTTCGGGCAGCTGTACGCAGGTCAACTGGTTGCCGTATACCGCGCCGGTGTCGATGCCGATTTTGTCCGGCTGCACCCAGGGATCCTCGAACGGGGTGTGACCGAAAACCACCCGCTTCTCGTAGGGTTCCGGACAATTTATAAACTTCTCCCGAATCCAGAGCAGATCATCCGGTGACTGCCGGTTCAGCGGCAGGCCATGGCGCAGGCCGGCATGGACGAAGATGGTGTCGGCCGTCTCGTGGTAGAGGGCCAGTCCTTTGAAGAAGCGCAGATGCTCCGGCGGAATCGGCTGCCCGGCCGAGGATGCCGCGCGGCGCAAATAGCTGTCCAGCGTCTGGCGCCCCCCGTTGTATAGATAGCTCATGCGGTCCCGGCCCGAGAGGTAGCCCGCCAGCATCTCCTCGTGGTTGCCTTTCAGAAAGACGGTTTGCGGGTGCCGGGCCTGAATCTTCAGCAAATGCTCCACGACATCGAAGGCGTTGGGCCCTCGATCGATGTAATCCCCGATGAACAGCAGCCGGTCGCACGACCAGTCGATGGGGATCTTGTCCAGCAGGGCGCACAGCTTGTCGTAGCAGCCGTGAATGTCGCCGATGGCAAAAATGCGTCCCATTCGGTGTCTCACTGCCGGCGCCGGCCGCGGTTCAGGCTGTCGAGCCGGTGGATGCCCTCATCGAGCGCCGCTTGGACGGCGGCATGGTATTCGGCCGGCGTCAGCCGGTTGTGCAGACCCTTGAGCGTGTGCGCCCTGCCGCAGGGCCGGTATTGGGACATCACATTGACATAGGTGTCGCGCGAAATCTCGCCGGCGATGAACCGCATCACCTGGCGAGTTCCCGCCAAGCCCCCGGGCAACACCAAGTGGCGGACCAGGAGCCCGCGGCGGGCGATGCCGTCTTCATCCAGCGCGAGGTCCCCCACCTGGCGGTGCATTTCCCTGATCGCCGCCTGCACCACCTGAGGGTAATCTGCTGCCTGGCAGGCCCGTTCCGCAATGCCGGCGTCCCAGAACTTGAAATCGGGCATGTAGATGTCAACCACCCCTTCCAGCAGCTCCAGCGTTTCCGGCAGGTCGTAGCCGCCCGTGTTGAAAACAAGCGGCACCCGCAGACCCATCGCAACAGCGATCTCCAGCGCCTTTAATATCTGCGGGACCACGTGCGAGGGGCTGACGAAGTTGATGTTGTGGCAGCCCTGCTCCTGAAGGGCGATCATCATCGCTGCCAACTCTTCGTCGGAGACCTCTTCGCCGGCGCCCTCGTGGCTGATCTCGAAATTCTGGCAGAACAGGCACAGCAGGTTGCAGTGCGTGAAAAAAATGGTGCCCGAGCCCAAATTGCCCACCAGCGGGCGCTCCTCGCCGAAATGCGGGGTGAAGCTGGCGACCCGGGCGAAGCGGCCGGTACGGCAGACCCCCAGCTCGCCGGCGACCCGGTCGACCCGACAGCCGCGCGGGCACAGGGTGCATCGGGAGAGCCCCGACAGCGCTCGGTCGCTCTGCTGCCGCAGGCGGCCGTTCGCGTAGCTGGCGATGTAGCCCGGATCGGGCGAACGGGTCATGGCGGCCTGGCGGCTGAAAGGACCGGGGCTGATCATTTGGCCGGCTCCACGATGATTTTCTGGGCCAGCCCGCGGCCGATCGCGTAGCGCTTCATATCGACCGAGACGGCCAGCTGCCCCTGGCCGTTGTTGCTGATCACCTCGATCCGGTCCCCCTCCCGCAGCCCCATGGTCATGAGCCGCAAGCGGGAGGCCGCGCCGCCGCTGATGTCACGGATGAGCAGCGCTTCGCCCGATTTGGCCAGGGTCAGCGGCATCCGCCGGCGGCGCTCGCGCATGCACTCCGCGCAGATCCCGTAGATTTCCATGCGGTGCTGCAGCATGTGAAACCCATGGGCGGCCGCAACCCGGATTTGAGCCTCCTCCAGCCGTTCCTCCTTGAACTCGATGATCTTGCCGCACTTGGTGCAGATCATGTGGTCGTGGTGCTGGCCCAGGTGGTGGTGCTCGTAGCGGACCTCGCCGTTGTCGAAGCGGCTCTGGCGTGCAAAGCCGAACCGGCTGAGCAGTTTCAGGGTTTCACGCACGAACTCCGGTGCGAGCGGCTCGCCGCGGGCGGCCAGGATCTGGCAGAGCTCCTCGCAGGTGAGGTGCTTCTCCGTCGCGAGGAACACTTCGAGCACCTTGAAGCGCTCTTCGAAGTTTTCGGGGTATTCGCGGCTGAAGAGCTTCTTGAACTGCTCTTTTTCTTGGGAGTGGATTCGTTGCATGGGGTTCGACGTCTGTAAGCCCGTTCAGCGCGAGTGGCCGGGAATTTCCCAGGTCGTGCACGACCCGCCGGAACAGCTGCGGTCCTGGACCGAAACCCCCTGGCGCTTGCCGCCGCCCTCGCCCATGGCGAAACAGGATTTGCTCATGATCCGCTCGATCTCTTGCGAGGCGCACTTCGGGCAGCGCAAATCGACCTCCTCATCCCGAGCCATCACGAGAATTTCAAAACACTCGTTGCAGTCGATGCAGCGAAACTCAAAAATCGGCATGGCGTTCGACCTCGCTAATGCAATTTAGAATCAAAAGAAGATTTTATCTATGCCGCCGCGAATGTCAAGGATTCATCAAATAGGCGGCGTCCGGTTGTCGGCGGATGACAGCCACAGAGGAGCGCTCTATTATTGGCTTTAAAATCTGAACTGACTCGCTGACGCAGCGCTGCCCCAGGCTGGCCTGCAAGGCGCACCGGCCAAACAAGGTTCACGCATGAGCCGCCCCTCCTCCCTTGAAATGCGTTGGATCCCGCAGATCGCCGCGATCGACCGCGACGCCTGGGATCGGCTCGCACAACCGATGCAGACCCCCTTTTTGGAATGGGACTGGCTCTGGCTGATGGAGGCATCCGGCAGCGCCGCCCCCCAAAACGGCTGGGCCCCGCGCCACCTGACGGTTTGGTCGGGCGGCGAACTGATAGCCGCGGCCCCCCTTTACATCAAACGCCACAGTGCCGGTGAGTTCGTGTTCGACCACGCGTGGGCGGAGCTGGCCGGGCGACTGGGAGTGAGCTACTACCCGAAGCTGGTCGGTATGAGCCCGTTCACCCCGCTGATCGGGTATCGCTTCCTGACGGCGGCGGGTGTGGACGAGCAGGTGCTGACCGGATGGATGCTGAATGAGATCGAGGAATTTTGCCGCCGGCACCAGTTGGCGGGCGCAAGCTTCCTGTTTTCCGACCCGCTGTGGGCCGAATCGGTCTCACGCCGGGGCTACTGCCCGTGGGTTCATCCCAGCTTTGCCTGGGTCAATGAAAACTTCCACGATTTCAACGACTACCTGGCCAGGTTCAACTCCAACCAGCGCCGAAATATCCGCCGCGAGCGCTCGCGGCTTAGGAGCCAGGGCATATCCGTGGATATGATTGCGGGAGGTCATCTGCAGCGATCCCATTACGAGGTCATGTACCGCTACTACGCCCGCACCAACGATCAGTTCGGTCCATGGGGGTGCAAATACCTGACACCGGAATTTTTCAGGCTGCTGCCCGAACGGTTCGGGCATCGGCTGGTCTTCGCGGTCGCCCGCAGCCGGGCGAGCGGGGGGATGCCGCTCGCCATGTCCATGTGCGTCGCCAAGGGCGAGAGGCTATACGGGCGCTACTGGGGAAGCCTCCAGAAGACAGACTGCCTGCACTTCGAGGCCTGTTACTATCGCCCGATCGAGTGGGCCATCGCACACGGAATCCGGTTGTTTGACCCGGGCGCCGGGGGAGGGCACAAGCTGCGGAGGGGGTTTAGGCTCATAGCCAACCACAGCCTGCACCGTTTCCATCACCCGGCGCTGCGCCGGGTGATGGAAACGCACATCGAGGCCATCAACCGCAGCGAGCGTGATGAGATCTCAGCCATCAACCGCGAACTCCCGCTGCGCCGGCAGACACGCTAAGGCGCGCGGCGAGGAAGTCATGCAACGAGGCGGAGGCCCCTCGATCCCACAGGCCCACCACGCCGGTCCTGACGGAGACCTGCGTGACGTCGATGCTGATGATTTTTACTTTGATCGTCACCGGGGTGCCGTCTTTGCGCTCCGACGAGAGGGTGGTTTGCTCCCCGTCGCTGCGCTTTTCCAGGACCGGCATTCCCAGGTCTTCGAGGAGCTGGAGGCAGGCCTGCATGGTGTCGGCGTAGGCCGCCGGATAGGTTCGGATCAATTCGCCTTGGACATAGGAGTATGCGCCGGCGCCGGCGCCGGTCCCGAGCACCACGGCGGCGCAGCCGGCCATCACGGCGCAGGCCGCAACGGCAGGCCATAACATCCATCTGGGGTTCATCTTGAATAAGGTCTCCTTCAAATTGCCTTGATGGCGATGCCATCGAGATGAAGATCCTTCTATCATGGCGGCCGGCGCTGTCAAGACGCTTCGATCAAACCCGGCCGGAGGCCGCAGCCATAAGGGGCCCGGGGCGGGTGCGCACGTTTGACATTCTTTCGGCACGCGTGTAGTTTTGACGCTGGCTTCCGGGACGGCCAGCACCCCCACGGCCGGCGCGCGCTAACGGCCTTGCACACACAGAAAGGACCCCCATGGATCCCGCGGCACCTGCTCCCAAGCGCCCGACCAACAGGCTGCTCAAAACAACCATCGTGGCGCTCCTGGTCTTGCTTCTGGCCTGGCCCGCAACGTTCGGGGCAGTGTGGCTCGTGAACGCGGGCTACACCGCCCTCGACTCGACCCGTTTCCCGGCATCCGAGTCGGAGCTGGCAGCGATCCTTCAGAACGCCGGGCTGGGGTCCGCCGAACCGCAGAAAGGGGCCGCACTGAGCCGGGCGCTGACCCACCGCCTGGAGGCGGAGTTGAACTCGACCCTGGGCTGGTCGGTCAACGATCTGTGGGTTTCGCCCACGCGCTGGCTCGACAACCGCGCCAACCGCCAGCGCGGCGTAATATTTTCAACCCGCATGCTCGCAGCCTTTTTCGCCACCAACATTGCCAAGCTGGGCACCGTCGATGCCGAAAACGAGTGGCTCAAGGAGGCGCGGGAGAAGCGGTTCGCCTTTTCCGAGGACAGCTGGTGGCTGCCTTCGAGCGAGAGCGAATACCGTAAGGGCATCGACTTGGTGAAAAAATATGCCGCCGCGCTGCCGGAGGGCAAGGCCGTCTACAACCTGCGCTCCGATGACATCTACAACCTGCTCATGGCCATCCTCGGCAACCAGTTTCTGGACCAACCCCTGGGGCTGCTGGTGCAGGCCACCGAAGAGGTCTCCTATTGGGAACTGGACGACCGCATCTACTACACCCAGGGGGTGGTCCTGGTCATGCGGGATTTCCTGAGGACGTTGGTCGAGCTCTATCCGTTGGTGCGGGAGAAGGGCGGGGATGAAAATCTGAAGATCGCCTTCCGGGAGATCGAACGGGTCTGCACCTTTGACCCGCTGGTGGTTCTGCGCGGTCGCCACGACTCCGTCATGGCCGACCACCGCGGCAAGATGGCCAGCTACGTCATCTCCATCCGCGAGCGGCTGAACGATGTCGCCCAATCCATTCGGCGGTAAACTCTCCTGCCGTCCAGGCTGCTGCGGGCCGGCCGTCGGAGCATCCACACGGCCTTAATGAAAAGGATCACGGCCAGCGGACCGATCCGTCCGGATGCGGCTGTAGGTAAAAATTGAGGGGCGTTGCACAATGAGGCTCTAT
This sequence comes from Desulfobacterales bacterium, assembly GCA_025454255.1. Lineage (GTDB taxonomy): Bacteria > Desulfobacterota > Desulfobacteria > Desulfobacterales > SpSt-501 > SpSt-501. Next base: position 6,409 of record JALOOU010000027.1, on the reverse strand, counting down.
TGGCTGGCCGGGATCGTGGCAGCGGGGGGGGTCGCCACCGCACTCCAGGCCCACTTCATGGGGCTGCTGGACCGGCGCATCGGAACCCTCGAGAGCGTGTTCATAACTTACTTCAGCGGCGGACTGCTGATCGGGGTGATCATGCTGGTTCAGCGGGGGGGCAACCTCGGCGCCGGCGAGGCCGCCCCGTGGTACGCCTACACCTCCGGCGTGTTGGGGTTGATCATCGTCGGCACCCTGGGGTTCAGCACGCCGCGACTCGGCCTGGTTGCCGCCTTCACCGTGTTCATCGTCGCGCAGGTCCTCATGGGGGTTCTGATCGACCACTTCGGCCTGATCGGAGCCGACCCAAGGCCCCTGACGCCAGCGCGCGCCGCCGGGGTGGTGGTGGTGCTGGCAGGCCTCTGGCTGATCCTGCGCGACTGAGGAAAACAGGAGGTGCCGTCTGAAGCCTCGCCGGAATGCCTGCTGGCTGATAGCTCTGCTGACCGCCGCTTCGCTCTTTTCGGGCTGCGCGGCCACGGCGCGGCCGGCGAGCGCCCCCTTGCCCCCGCCCGAACTCAGGGCCGGCGGCGACACCGGCTGGTGGGCGGTGCGCTTCCGCATGGAGTGGCCCCCTGACGAGCCGCCGCACTGGTACATGGACCTGTTGCTGGCCCATCAGGTGCTTCTGCCGGTCCTGGAAGGTCATCGCGATGAGATTTTTCTTTGGCGTTTTCACCGCCGCGCCGCGCGCGACGACGCCGGCCATCAGTTCAGCCTGATCTTCTACGCCGAACGCCGGACGGCCGCCCGTGTCAGCGCCGAGATCCTCGACGCCCCCTTGCTCCACGAGGCGAAAAACGCTGGACGCCTGCGCGCGGCGTTCGGCGACGACACGGCCGGGCCGGTCAAACCCGGCATCGGCGACACGAGCGACCCCGCCTGGTCTGCGGCCCTGCGCGATGCCTGGCCTCACTTTTTGATGGGAGCCAGCCGGACCTGGCTGGAACTCATTGCCGCCCTGGCCGCCGAGGACTCCGGCCGGCTCGATTGGACCGACTTCCACGCAACCGAGCAGCGATTCCAGCGCGTCAATGCGGCGATCAACGCCCTCTGGCAGCAGGAGGGGCGCCACGCGTTTCTGCACCATCTGAACGCCCTGTTCGGCTACGAACCGGTTTGGATCATCGAAAAAAGGCTCATGAACTTCTGACGGCGGGGTAAGGGAGCTGCGCACCTGCCGGCAAGGGGCTGCGCGCAGCGCCGATGCGATATCGAGCAGGCGATTGCCAAATCGCTGCAGTATAAATATCTTTACCGTAAATCTCGAAGGAGGGTAGCCATGCCAACGATGTTGAGAATGGTTTTTATGGCCGCCTTGGGCCTTGCGGTAGCGGGTGCGAGCGGCGTTGAGGCTCATGCGGACGGACTGAAGGGCTGGGGCATTGCCGACCCCTACAACAAGCTCTACAACGCCAAGGAGCTCGAAAGGTTCAAGGCGACCGTCGTCAAAGTGGTGGAAGTCGTTCCCATGCCGGGGATGTCCCCGGGCATCGCGCTCGAGGTTCGCGAGGGCGGCGAAATCATTACCGTTCACCTGAGCCCCGCCGCCTTCCTAAAGCAGGCCGATATCGGCATCAAACCCGGCGACCGGGTGGATATCCGCGGCTGCTGGGCGGAAATCAACGGCAAGGATGTGCTGATGGCCGCCAAGGTCAAAAAGGGGGGCAACTTCGAACTGAAACTGCGGCTGACGAAAGACGGTACCCCTTTTTGGACCATGACCCCCGAACAACTGGCCAAGGAGCAGAAGAATCAAAACGACTGAATCGACCCAACCGTGCGCGGGCATAGCCAGCCTCACCGGAGACGCATATGAATCCAGATAGTTGGAGCGTCGGTCGGTTGCTCCAGGTTTCGGGGTCGTATTGGGCGAGCTGCGCCCTGCACGCCGCCGTAAAGCTCGGTCTCTTCTCGGCCCTGCAGGATGACCGGTTGACGGCGGAAGATATCGCCGCTCGCCTGAAAGGGTCCGACCGGGGGGTCGAAGCCTTGCTGAATGCCATGGCAGCCCTCGGTCTGCTGGCCAAGGTGGATGGCCGGTACGCCAATTCACCCGCTGCGCGAGCGCTTCTCTGCAGCGAGTCGCCGAACTACATCGGGCACATGATCATGCACCACCACCACCTGGTGGACTCCTGGTCGCGGCTGGACCGGGCCGTGGCGACCGGCCGGCCCGTCCGGGAGCAGGGCGCCGCCCCAAGCGCCCAGTGGCGCGAGAGCTTTCTCATGGGCATGTATACCAATGCCATGGCCACCGCCCCGCACATCGTGCCGGCGATCGACCTCTCCTCGCGCCGCCGGCTGCTCGACTTCGGCGGCGGCCCCGGCACCTACGCCATCCAGTTCTGCCTCAACCATCCGGGGTTGACCGCCGACGTTTTCGACCTGCCCGAATCACGGCCTTTCGCCGAAAAGACCATCGCTCGGTTCGGCATGGAGAAGCGTGTCTTTTTCCTGCCCGGGGATTACCACCGGGATGAAATCGACGGGCCTTACGATGTCGCGTGGCTCTCTCACATCCTGCATGCCGAGGGCCCATCAGAGTGCCTGAACATCCTGCGCAAGGCCGTCTCCGCCCTGGAGCCGGGCGGGATGGTGATCATCCACGAATTCATCCTCGACGATGCCATGGACGCGCCCCTCTTCCCGGCGCTTTTCTCGCTCAACATGCTGATCGGCACGCCCTCCGGCCAAGCCTACTCGCAGAAACAGCTGACGGAGATGCTGGCCGCCGCCGGCGCGCGCGAAATCCGACGTATCCCTGTCACCAGCCCGACCGACTCGGGCATCATCCTTGGGACGCTCTGATGGAAGCACCAGAACCGCACACGCCGCCGATCGTCTCCATCGTCGGCCGCTCGAACTCCGGCAAAACCACCCTGATCGAAAAGCTGATCCCCGTGCTCCGACAACGAGGCTATCGCATCGGCACGATCAAACACACCCATCACCCCATCGCCGTCGACCGCACCGGCAAGGACAGCGCACGGCATCGCAACGCGGGCGCCGCGACCGTCATCTTGGCCTCCCCGGGCCAGATCGCCATGTTCAAAGCCGCGGCGTCCGAATCGCTTCCTCCGCTGATCCGCTTTTTCGACGACGTCGACCTGTTGATCACCGAGGGCTACAAACGCGAGCCCATGCCCAAGATCGAGGTCCTGCGGACCGCCGTGGGGACCGAGCTGCTCTGCCGCAACGACCCGACCCTCATCGCCGTCGCCGCCGACGCCGAGCTGGAAGTTCATGTCCCGGTTTTTCGGCTGGACGATGCCGACTCCCTAGCCGACTTGATCGAGCAGCGGTTCCTCAACGACAGGCGTTGAACGGCGATGAACGCTAGCGAGATCCGCACGCTCAAATCCTGGCTTGCCGGCTACATCGCCGGTTTTGCCGCAAGCGATGAAGAGCTGAAACGCGCATTGCGGCTGAAACGGGTCCACACCGCCAGGGTCTGCATCACCATCCGAAGATTGGGAAAAGCCCTTGGACTCCCGGAGAACGATCTGCAGCTGGTTGAGGCCGCCGCGCTGCTGCACGATATCGGACGGTTCCCCCAATTTGCCCGCTACGGCACCTTCCGCGACAAGGATTCGACCGACCACGGGCGGCTCGGCCTGCGGGTGATCAACCGCCATGGCCTGCTCTCCGGCGTCACCCCGGTCGAGCGGCGCCATCTGGCGCGCGCGGTCGCCTTCCACAACGCCGCCCGCCTGCCGCGGCTTGCGGACACGAACTCGCTCTTTTTGCTGAAGCTTCTTCGCGATGCCGACAAGCTGGACATCTGGCGCCTGGTCATCGGTCACCATCGCCACAGGGGCCGCATGCCGAAAGTGGTCAATCAATTCGAATACTCGGGCAACGGGCGCTGCTCCCCGGAGGTGATGTCGGCGATCACCAGCGGACAGGTGGTGCCGATCGAGGCCGTCCGGTCCGTGTGCGACGCAACGCTGCTCTACATCTCCTGGGTGTTCGACCTGAACTTCGCACCCTCTTTTTGTGAAACTCTAAAAGGGGGCTACCTGGAGCGATTGGCCGCCACCGCGCCCCCGGCACCTGAAATCCGTTGCACGCTTCAGACCGCTCGCGACCACGCCCGTCGCCGATCGGCTGCCGCCAAGGGGCTCGCGAAGCTCTCGGTTTGACATTGGAATCCAATTTTATTAGTCAATTTAACAGCAAAACGGATAGGGGCAGCTTTTTGAGCGTGCTGGGAATCTAGATTTACAACCGGGCATTTGACCGTAATGAACGATTTCCCCTTGGAATCCCTGCTGTGCCAGCGGGACAATCTCGCCCATGTTCTGGATAGCCTGAAGGAGGGGATCATCGCCCACGACGTGGAGCGCCGGATCTTCTTTTTCAACAGCGAGGCCGAACGCATCACCGGTTTTTCGCGGGACGACGTGCTCGGCAGGGATTGCCACGAAGCCTTCGGCGAACCTTTCTGCGGATCCCGTTGTGCGTTCTGCGACGGCAACCCCGCAGGGCCGGAGCGCTCCGACTACATCCTCAACATCACCTCCAAGGCCGGCGAGCGCCGGCGCATCGAAATGCGGGTGACCCCTATGCACGATGGCCAAGGCCGGCTCTCCGGGGTCCTCGCCTCCTTCAAAGACATAACCGATTTTCTCAGCCTGCAGCTGCGCGCCGGGGAGATGAGCCGTTTCGGCAACCTCATCGGCCGGGACAGCAAAATGCTCTCCATTTTCGAGCAGATCCGGGATGTCGCCGGCTACGATTTCCCGGTGCACCTGTCCGGCGAAACGGGCACCGGCAAGGAGCTGGTGGCCAATGCGATCCACGGCGAAGGCAGGCGGGCGGGGGCTGCCTTTGTTCCCATCAACTGCGGTGCCCTGCCGGAAGGTCTGATTGAATCCGAGCTTTTCGGCCATGTCAGGGGGGCATTCTCCGGGGCCGTTCGCGACAAGAAGGGCCGCTTCGAGCTGGCCGACGGCGGCACGGTGTTTCTGGACGAGGTCGCCGAGCTTTCGAACACCATGCAGGTGAAGCTGCTGCGTTTTCTGCAGGAGGGCAAATTCGAACGGGTGGGCGGCGAGCAGACGCTGGCGGTGAACGTGCGGGTCATCAGCGCCACCAACCGCAACCTGAAGCGGGAGGTGGAGCGCAGCCGTTTCCGGGAGGATCTCTTTTACCGCCTCAACGTCATCCCGATCCAGCTGCCGCCGCTGCGCGAGCGCAAAACCGACATCCCGCTGCTGATCGAACACTTTCTGAAGGATGCCGCCCGCCGCTACGGCCGGGAGCCGCTCATGCTCTCATCGGCCGCGCTTTCGCTGCTGCTCGACTACCGCTGGCCGGGAAATGTGCGCGAACTTCAGAACGCCATCCAGTTTGCGTTCGTTAAGTGCAGCGCAGGAGTGGTCGAGCCGGACCATCTGCCCCTGGAACTGCGCGGGGCGGACATCTGCGGCAGGCGCGGACCGGCACGCAAACTCGCGCCGGATGAGGTCCGCAAGGCGCTCTCACGCGCCGGCGGGAACAAAGCCAAGTCGGCAAAGCTGCTGGGGGTGGGCCGGGCGACCTTGTACCGGTTTCTCAACGACCACCCTGAGCTGGCGTGAGACCCTCTCGGGGGGCGACATGGCGCTCAGCGGACGACGCCCAGCTCCCTCTTCAGCCAGGCCTTGCTGTCGGCCTCCAGGGCATACACCCCCTTGAGCTCGCAGACATTCTTCTCGAACTGCCGGGGCAGCTCGAAACGGGCCAGCTCCTGGGCTTCGTCGGAGTTGCGCCGGATCAGGTAGACGTAGTAGGGTCTGTTCCAGCAGTTGACCACGAAGTAGGTGGTGTAGTCGCCTTTGGAGCGGATCACATAGCCGTCCCCGCGGGCCCAGTTGTTGCCCCACTCGAGGTAGAGCCGCACGGCCTCCTCCGGGGTCATGTCCCAGTTGATTTCGTCGATGAGCTCCTGCCGTCGCTTCAACTCCTCCAAGGTCATCATACACGAACCCTCCTGAAAGGGTGCCCGAGGGGGGACGGCCTCCTTCGGCGAAGGCCGGCGTCCCCGCTCTTCGCGATCATAGACAACGCCACCCTGCGTATTCGGTCGCAAAACCGCCCGTGCCTTGAGCTGGACCGGAACCCGCAACGACCGGACGAACCCGCGGCTGCAGATACTAAGGCCGCCGAAGCGAGCTGTCCACCGGCGGCGCTCACCCGCAAAAGAGCGGGGCGCCCCGCAGGGCGCCCCGGATGGAGTCAGTTTGTTTGAGATCCGTCGGATTACGCCGCTGCGTCCAGCGAGCGGCGGTCGGCCATGGACATCAGCTGGCGCTCGCGGGCCTTGTCGATGCCCAGCGCCTTGCGCTTCTTGTCGATGTGCGCGATGATCATGCGGGCCATC
>JALOOU010000163.1 GCA_025454255.1 Desulfobacterales bacterium | reverse complement strand
AGGCTCGGCACGATTTTGTTGCGGCCGGCGACGACCACGACGTGCCGGGGCCCGAAGGTGAGGGCCGCCACGCGGTTGCCTTGCATGTCGAGGTTGACGAGCTGGCCGTCCTCGGTGACGGCATTGGAGCCCGTGATGAAGAGGTCGACCAGGAGCGATTTCCGGCGGCGCTCCACCTGCTCCTCGGCGGGGACCTGCTTGTCCAGGGTGTCGATCAGGGCGATGTCGGTGCGGGCCTTGAGGGTCTGAAACAGACCGGCCCCGACGGCGGTCAGCGACCCGCCGAAGCCGACGCTGCGGGCGCCGGTCTTGGGCAGGATCTCGTCCACGACGATCGCGTGGGCCGCGGCGGAGTCCGCGGCGAGATGCACTTCGAAGTTGTTCGCCTCCAGCGCGGTCTTGAGTTCCGCCAGCCGAATGCCCCAGTAGTGTTCAAGCGGTTTGTCCATAGGTCCCTCCATCGGGTCGCAGGTGAATGGCCGCGGCGCAACCCTATTGAATACCGGCGCAAGAGTCAACACCCCATCGAAAGATTGTGGTTTTTTCGATTTCAGCCGTGTGCTAATGTAATTTAAGGCATATTGGGTTGCCGGAGCAATGGACCCGCCGTAAGAGATCGACTTCGCAGCGAGGCTTCCCATGGAGACCCTGCGCAACTTCGAAAGCGTCGAGGACGTGCGCGGCTCGCTAGAGCGCGTCGGCTACATCTGCTCCAAGCTCATCGCCACGGTCGTGTTCCTGGCCCAGGCCACCCATAAGCCGGTGCTGGTCGAAGGGCCGGCCGGCGTGGGCAAGACCGAACTGGCCAAGGCGGCCGCTCGTTGCCTGAATCGCGAGCTCATCCGCCTGCAGTGCTACGAGGGGCTGGACGAGGCCAAGGCCCTCTACGAGTGGGAGTACGCGAAGCAGCTGCTCTACACCCAGATGGTCAAGGAGAAAATCGGCGACGTCGTCGCCGGCGCGCGCTCGATCGCAGAGGCCGTGGACCGCATCGCCGCGCAGGAGGACGCCTTTTTTTCCGAGCGCTTCATCCAGCCGCGGCCGCTGCTGCAGGCGATCAGCTCGGCGCAGCCGGTCGTGCTGCTCATCGACGAGGTGGACAAATCCGACCCGGAGTTCGAGGCGTTCCTGCTGGAGGTGTTGAGCGATTTCCAGGTGTCGATCCCCGAGCTCGGCACGCGCCAGGCGCGCCACATCCCCTTCGTGTTCCTGACCTCCAACGACTCGCGCGACATGAGCGATGCGCTGAAGCGCCGCTGCCTGCACCTCTACATCGACTACCCCGATCGGGATCTGGAGCTGGCCATCGTGCGGCTCAAGCTCCCGGGCATCGGCGAGCGCCTGGCCGCGCAGCTCGTGGAGGGCATCCGGCGCATCCGCAGCCTGGACCTCAAGAAGAAGCCCGCCATCTCGGAGACCCTGGACTGGGCCCGGTCGCTGCTCGCGCTGCAGGTCGAGGAGCTCTCCCCGCAGGTGCTCCGGGAGACGCTGAGCGTCGTCTGCAAGCACCGTTCGGATGTTCAGGCGGTCAGCGCCAAGATCGAAAAAATCATCTGAATCGTCTTCGGATTTCGTGTTTCGGAATTCGGATGGACCTCCGGCTCGATGGCAAGCATGGTCCCCCTCCTTCTCAGGTTCGTCGGCGGCGCTCGCGCCGCCGGCTTGCGCATTTCCACCGCGGAAGTGCTCGACTGCCTCCGCCATCTGGGGTTCGTGGATTTGCTGGAGGAGGCCCAGTTCAAATCCGTCCTGCAAGCCAACTTCGCCAAGAGCCGCCGGGAGCAGGCCCATTTCGAACGGCTCTACCGGCTGTTTTTCCACGAGCTGCGCCAGGACCCTTCCATCGCGCGTTCGCCGGAGCTGGCCGAGAAGATCCGGGCGATCCTTCAACCGCTGCAGGCCGCGGCCGGCGCGGACCCGTCCCTGAGGGCGCTGATCGATTTCCTGGCGGGCGACCCCGCCGGCCTGCTGAAGCGCCTGCCGCCTCCCATCGCCGGCGCCCGCCCCCAGGCGGGGCCCGCAACCGAGGGGGGCGGCGCGGGCGGGCGGCGCTTGGATCTGCTGGAGCGCATCCGCATGCTGGAGGAGCAGCTCGCCCAGGCCGTGGCGGACCGCCGCGATGCCCTGGGGTGGGAAGAGCGCCGTGATCTGGCCGGCCATTTTCAGGACCGCCTGGATGCGGCGCGGCGGCTGCTGTCCGAGCCCGTCTCCCCTATAGAGAGGGCCGGTGAGGGCCGAGGGTTTTACCGCCACGTCGTCGACGACCTGGGGGAGGTGCACTTCGCCTCCCTGACGCCGCGCGAAGTGGAGGCCATGCGGGAGGCGATCGAGCAGCTGGTCCGGCGGCTCAAGGACCGGATCGGCCGGCGCCGTGCCGCGCGCCGCCGGGGGGCCCTGGACGTCAAGAAAACCCTGCGCCGCGCCGCCGCTTTCCAGGGCGTGCCCCTTGAGGTTTTCTATCGGCGGAGGCCGCCGCGCAAAGCCAAGATCGTCACCCTCTGCGACGTCTCGGGTTCGGTGTGGTCGGCCGCCCGCTTCATGCTCAACATGCTCCATTCGCTCCAGGGGTGCTTCGCCCAGGTGCGCAGTTTTATTTTCGTGGCCGGCGTGGATGAGGTGTCGGAGGTCTTCAAACGCTATGCGGTCAACCCGGCCATCGACAAGATCCTGAAGGAGGCGGCCATCGACTACAACGCCGCCACCGACTACGGGCGGAGCCTGGCGGATTTCCGGCGACGGTACCTGGAGGCCCTCAACCGGCAGACCACGCTGATCCTCATCGGCGATGGCCGCTGCAACTACACCCCCCCGGAGGAGGGCATCCTGGCGCAGATGCGGGCGCGCTGCCGGCGCGTGATCTGGCTCAACCCGGAAGCCCGGCAGTTCTGGTACAGCGGCGACAGCGAAATGCGGGTGTTCGAAGCCGTCTGCGACGAAGTCCGGCCCTGCCAGAACCTGAACCAGCTGCTGGAGTTCATCACCTCGCTGGTGATTTAAATGAAAGGGTTTGACAGACAGGGGCCTGTTTTCTATTATTAAGGGTTGCACAATTGTATAGACACGGACGCCCCCACACCCTGCCCTCACCCCCACGGATGGGGGAGAGGGTAAGGGAGAGGGGGTCGCTCTCGGTCCATACTATTTCGAGACGATTAATAAGACAGGGGCCGGATTCTGTTCGGAGAATTTCAATGGAAGCCGGGAGGGGCTGCATGGAAAGACGCACCAGCCGGAATGTCGCTTTCACCTGCGGGCGCTGGCCGCTCGACCCGGGGCGGTCGACCCTCGTCTTCATCCACGGTGCGGGGGAGTCTTCCCTGCTGTGGAATGCCCAGGTGGAAGGCCTCAAGGAGCGGGCCAACACCGTCGCCCTCGACCTGCCCGGCCACGGCCGCAGCGGCGGCCGCGCGCGGCAGGCGGTGCAGGACTATGCCGCCGTCCTGGTCGATTTCATCACGGCGATCGAAGCGCCGCGGCCGATCCCCTGCGGCTTGAGCATGGGGGGCGCCATCACCCAGCAGCTGCTGCTTGACCATGCGGCGCCCCGGTTTCAGGCCGGCATCATCGTAAGTTCGGGGGCGCGGCTGAGAGTCCTGCCGTTGCTTTTAGACCAGATCGCCGCCGACATGCGCGGCTATGCGGACATGATCGACCGTCTGGGCTTTTCCGAAAATACGCCGGCCGTCGTGAAACAGCCCTTTCTGGAGGATTCGCTCAAGGCCGACCCCCGGGTGGCCCACGGGGACTTCAAGGCCTGCGACGATTTCGACGTGATGCAGCGGCT
>JALOOU010000162.1 GCA_025454255.1 Desulfobacterales bacterium | reverse complement strand
GGCCGGCTGCGGGGTGACCGTGGCCAAGCACGGCAACCGCTCGGTCTCCAGCCGCTGCGGCAGCGCCGACGTGGTGGAGGCGCTGGGGGTCAACCTCGACGCCCCCCCCGAGGTGGTCGAGGAGGCGCTGGGCGCGGTCGGCATCGGCTTTCTCTTCGCCCCGCTCTTCCACGGCGCGATGAAGCACGCCGCCGCCGCCCGCCGGGAGGTGGGCATCCGCAGCATCTTCAACATGCTCGGCCCGCTCACCAACCCCGCGGCCGCGACCTGCCAGCTGCTCGGCGTCTACGCCCCGCCGCTGACCGAGATGTTCGCGCAGGCGCTGCGACTGCTCGGCACGCGGCGCGCCTTCGTCGTCCACGGTCACGACGGCCTGGATGAGATCAGCGCGTGCGCCCCCACGCGCATCAGCGAGCTCGACGGGGACCTCATCCGCACCTACGACATCACCCCCGAGCAGCTGCTGGGCCGACGGGCCGACCGCGCGCAGATCGCCGGCGGCGACCCGGCGCGCAACGCGGCCATCACCCGTTCGATCCTCAACGGCGACCCCGGCGCCGGCCGCGACGTGGTCCTGCTCAACGCCGCCGCGGCCCTCGTCGCCGCCGGCCGCGCCGAAAACCTCGATGCCGGCATCCGGCTGGCCGGCGAATCCATCGATGCGGGGGCGGCCCGCGGCAAGCTCGAGGCCCTGGTGCGTTTCACCCGGCAGAACGGATAGGCAGCCCGGCCATGGCACACGACCTTCTCGAACGAATCGTGGCCGCCAAGCGGGCGCAGATCGAGGCGGCGCGGCGCACCATTGCGGAGTCCCGCCTGCGCGCGGCGGCCGAGCGGCGCCGCGATATCCGGCCTTTTGAAGAACGCCTGCGCTCCCCCGGGCCCAGCGGCGCCAACATCATTGCCGAGATCAAGCGCGCCTCGCCCTCCAAAGGGCCGATCGCCGCCCACCTCGACCCGGCAGCCCTGGCCGCCGATTACGCGGCGGGCGGCGCCGCCGCCCTCTCGGTCCTGACGGAGACCGATTTTTTCCTGGGCTCGGCGGACGATCTGGCCCGCGCCCGCCGCGCCTGCGAGCTGCCCGTGCTGCGCAAGGATTTCATCATCTGCCCTTACCAGCTCTACGAATCAGCGGCCATGGGGGCGGATGCGGTGCTCTTGATCGTGCGCATCCTGCCGGAGGAGGATCTGCGCCGGCTGCTCGAGCTCTCCGCCGGCCTCGGCCTGGCCGCCCTGGTCGAGGTCTTTTCGGAGCAGGACCTCGCAGCGGCCGGCCGCGCCGGGGCGCGCCTGATCGGCATCAACAACCGCGATCTGCGCTCGTTCGATACCGACCGCGACCGCACCCTGCGGCTGCTGCCCCGGCTGCTGCCCCGGCAGGTGGCGGTCGCCGCCAGCGGCATCCGCACCCGCGCGGACATCCTGCACTACCAGAAACGGGGCGTTTTCAACTTTTTGATCGGCGAGAGCCTGGTGCGCTCGGAACACCCCGCAGGCTTTCTGAGAATGCTCCAAGGAGAATCGTGATGCCCACAAGCGCAAGCAACCCCTCCGGGCAGCCCGCGGGGGGGGCTGCACCGATTCAGGTCAAAGTGTGCGGGCTGACGCGGGCGGGTGAGGCGGCCGCCTGCGCCGAGCTCGGCGCCGCGGCCATCGGCTGCGTGTTCTACCCCAAAAGCCCGCGCTGCGTGACGCCCGTAGCCGCCCGCGACATCCGCCGGGCGCTGCCCCCGCAGGTGGCCTGCGTGGGGGTCTTCGTCGACGAGCCCTTCGAGTGCATCCTGGCGGTCGCCGCCGAAACCGGCATCACCGCGGTGCAGCTGCACGGCAACGAGCCGCCGGAGCTGGTTTCGCGTCTGCAGCGCGAGGGCCTCTTCGTCATCAAGGCGCTTTTCGCCGACCGGCAGCCCGGCATCGAACTGGCGCCGCGCTATCCGGCGGCGGCCATTTTAGCCGAATGCGGCCGGGGCCCGCTGCCCGGAGGCAACGCCCAAGCTTGGGACTGGGGCCGGGCCGCCGCCCTCGGCAGCCGCCGCCCCCTGATCCTGGCGGGCGGCCTCACCCCCGGCAATGCCGCGCAGGCGCTTCGCGCGGCATTGCCGGACGCGCTCGATGTGAGCTCCGGCGTCGAAGCCGTCCCGGGCCGCAAGGACCTTGCCAAAGTCAAACACTTCATTGCCGCCGTCGCTGACGCCGGCGCACGAAGGAGGATCTTCCCATGACCTCACCGCAACCGTCTTCAGGGCCGCCCCACGGCCGCCTGCCGGATGCCGCCGGCCACTTCGGCGCCTTCGGGGGCCGCTATGTGGCCGAGACGCTCATGCCGGCCATTTTGGAGCTCGAGGAGGCCTACCGGCGGATCGCGCCGGACCCGGACTTCCGGCAGGAGCTCTCCCGCCTGCTGCGTGACTACGTCGGGCGGCCGACCCCGCTCTTCCAGGCCGAGCGCCTCTCCCGCCACCTGGGCGGCGCCACCGTCTTCCTCAAGCGCGAGGACCTCGCCCACACCGGCGCCCACAAGATCAACAACACCGTCGGTCAAGGGCTGCTCGCCCGCCGGATGGGCAAGCGCAAGCTGATCGCCGAAACCGGCGCCGGCCAGCACGGGGTGGCAACGGCCACTACCGCCGCCCTGTTCGGCATGGGGTGCCGCATTTTCATGGGGGTGGAGGACATCCGGCGCCAGGCGCCCAATGTGGAGCGCATGCGCCTGCTGGGCGCGGAGGTGGTGCCCGTCGCCAGCGGCACCGGCACCCTCAAGGACGCCATGAACGAGGCCATGCGCTTCTGGGTGGAAGCCGTCGGCGACACCTTCTACGTCATCGGCTCGGTGGCCGGCCCGCACCCCTACCCCATGATGGTCCGGGACTTCCAGCAGGTGATCGGCGAGGAGGTCGGCCGGCAGCTTGCCGCCGCCGGCCGGGCGCCCGATTGCCTGGTGGCCTGCGTCGGCGGCGGCAGCAACGCCATGGGGTTGTTCTACCCCTTTCTGGCGCAGGAGTCGGTTGAGCTGGTGGGCGTCGAGGCGGCCGGCTGCGGCATCGCCACCGGCAAGCACGCCGCGGCCCTCGGCGCCGGCAGCGTCGGGGTGCTGCACGGGTCCAAATCCTACCTGCTCCAGGACCGCGACGGCCAAATCTGCGAAGCCCACTCCATTTCCGCCGGACTGGATTACCCCGGAGTCGGGCCGGAGCATGCCTGGCTCAAGGAGACCGGCCGCGCCCGCTATGTGGCGGTCGAGGACGACGCCGCGCTCGAGGCGTTTCAAACCCTCTGCCGCCTGGAGGGCATCATCCCGGCCCTGGAGAGCTCGCACGCGCTGGCCTGGGTCATGGCCGCGGCGCCGCAGCGGACCCCGCAGGACACCATGGTCGTCAACTTGTCCGGGCGGGGCGACAAGGACCTTGGAATCGTCGTCCCCCGCCTGGAGCCCCCGGAGGGCAACCGAAAGGAGCGCGCATGAACCGCATCGCCCGGAGCTTCTCGCAGCTGGCCGCAAAAAACGAAAAGGCGCTGGTGGGCTTCATCACCGCCGGCGACCCGGATGTGCCGACCTCCCTGGCGGGGATCGAGGCCATGTGCCGCGGCGGCCTCGACCTGCTCGAGCTGGGGGTCCCGTTCTCGGACCCGACCGCCGACGGGCCGACCATCCAGCGCTCATCGGCCCGCGCCATCGCCGCCGGCGTCGGCCTGAAACGGGTGATCGGCATGATCGCCTCCATCCGCGGGTTCACCGACATCCCGGTCATCGTCTTCAGCTACTACAACCCGATCCTGGCCTACGGCGCCGAGGCCTTCTA
>JALOOU010000161.1 GCA_025454255.1 Desulfobacterales bacterium | reverse complement strand
GACGTTGTAATAAGCACAAGTTCAAGGCGCGCGAGGCCCGAGGAGCGAGGCGTACACCGGTACGCCGCAGCGACGAGGGGCGAAGCGCAACGCCGAAATTGGGCTTATTACAACGTCGTCACTGTGATGACCTGCAGGTCGCAGACATTGGTGTTGGTGGGGCCGGTCTTGAACAACGATCCGATGGCATCGAAGAAAGAGTAGGAATCGTTGCTGTCGAGGTGGGTGCGGATGGACAGGCCGGCCTTCCGCGCCTTTGCCAGCACCTCCAGGGATGCGAAGGCGCCGGCGGCGTCGGTGGGCCCGTCGTTGCCGTCGGTGCCGGCGCTTAGAAAGCTCACCCCCGCGAAGGCCTCCGGGTTCTCCTCCATCTCCTGCAGAAAGGCCAGGGCCATCTCCTGGTTTCTTCCCCCCTTGCCCTTGCCGCGGATGGTGACCGTGGTCTCGCCTCCAACCAGGATGCAGGCAGGTTTTGAAGCCAGCAGGTCCGCCCGGACGACATCCTTGGCAATGGCGGCCAGAGCCTTGGCAACCTCTCTGGATTCGCCCGCCATCTGACTGGTAAGGCTCACGGTGCGGTAGCCCAGCTCGGCGGCCTTGCGCCGGGCGGCCTCCAGGGCGTGGGCGTTGGTGCCGATCAGCACGTTCTGCAACCGATCGAAGACGGGGTCTCCGGGCTTGGGGGTGTCCTCGACGTTGCCGGCCGCACCGGCCTCCATGAGCCGACGCACCGAGGCGGGTACCCGGTTGAGGATGCCGAATTTCTCGAGGATGGCCATGGCGTCGGCAAACCTCATCGGGTCCGGGGCCGTGAGGCCCGATGCGATGCTCTCCAGGCGGTCGCCGACCACATCCGAGAGAATCAGGGTCAGACAGGCCGCCTGCCCGAGCAGGGCCGCGAAGCGGCCACCGGAAATCCCCGAAGCGTGTTTGCGGATGCAGTTGATGTCCTGGATGGGCGCACCGCACTCCAGAAGCAGCCGAGTGGTCTCGCGGATATCCTCCAGGCTCAACCGGTGGGTGTCGTCCTCATAAGGAAGGGTGAGCAGGGCCGAACCGCCGCCGGAGACCAGCGTGATCACAAGGGTTTTTGCATCCCGGCCGCTGACCAGCTGGACGATCCGCCTGGCGGCCTCCACGCTCATGGCGTCCGGGACCGGATGGCCGGCTTCGATGAGCCGGATCGTTTTCAGCGGCTCGGTGTGCCCGTACTTGACAGAAACGAGGCCTTCGGCAATGCGCTCCCCGAGCACCGCCTCCAAACCCAGGGCAAGCTTGGCCCCGGCCTTGCCGGCGCCGGCCACAACGATCCGCTCGAAGCGGCCCAGGTCGAGCTCGACGCGGGCGGTGTCGGTCTCAACCGTCAGGATGGAGCCCGCCAGGCGCAGGCAATCGGTGATCATCCGCTCCGGGTCCACCCGGCGCACGCCGGCCTGGAAGATCTCTTTAAGATGCTCAAGGCTCATCCCTTTTTCCTATCGGCATCCACAGCGAGTGTCAACTCGGATATTTCTCTGAAGCGGAAGCAGTCGACCAGGTGGTCGTTCACCAGGCCGACGGCCTGCATGAAGGCGTAGCAGATGGTGGGCCCCACGAAGCCGAACCCCCGCCGTTTCAAGTCCTTGCTCAGCGCGCGCGACTCGGCCGTTTCGGCCGGGACCTCCGAAAGGCGGCGCCAGCGGTTGACCTTCGGCCGGCCATCGACGAAACGCCACACATAGGCATCGAAGCTGCCGAACTCTTCCTGGAGGCCGCGAAAGGCGCGTGCGTTGCGAACGGCGGAGGCGATCTTGAGGCGGTTTCTGACGACCCCCGGATCGTTGAGGAGAGTGCGGAGCCTCTCCGCGCCGAAGCCAGCGACCCGCTGCGGGTCGAAGCCCTCGAAGGCCTTGCGGTAATGGTCCCGCTTTCTTAAAATGGTGATCCAGCTCAGGCCGGCCTGGGCCCCTTCGAGCACCAGAAACTCGAACAGCCGGCGATCATCGTGCAGCGGCACCCCCCACTCCTCGTCGTGGTAGCGGATGTAAAGCGGGTCCGACCCCGCCCAGGCGCAGCGCTGCTTCATAACCGTTCAGGATCGCAGATAAAAGCCGAGGGCCTTGTCGAGGGTTTCGGTGGGGGCGAACTCGGCGCCGACCTCGCTGCCGCTGATGTTGCGAACAATGAGCTTCTTTTTTATCGGGCTGCGCGCGGCGTCGTCGAGGTGGAACTCGACCTTGAGCATGTCGCCGGCCGAAAGGGCGCCGCTTGCGGCGATCGCAAGCTTCATCCCGGTGGCGGAGAGGTCCTTGACCGTCATCCGCCCCTTGCCCTTGGGCTGGCCGTTGACCAGATGCACGAAGCTGCCGGGCAGGGACACCTCTTTGCGGAAACGCCTGCGCTGCTCGACGACGGCGGTGGCCTGATGCCCGCAGGGGCATCTCATTTTGAATCGGAGCGGCGGCGTCAGATGCTCGAAGCTCGAGGCGTCGACGGTTTTTGTGCGCTGGCACTGCGGGCAGCGAAAAACGGCTTCGTTGGCTGTCGTGACGTAGACGGTTTCAACCATTTGACGGTGTCTTTCGCCTGCGACGAGATCGCAGCGTTTTGCCGGTTGCCCTGAAACGGATGGCGTCCATTGGCATCCGCCGGTGACTGGACCCTTATGACAATTGTAACATGGTGCGGCTCAATTTCAAAGCATGTTAAATGGTTGCCATGGCAGCAACGAGCCGCTTGACCCCGCAGCCCACCGCGGGAGGTTTCGGGCCGCGGGATCTTTGACAGGCATGATTGCCGGCGCAATAATGGTCATACCAGGAGGCGAGGAAGATGAGCGCGCGAAAAGACCGTCCCATGGCAGAGGAGATCGCCGCGGTGCGCGAGGAGGTCACGAAGCCTCCCGACTACCGCGTGCTGATTCACAATGACGACTTCACCACAAAGCAGTTCGTGGTGGAGGTGCTGATGGGGGTCTTTAATAAATCCGCTGCGGAAGCCTCGGAGATAATGTGGCACGCCCACCAGAGCGGGGTCGGGCTGTGCGGCATCTACCCGCGGGACGTGGCCGAAACCAAGGTGTCCGTGGCGGTGGAGGCAGCGCGCGAGAAGGGCTATCCGCTGATGTTCACGATTGAAGAAGAATGACGTTGTAAAAGGCCCCGTTTCCGCGTTGCGCTTCAGCCCGCATTCGCTGCGGCGTACCACGACTGCGCCGCGCTCCGCGGGAATCGCGCGCCTTGGACGTGGACCTTTTACAACCTGATCCGGCAAGAATAGTTCTCAAAGCCCAGAAAGCACAAATTAGAGCCCATCTCAACTTCTTGAGAGGGGCTCTAATTTATAGCGTCGAACTTGCACTTTTCGAAGCAGGTCATGCACTTGATGCATTTGTCCTTGTCGATGCGCGCGACTTCCTTTTTCTTCCAGGCGATCGCCTGGACCGGGCAGGCCCGGAAGCACATTCCGCACTTGGTGCAGACCTCGGGGTCGATTTCGAACTTGAGCAGGGCTGCGCAGCGTTTGGCCGGGCAGCGCTTCTCCAGGATGTGGGCCTCGTATTCGTGGCGGAAATAGCGCAGGGTGGAGAGCACCGGGTTCGGTCCGGTCTGCCCGAGGCCGCAGAGCGACGCCTCCTTGATGGTGGCGGAAAGCTCCTCCAGGATATTCAGGTCGTCGGGCTCCCCGCGGCCCTCGCAGATCTTCTCCAGGGTCTGCAGCAGCCGCCGCGTGCCTTCACGGCAGGGGGTGCACTTGCCGCAGGACTCGTCCTGGACGAAGTCCATGAAGAAGCGGGCCATGTCCACCATGCAGGTGTCCTCGTCCATGACGATGGCCCCGCCGGAGCCCATGATGGCGCCGACC
>JALOOU010000096.1 GCA_025454255.1 Desulfobacterales bacterium | reverse complement strand
AACACTCTGGGCCATCTCCGCCATGCGCACCTCGTAGCGGTCCATGGCGTCCCCGGCCCCCCCGGTGGGGATGTCGAACTCGAACCGGTCGTAGACCGAGTAGGGCTCGGCGCGGCGCACGTCGTAGGCGATGCCCGAGCCCCGCAGCACCGGGCCGGTGGCCCCGTAGCGCCGCGCCATTTCGACCGGCAGCGCCCCGATCCCCTCGCAGCGGCCGCGCAGGATCATGTTGTCGGTCACCAGGTCGCGGTACATGGGCAGGCGCTTCTTGAAATCCCGGCAGAAGGCGCGCGCCCGCGCGGCGAACTCGTCGGTCAGATCGGCCGACACCCCGCCGAACCGAAAGTAGCAGTAGGTCAGCCGCGAGCCGGTCACGATCTGCAGGATGTCCATGATGCGCTCGCGGTCGGCGAACCCGTAGAGGATCGGCGTGAAGCCGCCCAGGTCCAGAAGATAGGCGCCCCACCAGAGCAGGTGCGAGGAGATCCGGTTCAGCTCGCAGGTGATGACCCGGATCAGCTCGGCGCGCTCCGGCACGCGGATGCCCGCCAGTTTTTCGACCGCGCCGACGTAGGCCCAGTTCCAGGCCAGCGCGTGCAGGTAGTCCACCCGGCCCATGTTGGGCAGGTACTGGGCATAGGTCTTCACCTCGCCCATCTTCTCGTGCATGCGGTGGATGTAGCCCAGCACCGGCTCGCAGCGGCGGATGTACTCCCCGTCGAGCTCCACGATCACGCGCAGCACCCCGTGGGTCGCGGGGTGCTGGGGCCCGATGTTGAGGATGAGGGTGTCCGCCGCCCCGGCGGCGGCCGGGTCCGGGCTGAACCGCGTGGTGTAAAAGTCCCCCACGCACCGGGCGTCGGCGTCCGGATGCATGCGGCTACTCCGCTCCGCCCCCGGGGGCGGGCTCGATGTCGTACTGTTCGAAATGCCGTTCGGCCAGGCGCCGGGCGTGGCTGCGCCGCGAGCAGGCCGGGCAGACGAGCAGGTTGAAGGCCGGCACCTGCGCTTCGCCGGCGCGCTCCATGACCAGGCTAAGGTCGATCACCGGCCCGAAGGGCTTGCCGCAGGAGGAGCAGGGGCGCAGCGGGATGCGCGCGGCCTCCCGGCCGCAGACGATCACGACGCGTTCTGCCTCCTCGTCGCGGATCCGGATTTTTTCGACCGGGCAGATCTGGGCGCAGGCCCCGCACCCGATGCAGTGCCGGGCGGTACGCCCGAAAGAGGTGTTCACCCGGATCTCGACCCCGCGGCCGCTCAGGGCGAGGACGTTGGCGCCGATCCGCTCGCAGACCCGGACGCACAACCCGCACACCACGCAGTCCTTGTTGTCGTCCGGGAATCTGGCGAGGTCGGCGCCGTAGCGCTCGGCCAGCTCCTTGAGGACCACGGAATCCGGGCAGCGGGTGTGGAGCAGCTCGATCAGGACCTTGCGCCCCTTGCGCAGGCGCGGGGTGTCGGTCTTGATCTCCACCTCGCCCCGCAGCGGGAAATTGCAGGCCGTCACCAGGCGCGAGCGCCGCCCCTCGACCAGCTCCACCGTGCACAGCCGGCACATGGCCGCAGGCTCCAGGGCCGGCACATGGCAGAGGGTGGGGATGTCGACGCCGTTGGCGCGCGCCACCTCCAGGATGGTCCGACCGGCTTCGGCGTCGACCTCTTTCCCGTCCAGGATGACTTTCATCGCTCGTGCGTCCTATGGCCTCGCCCGCCTGCGGCCGCCGCGGGTCACATGATCCGGATGCTCGTGAACTTGCAGTTTTTGTAGCACTCCATGCACTTGATGCAGAGATCCTGGTGAATGGTGTGGGGCTTCTTCTTCTCCCCTGCGATGGCCTTGGCCGGGCACTTGACCCGGCACAACCCGCAGCCCGTGCACGTTGCGGGGTCGATCTCGTAGTAGAACAGCGGCTTGCAGACGCCCGACGGGCACTTCTTGTCCCGGATGTGGGCATCGTACTCCTCCCGGAAATACCTGATGGTGGAGAGCACCGGGTTGGCGGAGGAGGTGCCCAGCCCGCAGAGGGAGAAGCTGTTGGTGAAGGTCCCGATCTCCTCCAGCAGCTCCACGTCCCCGGGGCGGCCCTCGCCCCGCGTGATGCGGGTGAGGATCTCTTTCATGCGGGTCAGCCCCTCGCGGCAGGGGGCGCACTGCCCGCAGGATTCGCCCACCAGGAAGCTGATGAAATAGCGCGAGACCTCCACCATGCAGGTGTTCTCGTCCATGACGATCATGCCGCCGGAGCCCATCATGGAGCCGATTTCGGCCAGCCTGCCGAAGCCCACGTTGATGTCTAGAAACTTCTTGGGGATCGGTATGCAGCCGCCGGAGGGCCCGCCCGTCTGGACCGCCTTGAGCTCTTTCCGGTTGGGGATCCCGCCGCCGATGCCGTAGACGATCTCGCGCAGGGAGCTGCCCATCGGCACCTCCACCAGGCCGACGTTGTGGACGTTGCCGGTGAGCGAAAAGACCTTGGTGCCGGTGGAGCGCTCGGTGCCGATGCCCGTGTACCAGGCGCCGCCGCGCAGGATGATCTCCGGCACGTTGGCGTAGGTCTCGACGTTGTTGAGGTTGGAGGGGCTGTCGCGGAAGCCGCGCTCGGTGGAGCGGATGTACTTGGGCCGCGGCCGGCCGACCTTGCCCTCCAGGGAGGACATCAGGGCCGAGGACTCCCCGCAGACGAAGGCGCCCGCCCCGGTGGAGATCGAGACCTTGAACGTGAAACGGGTGCCGAGCACGTTCTCGCCGATCAGCCCCATCTCCTCCGCCTGGCGGATGGCCCGTGTCAGGGTCTGCACCGCCAGCGGATATTCGAAGCGGACGTAGAAGAACCCGCGGTCCGAGCCGATGGCGTAGGCGGCGATCGCCATGCCTTCGATGACCGCGTGCGGATCGCCCTCCATGACCGAGGCGTCCATGAAGGCGCCCGGGTCGCCCTCGTCCCCGTTGCAGATGATGTAGTGGCGGCCGGGCTGCTTGGCGCAGGACTCCCACTTGACCCCGGCGGGGAATCCGCCGCCCCCGCGGCCGCGCAGCCGCGAGGTCTTGATCTCCTCGATCACCTGGGCAGGGGTCATTTCGGTCAGGGCCTTGACCAGGCCTTTGTAGGCGCCGTGGACCAGCGCGTCGTTGATATCGAAGGGGTCGATCCTGCCGACCCGTTTGAGCACCAGCTTGGTCTGCTTGGCGAAAAACGGGATCTCATCGACCGTGGCGATCGGCTCCTTGGATCCCGGGGGGGTGTAGAGGAACTTTTGGACCCGCTTTCCCCCCAGAATCGTCTCCCGCACGATCTCCTCGGCGTCCGCAGGCTGCACGCGCTGATAGAAGAGGTTTTCGGGCTGAAAGCTCATCAACGGGCCCCGGGAGCAGAACCCGTGGCAGCCGGTGCGCTTGATTTCCGGCATCACCCTGACCTGCGCGCCGGCCGCCGACACCGCGCCCTTCATCGCCTCCAGCAGATCCAGGCTGCCGACCGCTTTGCAGCCCGTGCCGCAGCAGACGAGGATGCGCGGCGCGGCGGGGTCGGTGCGCTCGATCAAGGCCTGCCGGTACTGCTCGAGCTCCCCGGCGCAGGCGAATTTTTTGGCATACGACGGGGCGGCTGCCGCGCGCGGTGCTGTCGCCATGGCTCTTCTCCGCTAGTTAGTGCCCATCCGCAAACAGCATCCTTCGTCCCAGGCAGGCGTTGCAGCTCTTCGCAATCCTCGGCACGGACCCCGCTACGCCTCCGCTTGCGAAATCGCTGCGGCCTGGGCTTGAACCGAAATCCACCATTTCTGGATGCGCCCTATTCAGTGTCGATCTGTTCGATCAGCCGGTTGAGCTGGCCGACGTTGGCTTTCGGATAGTACCGGTCGTCGAGCACCACCACGGGCGACACGGCACAGGCGCCTAAACAGTTGACGGTTTCGAGCGTGAACTTGAGGTCCGGCGTCGTCCCCCCGCCGTCCAACCCCATGCGCGCGGCCACGTGCTGGACCAGGCCGCCGCTGCCCTTGAGGTGGCAGGCCGTGCCGGTGCAGACGTGCATGATGTGCCTGCCCTTGGGGACCAGGCTGAAGGAGGCGTAGAAGGTGGCCACCTCGTAGATTTTCGTCAGCGGAATGCCGATGGCCTGAGAGATGTATTGCAGGGCCGGCTCGGGCAAAAAGCGGTATTGCCGCTGGATGGCCTGCATCATCATGATCATGGCCTCGCGGTTGCCGCCGTAGTCGTCGAAGATGATCCGATCGAGCACGGTGAAGTCGACTTCAGGTTCCTGGCAAATCGCTTGCGCCTCGGGCATGGCTTCCTCGCTGTCGTTCTGCCTTTGCGCCTCAACGCGGAGGGTCGTCCACGTGGGTCAGGCGCAGGCATTGGGTGGTGCAGACCGAAACGCAGACGGGCTTGAGCCCCTGGTCGATGCGGTCCTTGCACAGGTCGCACTTGACGGCCTTCTCGGCGGCCGGGTGCCACTGCGCCGCCCCCCAGGGGCAGGCCACGATGCAGGCTTTGCAGCCCACGCAGAGGTCGGGCTCCACGTAGACGATACCGTCCGTCGAGCGCTTCTTCATGGCGCCGGTCGGACAGGCGGCGACGCAGGCGGCGTTCTCGCAGTGGAAGCACCCCATGTAGACATAGGCTTCGCGCGGCAGGCCGCGCACCACGCGCCGGCCGAAAACGAAGATCTGGCAGGGCCGCGGGCCCTCCGGCAGCTGCTTGCTCTCCCGGCAGTAGATTTCGCAGCTCAGGCACCCGATGCAGCGGTCCTGGTCCTGGATGATGCAATACCGGCTCATTCTGCGCTCCTTGGGGACATGCCTTCCGGTCCCGATCCGGCCGTCAAGGCTCCTGCGCCACCAGTTGCCCGAGGGGCAGCAGTCCGAACAGAGACTTGCGCCCCTTCTCTTTCAGCAGGGGGTGAACGTTCAGGTCTTCGGGAAGAAGCAGCGGCTTCAGGCCGGGGTGGCCTTCGAATTGAACCCCGAAAAAATCGAAGCACTCGCGTTCGTGCCAGTCGGCCCCGCTGAAAATGGATGCGATCGACGGGGCCGCGTTGACCGTACGGGGGACGATCAGCCTCAGGGCCAGGCGCTGCGCTGAGGAGTAGTGGTCGAAGTGATAGAGCAGCAGGATGCCTTCGGCCACATCCACCCCGGTGATATCCTCCAAAAAATAGCCGCCAGCGAAGAGCGCCTGCACGGCAGGCCGCAGCGCCTCGGCATCGACCGCCAACACGGCGCGGCAGCCGGTGCGCAGGTAGTCCTGGAGCGTGCGGCTTTTCGCCGGCAGGGCGGCGAGATCCGCAAGCTGGCGGTCTGGTTCGCCTGGGCTCACGCGCGCCGGTCCTCCCGCGGCTCGGGCCACCAGCGCCGGCCGGTCAATTTCTTCTGAAGCGCGAAGATCCCCTCCAGGAGCCCTTCGGGTCGCGGCGGACAGCCGGGCACGTAGACATCCACGGGAATGATCCGGTCCACGCCCTCGACGATGGCGTATTGGCCTTCGAAGCAAAAGGGGCCCCCGGAGATGGCGCAGTTGCCCAGGGCCATGACCCATTTGGGTGCGGGCATCTGCTCGTAGAGCCGCACCACGGCCGGTGCCATTTTTTTGGAAACCGTGCCGGCAACGATCAGCAGGTCGGATTGCCGGGGCGAGGGCCGGAACACCTCGGCCCCGAAGCGCGACAGGTCGAAGCGGGCCATGCCCACGGCCATCATCTCGATGGCGCAGCAGGCCAGGCCGAAGGTCATGGGCCACAGGGACATGGCGCGGCAAAGATCCACTATCCGCCGCACGGGTTGGATGTCGATCAAGGCCGGCTCGCTGTGCGTTTGAGCCTTTCTCAGAAGGTCAGCTTCCGCGGCCACGTGAAGACCCCTTTGCGCCAGAAATAGAGCACTGCCAAACCGAGGACGCCTACGAACACCGCCAGCGCCCAGAAGACCTCCCATCCGGGCGTATCGCGAAAGACCGCCGCCACCGGGAAGAGATAAAGCACATCCACATCGAAGGCCAAAAAGAGCAGGGCATAGAAGTAGTAATTGATGCCGAAGCTGACCCGGCCCGGGCCATGAGGGGTGATCCCGCACTCGTAAGGCAGGGCCAGGTCGCCGGCCCCTCCCCGGGGGGCCAACAGCAGGGAGCCGATCAGAGGCGCCAGTCCGAAAACCAGCCCGGCGCCCAGGAAAACGATCACCGTGGCATGAAACCAGGAGAATTCCATTTGGTCCTCACTCCTCGTGCGAAGTCGCGAGGCCTCGCCCCAGCCCGGGCTCGGCAGGGGTCCACGCTTTAACTGTCGGCGATGTCGGCTGAATAGGAATGCTGCGCGTTGGAATGAGTGCCTGAAGAGGACGGGGATGAAACCGAATCGGGTTGTTGCATCGAAAGCAAAATCCAGATCAGGCCAGTAGAGGTTGAGAAAATGAATCCAATTCAACAAGTATAGAAAAGTCTATTAATCGATGAAAGGGGTATTTGTCAACCATCAATTTAAAAATTTCAGGTCGGGGCATAAATCCATGTTGATTTATATTGACAGGGATCAGTGAGGCGTGTCAATTTGCCATGTGGCGATTCACTGCGATAACCGCTCGAGGCCCCGGGCATTTCATCGCAAACAAAATCGACGGGCTGGTAAAAAGACCCTGACTCAAACGGCCTGGCAGCACGCCCAATATCCCCGCTGAAGCGGGGCGGGCACGACGCGCGGATTCCGTGTCGCAAAGCGTACCTCGCCAAGACGGGGCCGCAGCGGCCAAGGGATGAAGCCCGATGCAGATCGCCGGGTTTTTACGAATTCGCCTGATTGGAGCCCGATCTGAAGCGGATTTCCCGGGAGGCGCCCGACCGCCTCCATGCCCTCTCCATTGATTGACCCTTACTGAGAAGAGTCTAACCCTCAAACGAACGCCACGGAAAGGGACGATGCGATGGTCATCCAGAAGATCCTGCTTCCTTACAACTTCACCCCGCTTGATCAAAAGGCCGTTTATTTCACAATCGAAGCTTTTTCCCACCTCAAGGCCGTGGAGATAACCATCTTCAAGGCGTACGCACCGATTCCCAAGATCGACGCATCGGATGCCGCCGGCACGGGCAAGCTGAAAGAGAGCCTGGTCTATCTGACCGACCGGCTGGCCCGGCGCGAGTCGGAATTGAACGACGTCAAGCAGAAACTGGTCTCAAAGGGGTTTGACGAGTCCCGCATCAAAACCATCTACAAGCCCAGGCAGAAAGACGTGGCCAGTGAAATATTAGACCTGAACATGTACAACCGGTTCGATGTAATTATCCTTAACCGTAAACCGACCCGCATTTCCCGTTTCTTCTCGGGAAGCATTTCCCAAAAGATCATCATGTCGCTGAAGGATACCACCGTATGCGTGGTTTCCTGACGTTCAGGACCATCACCCGGCAATCAATAGCTGCATAGGAGGAATTCGATGGGTGCCGACAAGAAAATAGATTTCAATGTGTTCAAAGTCGTCTTCCGGGCTATGGCGCAATCCGAAGACCTTGAAATCATGACCAACCACCTGGCCCAGCTTCTGGTCGCCGCGCTCGAGATCAAGGGGTGCACCATTTTCGCGTTGAACCCGGAGACCGACGAACTGGAGATGCTGGCCAGTTTCGGGCTCAGCATGGATTATGTCCACAAAGGGCCTGTCTTGACCGATAAGAGCCTGGCCGCGAACTCCCACGGCGAACCGACGATCATCCCCGATGTCCATAAAACCACCCGCCTCCAATACCCGGAAGATGCCAAAAAGGAGGGGATCGGGGCTATTGTTTCCATTCCGATCCGCGCCCGCGCGAAGGTGATCGGGGCACTGCGGCTCTATCACCACGACGCCTGGAACATCTCGGAGGAAGACGTCGATTCGCTGCTGGTGTTTGCCGAAAGCATCGGGATCGCGATGAACTACACCCGGGTGTTGAAGGCGCTGAAAACCATCGATTTCGTCATCGATGAGATCCATGGGGTCTGGAGGCTGGAATCCGATTAGAGCTCAGCGATTCGTCCGGAAGGAGGCGTTTGCTTGCACGACGGGGCAGCGGAGCTGATCTGCTTTTGTTTCAACCACACGCGCGCTGACATCGAGCGGGATCTGGCCCAAAACGGGCGCTCGCTGATCCTCGAGGCCATCCTCTCCGCCAAGCGTATGGGAGCCTGCCGGTGCGCCGTCGAAAACCCTAAGGGAACTTGATGCCTGGCCGATGTCCGCCGGGTGTTGGACGAGATGGGTCTCTGGCGAAAACAGCCGCATGCTGGCGGCCCAGCCGGCCGTCGGTTCGAACCGCTACCCGCCTGCCGTAAAATCAAAAAATAGACGCGTCAAAATCCGAAACGGCTGGAGGGCCCGGCGGAAGGTGCAGGGGGCGCTTGAGCGAGCGGCGGTCTTTTGAAGACGGATGATTGGCCGGACCACCAGACGCGAGGAAGGAATGAACGGGCGGTTCATTCACAGGCAGGCACTGGTGGGTCCGGCCAAGCCTCAGGCGGCTGCGCATTCCAAAATCCGACGACTTCGTCTGCATCAGGGACTTTTTAAGAGCCCATCCAATTTGGCAAATAAGGTCATGCCATCGACTCGGTGGCCGTTCGCAGCAGATGCCGTCCGGCGTCTTTGATAAGAGCGCCAATCAGCCCGAACGATTTAGAAATTCAACTATTTTTCGCTCCAAAAACTTTTTCGACCGCAACCCCGCAAGCGTTTCGACCACCTGTCCGTTGCGCACGAACCAAAGCAGCGGAATGCTTTTGATGCCATACTTCCCAACAGCCCCCTCTCCCACCCAGTAGACCGGAAAGCGCACGCGGTGTTTGGTCAAAATCGATTGAATGGCCAGGGGGCCTTCCAGATCGAGGCTGATCCCCACCAGCTTGAATCCCTGCCCTTCATATCGGTTGAAAAGGTCGTTCAATGCGGGAAGCTCCTCGATGCAGGGGTGGCACCAGGCGGCTAAAAAGACCACCACGCCCTGATGCGAGGGGTCGTGGATCAATCGATCCATCTGGGAAAGCTCAAGGCGCAGCGCCTCGACGGGTTCATCCCCGAGGGCCGGCTCAACGACACTGAATGCGGCCACGACCGCCAGTGCGGCGGCCAGTATGCGCGCGAAAGGGATCGGCATGGGGCCTTTTTCGGCTGCCTTCGTCTCGCCCGTCCGCCGGCGCTCTGGATTCAGAGTTCGGCTTTCTCGAGCAGGTTTTTCAGCATTTGCCCGGCATCGGCCGGGCCGCCGAGCCTTGAGTAAAAAACTTTGTGCGTGCCGTCCGCCTTGATGCGCACCCCTATGAAGTAGGGCGTGCGCACCTCGCCCAGCTTCCGATGAAAGCCGAAATCGGAATCGGCAAAGAGCGGAAAGGGGACTTCATAGGTTTTCCTGAAATAATCGACCTCAAAAGCGGTGTTGCCCGCGCCGATGCCGATGATCTTCACCCGGCCTTTGAGCTTCGGATCAGCCTCGATTTGACGATAGAGTTTGTTGACCGTGGGGGCCTCCCGCTGGCAGTGCGGGCAGTACATGCTGAAGATTTCAACGATGACGACCTCCGCCTTGATCTCCGGTATCCGAAACCCCTTCCCCGGGTCCAGGCCGAGGTAAAGACGGTGGGCCGGATCCTCGGGAACCGGGAGCACGATATCGGGCAACGTCCCGCCCTCAGCGGGCGGTGCCGCCGCCGATAGGCTCCGGGCAGGCAGAGCAGCGATGATGACGCCTAAGATCAGGGCCGCTATCGCAGTACGCATGGCAAATCCTCCTCACGGGCCATCCGGTCCGGTCGTAGGCCGAGCGGGCGCGGCGGCCGTGTAGCCTGCTTCGACCGCCTTGAGATCAAGGTGCAGGCTGGCCACCTGTTCCAGGGCGGGATAGCCGGGGCGCCGGAGCGCTCGCGCATCCACCGCTTTTACATAGCGGCGGCAGGAGCTGCAGGCGTCCAAGCGGTACTCCTTCTCCTCCTCGCTGTAAAAATAGAGCAGTCCCTCCTCGCCGCGGTTGCCGCAAAAGGGGCACAGCGCTCGGTTGACGGGCCACTTGTGCCAGCAGTAACTGCAGAAAAAGCAGCGCCGGCCTTCGGCTTCGATCCAGGCGATCGCAGGCGCGCTGCCGCACACCGGGCAGTAGCCCTGCTCGCCGGAGGGGGTGGGCTCGAGATACCGGGCCAGCTGGGCGGCGCAGCTGCAAAAAGAAGGACGCAGGCTGTGGTAAAGAAAAAAAGCCAGCGATTCCGGATCGACGTCCATCTCGCCCGCGCCGGCAAGGACCTGCGGCTCCTGCGCTTTTGCGAACGGGATGAAAAGCGCCGCCGCCCTTTCGGAACGTTCGGAAAGGATCCGGCCGGCCCCGGCCAGCTCCGACCCGCACTCGATCGCAATGCGGCAAAGCTCCCGCAAAAGCGCTGCGGACGCCTGGGGGTCGAGGTTCAGCTGCGAAGCCAGGACCAGGGGCATTTGCTCTTGCCGCTTGATGCGGATCAACTCCTGCGGCAGATGCACGGGGTCCAGGCGGATGCGGGGCCGCGCCGCTTCCTGGGCCGCAAAAATCCGCCCGTAAAATGTGATCAGCTCCCTGTAGGAGGGCCTTTCGGCGATGATGCCCGCAGCCGCCTGCCGCACCGTCGCGGGGGTGTATTCCGGGGATGGTTGCATGGGAAAGCCGATTTCCTCAGCCGGTGGGAGGGGGAGAGAATCGATCCCTCCCCCGCCGTGTCTTTCGGCACCCGGCTACCCGAGCTGGGCGAAAAAATTCCGCAGCGGGTTCAACAACCGCTGCATGGCCACCGCGCGCGTGATGTCGAACTCACGCTCGGAGGCCACCGCGTACTCCCAATAGAGGTTGGGGTTGAAGGCCACCAGATAGATCACGCGCGTCTTGTCCGGGTTGAGCAGGGTCGCCTTGGGGTATTTGTGTTTGAGCTCGGATAGGCGCGCCTGGGCATAATAGCGCATGTCGCGGTACTCTCCGAAGCTCATCGCACCCGTGGGGCATGCCTTGACGCAGGCCGGCAGCAGCCCGTTGGAGACCCGGTCGATGCACATGTCGCACTTCGCGAGGCTGCCGTCCGGCCCCTTGCGGGGGATGTTGTAGGGGCAGGACTGGATGATGGCATCCGCGTCCAGCTCCTTGGTCACCTTGGTGTAGAGCACCGCGCCGGTGGCCCTGTCCTTGTAGATGGCCTTCGGCTCGCCGGCGGATTCCAGGCACGGAGGCTCGACGCAGTGCCGGCACTGGTCCGGGAAAAAGAGCCAGTGCAGCTTTTTTTCGACCTCGGCCTCGCTCATCCGAACCAGCTTGAGCGTGGTGAAGGAGAGATCTTCCGGGTTCTGGAACGACCCGTGGTTGGTTGTTTTTTCCGCCGGCAGCCCTTTCCATTGCTTGCAGGCCACCTGGCAACCCCGGCAGGCAGTGCACAAGGTCGTGTCGATGAAAAATGCCTTTGCCATGTTCGATCACCTCCTTCCGTTAGATCTTCACAATGTTGACCATGAAGGCCTTGGATTCGGGAATACGCGTGTTGGGGTCCCCGGTGGAGGGGGTGAGCAGGTTGGCGCTCTCCTCCTTGCCGCTCTCCGGCCAGCGCCAGCCGTAGTGGTAGGGGAACCCGACCTCGTGCACCACGAGATCCGCCAACTTGAACGGCTTGAAGCGCTTGGTGACGATGGCG
>JALOOU010000026.1 GCA_025454255.1 Desulfobacterales bacterium | reverse complement strand
CGGTCCAGGACGGCCCCCTGCAGCCGCTCGGCCGACTCCCTGCCCTTCTGGCCGAAGGAGAGCACCTGGTTCTCCTTGCTGCCGTCGCGGTAGATCGTCACCCCCTTGCAGCGCAGCTCGTAGGCCAGGTCGTAGACCTTGCGCACCTCTTCCACCGTGGCGTCACGGGGCAGGTTCACGGTCTTGGAGACGGCGTTGTCCGTGTATTTCTGGAAGGCGGCCTGCATGCGGATGTGCCACTCGGGGGAGACGTCGTGGGCGGTCACAAATACCCGGCGCACCTCCTCGGGAATCGCCTCGATGTCGTGGATGCTGCCCTTGCGCGCCACCTGGTCCATGAGCTCCGCGGAGTAGAAGCCGCTCGCGCGGGCCACCTTTTCGAAAACCGGGTTGACCTCCATCAGCTTGTCGTTGTCCATGACCGTGCGCACGAAGCTCAGGGCGAACAGGGGTTCGATCCCGCTCGAGCACCCGGCGATGATGCTGAGGGTCCCGGTGGGGGCGATGGTGGTGGTGGTCGCGTTGCGGGTGGCGCGCCCCTGCTCCTTGAAGACGCTGCGCTCCCAGTTGGGGAAGACGCCCCGCTCCGCGGCCAGCGCCGCGGAGGTCTCGTGGGCCGCCTGCTGGATGAATTGCATGAGCTCCTCGGCGGCCTGCAGGGCCTGCTCGGAGTTGTAGGGGATGCCCACCTGGTAGAGCAGGTCGGCGAAGCCCATGACCCCCAGGCCGATCTTGCGGTTGCCGCGCACCATCTCGGTGATCTCGGGCAGCGGGTAGCGGGACATGTCGATCGTGTTGTCCAGAAAGCGCACCGACCAGCCGATGGCCTCCTTGAGCTGAACGTAGTCGATCACCGGCCCGGCCGCGGACGAGGCCACGAACTTGGCCAGGTTGATCGAACCCAGGTTGCAGGCCTCCATCGGCAGCAGCGGCTGCTCGCCGCAGGGGTTCGTGGACTCGATCTGCCCCAGGGCCGGGGTGGGGTTGTCGGCGTTCATGCGGTCGAGGAAGATGATCCCGGGGTCGCCGGTCTTCCAGGCCTGGGTGGTCAGGGCCTCGTAGACCTGGGCGGCGTTCAGGCTGCCGGTCGGCTGCTGGTCGCGGGGGTCGAGCAGGTCGTACTCCCGCTGGGCCGCCACCGCCTGCATGAAGGCGTCGGTCACCCCGACCGAGATGTTGAAGTTGTTCAGATCCCGGCCGCTGCTCTTGCTGTGGATGAACTCCATGATGTCCGGGTGGTCCACGCGCAGGATGGCCATGTTGGCTCCGCGGCGGGTGCCGCCCTGCTTGACCTGCTCGGTGGCGGTGTTGAAGATCTTCATGAAGGAGACCGGCCCGGAGGCTACCCCGCCGGTGGTGCCGACGTTGCTGTTCTGGGGCCGCAGGCGGGAAAAGGAGAAGCCGGTGCCGCCGCCGGACTTGTGGATCAGGGCGGCGTTGCGCAACGCACCGAATATGCCCTCCATGCTGTCCTCCACCGGCAGCACGAAACAGGCGGCGAGCTGCCCCAGCCGGCGGCCGGCGTTCATGAGGGTGGGCGAGTTGGGCAGGAACACGAACTGGGTCATCAGGTCGTAGAAGACCTCTTCGACCTCCTTGACGCGCTCATCGCCGGCCCCGTAGTTCTTCTCGGCCTTGGCGATGTGCTGGGCGACCCTGCGGAACATCTTTTCCGGGGTTTCGATCACCTTGCCCTGGCCGTCCTTTTTTAGATAGCGCCGTTTGAGAACGGTGAGGGCGTTCTCCGAAAGAGCCAGAGGAGCTTTCGCGCCCGCCGGGGCCTCCGGCGAAACCGCTTCAGGCGAGCTTGCGCCGAGCTCCGCCGCTCTGTCCTGGGTCGTTCCGAACCGCCCCTCGTCTTTCACCATGACTTTGCCCTGCTGTTCCACGGCAATGCTCCTTTGCGACCTGAGATTCCGGGTCCGGGTTTTAAACGAATACTTTAATTTCTGGAAAACAACTGCAGCAGCGGCTCATCCGCAAGCAGCTTCAGCTGCGGCGGGGGCGGCTTCCAGCCACGATCCGATCGCTCACCCGCCAAGGCGGGCCTCCCCACGGGAAGAGAGCCGAACCTGCTCTTGAATTGTAGGATGTGAAACCGGAATTATCGGCGTTCGCTGCAGTGGACTTTATAATCGCACACTATATGTTGTGTGTCAACCGATATTTTGCCCAATATATGCACATAGATGTCCGTTTTTCCCGAACAACGCGATTATTGCTCCGGCAGGAGCGTATGTCAAAGGCCGCGGCGGTCGACCCACAACGAGAGGGGCCCTTGTCGGCCGGCAGCCCTATGACCCATGGCCGAGGTGATCGCCGGAGCACTCCATCGGTTCGGCTGTTGACAGGCCCAGCCGGAAAGTATAAAAGCGCAGCACTGCCAAAGGATTGGAGAAATCGCCTGACATGAAACAAAAATACCAGATCATCCGCGACGACGAAAACAAGAAGCTGATCATCCGCGAGTTCGCCGAGCTGGACAAGGATGTGATGTCCCTGCTGTGCGAGGAGGAGTACGACCGCAAGGCCGTCAAGGCCGCCATCTCCTCGGGCCGGGAGGGGCTCTCCGCCGCGCTCAGGACCAAGAACCTCTATCCCCCGGGCATCTACATCGGCAAGATCGCCGACAAGGTTGCCGAGATCTACGGCAGCAAGGACAAGAACTCGGAGGAGCTCGTTTTCGACGACATCGAATTCCTCTCCCGCGAAATCGAGGCGGCCGAAGCCGCCGCCAAGTATGAATCCGAAGCCGGCGACATCGATGAACTGCTGGATGTGGGCCTCGAGGACGAAAAATTCGAGGAGGGCGAAGATATCAAAAAAATCGACACCACCCTGAAAATCGAGGACGACGAGTTCGCCGACATCGACGACGAAACCTGACGCCATTTCAGACTCGATCCGATACTTTCCATTTGACTTGCCACCAAAACCGGCATAAATAAAATGTGAACGGGCGGGGTTAACTCAGACAGGCAGAATTCCCTTTTGCCAAGGCATCTTCCCAGTCAATCCAGCAGCTCCTTTCGCTCCAAATCCTCTTTGGCGCTCATTCTGCGCTGCCGGAGGGGGAAGCACTTTCTGTTGTCTTTCCACTAACGGAAGCGGGTAACGGACCCATCACCAATCGCATCAAGGAGGTGCAAATGGACAAACAAGAAAGAGCGTTTTACGAAAAGCTGGAGGGAAAAGGCGTCTCCCGGCGGGACTTCATGAAGTTCTGCACGTTCCTGACAGCGACCATGGGACTCTCCTCCTCCTTCGTCCCGAAAGTGGCCGAGGTCTTCGCCCAGCCGGCCCAGCGACCGCCGGTCATCTATCTTCACTTCGGGGAGTGCACGGGCTGCACCGAGGCCGTGTTGAGGTCCATGTATCCCTGGATCGATCAGCTGGTCCTCGAAATTCTCTCCATCGAGTACCACGAGACCATCATGGCGGCTTCCGGGCACCAGGCGGAGGAGCAGCTTAGAGCGGCCGTACAAAAGTACAAGGGCAAATTCCTCTGCGTGGTGGAGGGGGCCATCGCCACCAAGTTCAACGGCGCCTACGGCAAGGTCGCCGGCCATTCGTTCCTCCAGATCGCGAAGGATGTCTGCCCGCAGGCGGCCGGTGTCATCTGCATCGGCGGCTGCTCGGCCTACGGCAACCTCCCCTCCGCCAAGCCCAATCCCGGCGGCTACAAGGGTGTGGGTGAAGTGCTCGGCATCAAGACCGTCAACATCGCCGGCTGCCCGCCCAACCCGATCAACTTCGTGGGCACCGTGGTCAACTACCTGCTGCTCGGCAAGCTCCCGGCTTTGGACAACCTCGGCCGCCCGCTCTTCGCCTACGGCCAGACCATCCACGACAACTGCGCCCGCCGGGGCCACTTCGAAAACGAGGAGTTCGTCACCGAGTTCGGCTCCGAGGAGGCCGCCCTGGGCTACTGCCTCTACAAGGTCGGCTGCCGCGGCCCCGAAACCTACAACAACTGCGGAATCGTGAAGTTCAACAGCGGCACCAGCTGGCCGGTGGAAGCCGGGCACCCCTGCATCGGCTGCAGCCAGCCGGAATTCTGGGACAAGTTCACCCCGTTCTACGAAGAGCTGTAATTGCGGCCGATCACGATGAGACGAACATCCTTACCCGATAGACGGAGGAGATGAAATGGCTGAGAGAATCATAGTTGACCCGATTACCAGAATCGAAGGCCACATGCGGGTCGAAGTCGAGGTGGCCGGAGGCAAAGTCGTCAACGCCTGGAGCTCCGGGCAGATGTTCCGCGGGATCGAATTGATCCTGCAGGGACGCGACCCGCGCGATGCCCAGCACTTCGTGCAGCGCTCCTGCGGGGTCTGAACCTACATCCATGCTCTGTCCTCGGTGAGGGCAGTCGACAACGCCGTTGGCGTGACCATCCCCAAGAATGCCAGGCTCGTGCGCAACCTGATGCACGGGGCCCAATACCAGCACGACCATGTCGTCCACTTCTACCACCTCCACGCCCTGGATTGGGTGGACGTGGTCAGCGCTACAAAGGCCGACCCGGCCAAGACCGCGGCCCTGCAGGACAATGTCTCCAACGCCCCCTTCGGCGGCACCAACTACTTCAAAAACGTCCAGCAGCGGCTGAAGACCTTCGTCGAAAGCGGACAGCTCGGCCCCTTCGCCAACGCCTACTGGGGGCATCCGGCCTACAAGCTGCCGCCGGAGGCCAACCTCATGGCCACCGCCCACTATATCGAGGCGCTCCGCCTCCAAGCCAAGGCCGCCCGCATGCACGCAATTTTCGGCGGCAAGAACCCGCACCCGCAGTTCCTGGTGACGGGCGGGGTCTCCTGCGTGGGGGATCTGACCGCGCACCGCATCGCGGAGTTCCTCTACATCACCAAGGAGACCCAGGACTTCATCAAAAACGTCTACATCCCCGACCTGCTGGCCGTGGCCTCGTTCTACAAGGATTGGGGCGCCATCGGCGGCACCACCAATTTCCTGGCCTACGGCGATTTCCCGCAAAGCGAGAAGGAGCCCGAAAGTCTCTTCATGCCCCGCGGCTTCATCGACAAACGCGCCCTCTCCGGGGTGAAGCCGGTGGATCCGACCAAGGTGACCGAGCACGTGGCCCGATCCTGGTATGAAGGCTCCGCCGCCAAACACCCCTATCAGGGGGAGACCAAACCCTACCAGGGCGATCCCAAGTACGACACCGAGAGCAAAGACGGCCGCTACTCCTGGCTGAAGGCGCCGCGTTACGACGGCCAGCCCTGTGAAGTCGGCCCCCTGGCGCGAGTGCTGGTGGCCTATGGGCTCGGTCACAAGCAGATCGCACCCGTCGTGGATATGGTGGTGAACAAGCTCGGCGTCAATGCCGACGCGCTCTTCTCGACCCTGGGCCGCACCGCCGCCCGCGGCATTGAAACCCTGGTCGTCGGGGAGGCGATGCAGGGCTGGGTCATGGAGCTGGTCGAGAATCTGAAGAGCGGGGACACCAAGACCTGCGCCTCCTATGAGATGCCGAACAAGGCCCAGGGCGTCGGTTTGAACGACGTTCCGCGCGGCGCCCTCGGCCACTGGGTGGTGGTCGAAAACAAGAAGATCAAGAACTACCAGTATGTCGTGCCCTCCACCTGGAACCTCGGCCCACGGGATGCCGCCGGGAAGATGAGCCCCTTGGAAGAGGCGCTGATCGGCACTCCCATCGCCGACCCCAAAAAGCCACTCGAGGTTTTGCGGACGGTGCACTCGTTCGACCCCTGCATCGCCTGCGCGGTGCACGTGATCGACCCGGATTCGAACGAGGTCTACAAGATCAAGGCACTGTAAATCGCGTTGGTATCCCGCCGGCCTCCTCCATTGCGGGAGGCCGGCGGTTTTTTTGAGGCCCACGACGAGGTTGACGCCTGTACCGGTTGAGCCAACCTCATCCGCAGCTTGCATCTCGAGGGGCCTCTCGCGAAAGGAACCTGGTTTTTGGCAAACTCGGAACAAAACCCATTCGACGCTCTCCACTCCCCGGAGATCATGATCCTCGGGATCGGCTCGATCCTCTTCTCGGACGACGGGTTCGGCATCCGGGTGGCCCAGCGGCTCGAAAAGGAGTACGAGTTCGGGGACAACGTGCTGGTGGTGGACGGCGGGGTGCTGGGGATCAACCTGCTGGGGGTGATCTCAAAGCCCAAGCACCTCATCGTGGTGGACACCATGCGCAACCGCGGCAAACCCGGAGACATCTACCGCATCGAGGGGGAGCAGATCCCCGAGCGGATCCGGGCCAAGAACTCGCTGCACCAGGTGGACTTCTTAGAAGCGCTGACCCTCTGCCAGGCCCTCGACAACGTCCCCAAGACCGTTATCATTGGAGTCGAGCCCGAAGACATCCAGACCTTGAGCCTGGTCATGACGCCGGTCGTGCAGTCCAAGGTGGACGAGGTGATAGCCTTGGTTCTGGCCGAGCTGGATCGATTGGGGGCGCAATACAGAAAGGCGGTTTCAAGCGATGTGCCTGGCGATCCCTTCCAAGATCACGAAGATTGACAACCAGATGGCCGTCATCGACGTGGACGGCGTAAGGCGCGAAGCGAGCCTGCTTTTGCTCGAGGACGCCCGGGTGGGGGACTACGTCATCGTGCATGCCGGCTTTGCGATTTCCAAAATTGACGAGGCCTCGGCCTTGGAGACCCTGGCCCTGCTCAAGGAGGCGGCCGCCCTCATGGATGCCCGAATCGACCGTGAGGAGGAGCCGGATGCCTGACCCATGGAGCAGCGGCACGAGGCCAGACGGCTGGAGGTCAACGGCATCGTCCAGGGCGTGGGGTTCAGGCCCTTCGTCTTTCAGCTGGCCGCGCGCTGCGGCCTGAAAGGCGAGGTGGCCAACACCTCCGCCGGGGTGTCGATCCACATCGAGGGGGCACCCGAGTCCATCCGGCACTTCGAGCGGGAGCTCTCCCAATCCCCCCCGCCCCTGGCCCGCATCGTCGCGATCGTAAGCCGGCCCGCGCCTCCCGGACACTACCCGGATTTCCGCATCGCCCACAGCCGCGGCGAATCCGCCATGGCCACGCTGATCTCCCCGGACGTCGCGGTCTGCGGCGACTGCCTGGCCGAGATGTTCGACCCGGCCGAACGGCGCTTCCGCTACCCCTTCATCAACTGCACCAACTGCGGGCCGCGCTACACCATCATCGACGACATCCCCTACGACCGGCCCAAGACCTCCATGCGCCACTTTGCCATGTGCGCCCGGTGCCGGGCCGAGTACGAAGACCCCTTGAACCGCCGCTTCCACGCCCAGCCCAACGCCTGCCCGGCCTGCGGCCCGCAGGTGTCCCTGTGGGACGACCGCGGAAACGAAATAAACTCTGAAGACCCGATCCGGCAGGCGGCCGAGCTCATCCGGCAGGGCCGCATCCTGGCCGTCAAGGGGCTGGGCGGCTATCACCTGGCGGTGGATGCCCTCCAGCCCGCGGCCGTAGCCAGGCTGCGCCGGCGCAAGCTGCGCGAGGAGAAGCCTTTCGCCGTCATGTCCCCCGACATCGCCGCCATCCGCGCCTACGCCCGCCTCGGCCCGGAGGAGGAGGCGCTGCTCGCATCGATCCAGCGGCCGATCGTGCTCCTGGCGAAGGCCGACCCCTTTGCGCTCGCAGCCGAGGTGGCGCCGGGCAACCGCTTCATCGGCGCCTTGCTGCCTTACACGCCGTTGCACCATCTGCTGCTCGCGGAGGGCTTTACCGCCCTGGTCATGACCAGCGGCAACTTGAGCGAGGAGCCGATCGCCATCGACAACGCGGATGCCTTCGCCCGGCTGGCCGGGATCGCCGACAACTTTCTGGATCACAACCGCGAGATCTACCTCAGAAGCGACGACTCGGTCCTCCGCCGCGCGGCCGGCGAAACGCGCTTCCTGCGCCGCTCGCGCGGCTATGTGCCCGTTCCGGTCTTTCTAAAACGGCCGCTGCCGCCGGTGCTCGCCTGCGGGGCCGAACTCAAGAGCACGGTCTGCCTGACCAAGGGCAGCCAGGCCTTCCTCAGCCAGCACATCGGCGACCTCGAAAACCTCGCGACCTACGAGTTCTTCCAGCAGACGATCGCGCACATGCAGCGCATCTTGGGCCTGCGGCCCGAGCTGATCGCCTGCGACCTGCACCCGGACTACCTCAGCACCCGCTGGGCGCGGGAGCAGACCGGTGCTGCCGTCATCGCCGTCCAGCACCACCACGCCCACATCGTGAGCGCCATGGCCGAGCGCGGCATCGCCGGACCGGTGATCGGGGTTGCCTGCGACGGCACGGGCTACGGCCCGGACGCAACGGTGTGGGGCGGGGAGGTGCTGGTGGCGGACGAAGGCGGCTTCGAGCGCGCCGCCCATCTCGCCTGCGTCCCGATGCCGGGCAGCGCCGCGGCCATCAAGGAGCCCTGGCGCATGGCCGTCAGCTACCTGCAGGATGCCTACGGCGACGCCTGGCCGGATCTCGGCCTGCCGTTTCTCGAGCAGGCCGGCGCCAGCAACGTCCGCATCATCCGCGAGATGATCGCAAAGCGGGTCAACTCGCCACTGACATCGAGCCTCGGCCGCCTCTTCGACGGGGTGGCCGCCCTGGCCGGAATGCGCAGCCGGGTCAACTACGAGGGCCAGGCCGCCATGGAGCTCGAGATGGCGGCGGCCGGCGAAGCCGAGCAGAGCTACGAATTCGCACTGGAGGACGGGGTTCCCATCCGCATCCTGCCCGCACCGATCATCCGCGGGGTGGTGGAGGAACTCGCCCGGCGTGTGCCGCTGCCGGTCATCGGCGCCCGCTTCCACCACACGGTGGTTCAGGTTTTCGCGGAGGTCTGCGCGCGGATCGGCCGCGAGCGGGGCTTGAAGCGCGTCGTCCTGAGCGGGGGGGTCTTCCAGAACGCCCGCCTGCTGGCAGGCCTCATTCCTGCGTTGGAAGCGCGCGGATTCGAGGTCTACAGCCACCGGCTGGTGCCCACCAACGACGGCGGCATCGCGCTGGGGCAGGCAGTGGCGGCCGCTGCGCAGCTAAAAAAGGCATAGGGCATGGGGCAAAGCGCAGAGGCCGGAAGTCACCCGATTGATTCTTTTGCCCCCCGGCCCTATGCTCTCTGCCCTCTGCCATCAAAGGATTTTCTACCATGACCATCAAGCACAGCGAGGAGTACCGGGACGCCGAGCTCTCCCGGCGGCTTGTAGAGAAGATCCGGCAGACCAGCCGCCGGCCCATCCGCCTCATGGAGGTCTGCGGCACCCACACGGTGTCCATTTTCCGAAGCGGGATACGTTCCGTGCTGCCGCAGACCATCGCGCTGCTCTCCGGTCCGGGTTGCCCGGTGTGCGTCACCGACCAGGCGGAGATCGACGCCTTCGTCGCGCTGGCGCGGCAACCGGGGGTGACCGTGGCCACCTTCGGCGACCTGATGCGGGTGCCGGGCAGCGCCTCCTCCCTGCAGCGCGAAAAGGCTGAGGGCCGCGACGTGCGGATCGTCTACTCGACCGTGGATGCCTTGGCCATCGCCCAAAAAGACCCCGGCCGCCAGGTGGTCTTTCTCGGGGTGGGCTTCGAAACCACCGCCCCGACCGTAGCCGCCGCCGTCGCGGCCGCAGCGGGACTTAAACTCGCCAACTTCTCGGTCATCTCCGCCCACAAGCTCGTGCCTCCGGCGCTGGAGGCCCTCATGGCGATCGAGGCCGTCAGGGTCGACGGGTTCATCCTGCCGGGCCACGTCTCGGTGATCATCGGCCTCGATGCCTACCGCCCCTTCTTCGAACGCCACCGCCTGCCGTGCGTGGTGGCCGGCTTCGAACCGACGGACATCCTGCAGGCCGTGGACATGCTGGTCGGCCAGATCGAGGCCGACCGGCCGGCCCTGGAAAACGCCTACCCGCGGGCCGTCAGCGCAGACGGCAACGCCAAGGCCCGCAAGGTGCTGGCGGAGGTCTTCGAACCGGCGGATGCCTGCTGGCGCGGAATCGGCCGGATACCTGCCAGCGGGTTGCGGATCCGAGCGGCCTATGCCGCCTTCGACGCCGAGAGGCGCTTCGGCCTCACGCTGCCCGAAGCCAAGCCCCCCAAGGGCTGCGCCTGCGGCGAGATCCTGACGGGAAAGAAGACTCCGCCCGAGTGCGCCTTGTTTAGAAAGGTGTGCACGCCGTTGGATCCGGTGGGGCCGTGCATGGTCTCGAGCGAGGGGACGTGCGCGGCTTACTACAAATACAGCGATGCGTAACGAGCAACGAGAACAAACCGTTCTACCGGCGGGAGCGGCTGCCGGCCGCTATGAGCCCGCGGACCTGCCGAGACGGTACTCGCCCACGAAGATTCAACCTTTTCGCTCGGCGCGGCACAGGAGCACTGCATGAAAACCGACAAGATCCTGCTGGACCACGGGAGCGGGGGGAAGATCTCGCACCGGCTGACCCAGGAGCTGCTGCTGCCGGTGTTCGACAACCCGATCCTGGCCGAGCTGAACGACGGGGCCATCTTCGAGCTGAACGGCCGGCGGGTGGCCTTCTCCACCGACTCCTACACCGTGGACCCGATCTTCTTTCCGGGCGGAGACATCGGCGAACTGGCCGTGAACGGCACGGTGAACGACCTGGCCATGTGCGGGGCCGTCCCGGCCTACCTGAGCGCAGCGCTCATCATCGAGGAGGGCTTCCCGACGGAGCAGCTGCAGGCGATCGTGGCCTCGATGGGCCGCGCCGCTGAATTCGCCGGCGTGCAAGTGGTGACCGGCGACACCAAGGTGGTCCCCCGGGGGGCGGTCGACAAGATCTTCATCAACACCTCCGGGCTGGGGGTGATCCCTGCAGCCGTTGAGGTCGCATGCCACCGGGCGCAGCCGGGCGATGTGATCATCCTGAGCGGCACCCTCGCCGACCACGGCGTGAGCGTTCTGGCGCGCCGCGAAGGGCTCTCCTTCGACACCACGGTGCAAAGCGACACCGCCCCCTTGAACCACATGGTCCGCGCGATGTTCGCCGCCGCCGGCGGCGGCATCCATGTCCTCCGGGACCCGACGCGCGGCGGGCTGGGCACGGCCTTGAACGAAATCGCCGAAAAGTCGGGCGTCGGCATCCGCATTCACGAAGAGCGCATCCCGGTCAAGCCCGAGGTCGCGGCCCTTTGCGAGCTCTTGGGGTTCGACCCGCTCTACCTGGCCAACGAGGGCAAACTGATCGCCTTCACTGCGCCGGAGGATGCCGAGGCCGTCCTGCGGGCGGTGCGCTCCGACCCCCGCGGCCGGGACGCTGCCGTCATCGGCGAGTGCAGCGCCGATCGGCCCGGCCGGGTCTACATGCAGACCCGCATCGGCGGCACCCGCATCGTGGACATGCTGGCGGGGGAGCAGCTGCCCCGGATCTGCTGAAACGCAGAGAGCTTGGGGCAAAGGGGAAAGGCAACGCGAATAGAGCAGAGGAAAAAATGAGATTCAGGTTTCAGGACCTCACGGATTGGCAGTTAGCCGTCGATATCGCCGAAGGCTCTGGATCTCACTCCAAGAAAGAATTCCAAAATTTCCTCAATGTCGCCCGTCGCTCGACCCTGAAAATGCCGACATGCTTATCCTGTTTCAAAAAAGGAACCTGATCGCGCAAGAAGAGCTCAACAGCCTTTTGTCGAGTTAAAACGGTTTGTGCCGTCAAATCAACAAGTTGATTCGATCACTCGAATAGAGCTCATCCTTCTCACTCTATGACCTCTGCTCTCTGCCCTCTGCCTGTTCGCATCATCCTTTGCATAACGCTCCTCCTTTGGGCGGCGGGCTGCGACGCGCGGCGCGAACACCTGATCGAGGGTCGGACCATGGGAACCACCTACCACGTCAAGGTGGTGACCGGACGCCTCGGCTCGGTGAAGGGGCTGAAAGAAAAAATCGAGCTGCGGCTGGATGAAATCAACCGCAGCCTGTCGCCCTATCTGCCGGAAAGCGTGATCAGCCGCTTCAACCGCTTTCAGGAGACAGGCGTCGAGTTCCCCGTCTCGACCGATTTTTACCGT
Source organism: Desulfobacterales bacterium (assembly GCA_025454255.1). GTDB lineage: Bacteria > Desulfobacterota > Desulfobacteria > Desulfobacterales > SpSt-501 > SpSt-501. The sequence continues at coordinate 21,327 of JALOOU010000026.1, read as the reverse complement.
GTGATGCAGGCGGCGGCGCAGGTGCATGCGCTTTCGGACGGCGCCTGGGACGGAACCGTTAACCCGCTGGTCGACCTGTGGGGCTTCGGCCGCGCCGGGCGCGGGAGCGAACCGCCGCCGGCCGGCGCGATCGCAGAGCTGCTCGGCGAGGTCGGCTTCGAGGCCATCGAAATCCGCGAGCAGGCAGCTCTGGTCAAGCGCCGGGCCTCCGTCACGCTGGATCTCTCCTCGATCGCCAAGGGCTACGGCGTGGACCAGGTGGCGGAGGTGGTCCGCAGATCCGGAGCTGCCGATTTCCTGGTTGAGATCGGCGGCGAGACCTACGCCGCCGGGCGCAGGGGGGATGGGCAGGCCTGGCGGGTCGGCATCAACACGCCGCGGCCCGATGCCAGAGCCGACGACGTTTACGCGGTCGTGCCACTCCAGGACCAGGCCCTGGCCACCAGCGGCGACTACCGCAACTTTTTCGTGAAAGACGGGGTGCGCTACGCGCACATCATCGACCCGCGCACGGGATATCCGGTCTCCAACCGGGTCGTCAGCGTTTCCATTCAAGCCGCCGACTGCACGCTGGCCGACGGGCTGGCCACGGCCGTCCTGGTCATGGGGGCGGAAAAGGGGCTGGCGCTGATCGACCGGCTCGACGGCGTCGAGGGCCTGATCGTCGTTGCTCGCCCCGACGGGCGCCTCGAGAACCACTTCTCCACAGGGTTTCGAATGATGCCCTACACGCCCTGACCCGGGAGTGCGCGGCGTTGACAATCGCACGGTCTTGCTTAGCTTCAAGCTGTCTGTAAAATCCAGTGTCAACGTGCCTTGTCAGCCGAGCACGAACGCCTCGCCCCTCGGCACTCTGCAGAGCACTCCACGAACCGTATGAAGCTTCATCTGACCAGCCTCGGCTGTGCCAAAAATCAGGTGGACAGCGAGCTCATGCTCGGCCGCCTGCGCCAGGCCGGCTGGATTATCACGGACGACCCCGAAGAGGCGCACGCCATCGTCGTCAACACCTGCAGTTTCATCGAAGCGGCGGCCCAGGAATCGCTCGACACCATTCTCGAACTCGCCGATTACAAGAAGAGCGGTGCCTGTCGGCGCCTGGTGGTCGCCGGCTGCCTGCCCGAGCGCTACCGCGAGGAGATCGTCAACACCATGCCCGAGGTGGACGTATTCCTTGGGACAGGGGCGTTCGACCAGATCGTCGCGGCGCTCGGAAAGGCCGGCCGAACATGTAAGGCCATTCTGCCGGACCCCGATGCGGCCCGCGACCCCGACCACGAGTGCCCGCGAGTGCTTTCCGCCCCGCACATGGCCTACCTCAAGATCGCCGAGGGCTGCAGCCGCAGCTGCAGCTACTGCATCATCCCCAAACTTCGCGGCCGCCACCGCAGCCGCCCCATGGAGGATGTGGTGGCGGAAGCCCGCGACCTGGTCGCCTCGGGCGTCAACGAGCTGATCCTGGTGGCCCAGGATTCTACCGCCTATGGCGCCGACATGGCGCCCCGCCGGTCCCTCGGCCGGCTGATCGAATCCCTGGCGGGAATCTCCGCGGGCAAGGGCGCCGCCCTCCACGCTCCCTGGATTCGCGTCCTCTATGGCCACCCGGAGAGCATCGACGACGATTTCATCCGCGCCGTTGCCGCCCATCCCAACGCCTGCTCCTATTTCGACATCCCGATCCAACATGCGAGCGACCGCGTGCTCAAGCGCATGGGGCGGCGCACCCCGCGCGAGAAACTGCGCACCCTCTTTCGGCGCATTCGCGGCATGGTCCCGGACGCCGTCCTGCGGACCACGGTCATCGTCGGGTTCCCGGGCGAGACCGACAGGGACTTTGACGAGCTGATGCGCTTCGTCGAAGACATTCGGTTTGACCACCTGGGCGCTTTCGTCTATTCTGACGCCGAAGACATCCCGTCGCACCGGCTGCGCGGCCATGTGCCAGAAGCGATCGCGCAGGATCGCTTCGACCAGTTGATGTCGGCCCAGATGGAGATCGCCGCCGAAATCAACCAGGGGCGCATCGAGAAAACGTATGGGGTGCTGATCGAGGAGCACCTGGGGAACCATCTTTACGCCGGGCGCACCTATTTCCAGGCGCCCGAGGTGGACGGGGTCACCTACGTGAACACCGCGCGCTTCGGACACGAGCTTGCCATCGGCCGATTCGTGCGGGCGCGCATCACCGATGCGATGGACTACGATCTCATGGGAGAGGTGGCGTGAGCGATCTCAAGCGCAAGATCCTGGATGCGGTCAAGGGCGATCTCGAGGAGATCGAAAACGAGCTCACGGCAAACCTCAATCCGCACATCGACCTCGTGCGGGAGGTGGCCGGCCATATTCTGTTCGGCGGCGGCAAGCGCCTGCGGCCGCTCGTGATGGTGCTCTGCGGCAGGCTCTGCGGCTACAGCGGAACTTACGACAAGACCTTTTCAACCGCCTTCGAATACCTGCACGCCGCCACCCTGCTGCACGACGACCTGGTGGACGAGGCCTCTCTGCGGCGCGGCAAGCCCGTGGCCCATCGGGTGTGGGGCAATTCGGTCGCGGTCCTGGTCGGGGATTTTCTGCTGGCCCGCGCCCTGGCCATCACCGCCGGCACCGAACGCATCGAGGTCGTGCGCATCCTGGCCGAGTTGACCGAGGCTATGTCCCAGGGCGAGGTGCACCAGCTGATGCGCAAGGGCGACACCGGCCTTTCCGAGGACGAATACCTCGAAATCATTCGCCGCAAGACGGCCTTGCTGTTTCAGGCGGCATGCCGGGTGAGCGCCGTTCTGGCCGATGCCCCCGAAGAGCGGCAAACCGCCCTGGCCGATTACGGGTACAACCTCGGCATGGCCTTCCAGATCGTCGACGACCTCCTGGACTATGTGGCCGAGACCCCGCAGCTCGGCAAGGCAACCGGCGCCGACCTGCGCGAGGGCAAGCTGACCCTGCCCCTGATTCATTTGCTGCGAAGCGCCCGATCCGCCGACCGCAAATGGGTCAAAAACCTGGTCCAGCTAAAGCACGCGGAGTTCACGGCCGAGGAGTTCCAGAAACTGATCGATCTGATGCGGGAGAGCGGCGCCTTGCGCTACACCGAGAAAGTGGCCTCCCTGTATGCCGAAAAGGCCAAGGCGGCCGTGAGCGCCTTCCCGCCGTCGGCCGCCCGGGAGACCCTGCTGGACATCGCCCAGTACACCCTGAACCGCACGGCGTAGGCCCCAGGGGATCGAACCGATGCCCGCTTTTTCTCCTGCGCACCCGATCGATCCCGAATGACATGCTTGCGGATGGACGTCATGATCGCACGGCCGGCCACCTTGAAATGCCTGACAGCTCTTTTGCTGGCGCCCTTGCTTCTTTTTTCGGCGGCCGAGGCCCAAGCGCCGCAGGAGGCACCGGCGGTGTGGGTCGTGGGGTCCGCCCCGCTGCAGCCCGGCAAGACCTCTGCCGCCCGCGAGGCGGCCATCGCCAACGGTTTGAGGCAGGCGGTCGCTGCCGTGGCCATCGAAATTGCGTCCCCGGGGGTCTTTGCAGAGCATTTCAAAACCCTGAACGAGCTGCTCTTGGACCGCCCCGAGGAGTTTATCCGGGGCTTTAAACTGCTCTCGGAGACCCCTTCCGGCAAGCAGCACCTGGTCATAATTCACGCCACGGTGGCAGCCGGCACCCTCCGCGAGGCCATGACCGCGGCGGGCGTGCTGGGAATAAAACCGGCGGCGGCGGCAGCCGCGGTGACGCTCACCGTGGAGGGCAGCGGCAATCTCGCCCATTTCGTGAGGCTGCGCCGGGCGCTTGCCGCTATCGCCGGGGTCACCGCGGTGCAGGTCAAGGAGATGAAGCCGAACGAGGCCGTCCTGCTCGTGGACTTTGCCGGCAGCGGCCGCGAGCTGGCGGCGGCCCTTGCGCTGCAAACATTCGACGCCTTCGAGGTGAACGTGGTCGAGGCCGTGGAGAACGCCTCGAAGGTGGCGCTCACTCCGAAATAATAACGACGGCTCCGGGACCCCTCTCATCCGGCGCAGGCATCGAGCGGACATGGCAATTCTTCAAAGGGCGGGCTTTCCCCGAAGGCCCAAGCTCACCATCAACATTCCAAACATCCTGACCGTTCTGCGAATCCTGGTCATCCCGTTGTTCGTCATTCTCCTGATCCGGGACTTTCACGCGTATGCCCTGCTGGTTTTTATCGCAGCCGGGGTGAGCGACGGCCTGGACGGGCTGATCGCACGCGCCTTGAACCAGCGCAGCGAACTGGGCGCCATTCTCGACCCGATCGCCGACAAACTGCTGCTGACAGCGGCCTACGTCACGCTGGGTGTCCTGACCGATATCCCGGGGTGGCTGGTCGTGGTGGTGATCAGCCGCGATGTCCTGATCGTCACCGGGATCGCTGTTCTGACCTTCACCCGCGTGCCGTTCACCATCCGCCCCTCGCTCGTCAGCAAGTGGACCACCGTCGCCCAGGTCGTCACGATCGCCTTCAATCTGACGGATCTCCAGACGGCCTGGGCCGGGACGGCGATGCACTCCCTCTATTGGATTACTGCCGCCATGACCGTTTTATCCGGTTTGCACTACACCTACGTGGGGCTTCACATCCTGCAGACGGGCGTAGGCAACGGCGCCGAAAAGAACGGCGGAAGCAAGGCAGGCCTTGGCAAATAGGCTTGACAGCCTGCAGCGCGGGTGCTAAAAATTGGCTTTTATAGGCACGTAGCTCAGGGGGAGAGCACTACCCTGACACGGTAGGGGTCCGGGGTTCAAATCCCCGCGTGCCTACCAAGAATACCGAGGGGTTACGGCAGCAGCCGTAGCCCCTTTGCATTTGGGCAGGGACCTTTGATGGGCGCGTAAAAAGTCGTTGATGCAGGCGAGGTTGTGGAAAGCCCCAGATCAAGGCGCGCAGCTTCCGTGTCGCCAGGCGGTTCCCGCCACGGCGGGACCGCTGCGACCACGGGAGGACGCGCAACGCAGTCAGCGGGGTTTTTACGAAGTCGTCGGCTTTGTCTCACGACGGGCCCGCGCTGTCGTACCTCCCGCTGCTTGACATGGCGGCGTTCACCCCTATAACAGGATAGCGCAGACGCGACCCCGGCCGCGCGCCGCACCGGGCGGTGCGGCGCGCGGTTGGCGCCGGGTTACGCCATCGGGTTTGCCGCAACCATCAACTTGAAGAAGGAGGGGGCCATGGGACTGTTTGATTTCGTGAAGGAGATCGGGCGCAAGCTGTTCAACCGCGAGGAGGAGGCGGCCGAGAAAATCAAGAAACACATCGAAGAGTCGAACCCCGGCATAGAAGACATGCAGGTTACCTTCAGCAAGGGGGTGGTCTCCATCACCGGCAGGGCGACCAGCGCCGAGGCGATGGAAAAGGCTGTGCTCATGGCCGGCAATGTGCAGGGCGTATCAGAGGTCAACATCGACCAGCTTCAGGCCCCCCCCGTCAAGGCCAAGGTCGAGTACTACGTCATCAAAAAGGGGGATACCCTGTCGGCCATCGCCAAGCAGTTCTACGGCAAGCCGAACGACTACCCCAAGATCTTCGAAGCCAACCGGGAGGTCATAAAGAATCCCGACCTGATTTTCCCGGGCCAGAAAATCCGTATCCCGCTCGAATAAATCGAAGCATCGCATGCACCCCGGCTGCCGTATCGGCCGTCGGATGGATCACGCAGCGCGGTGCGACAAAGGAGGACAAATGAATATCAGCGACCTGTTGGGAGCCGTTGTCCAGTCCGGACTGGCACCCTCATCCGGTGAACGCCTGCGCAACGCCATGGGTGGCGGCAGCGGAAACCCGCTCGAGTCTCTTGCCGGGATGCTCGGCGGCCAACCCGGCAGCCGGCAGGGCGGCGGGCTCGGGGATCTCTTATCCGGCATGTTGGGCGGCGGCGGGGCGGGTGGAGTGCTCGGCAACGTTTTGAAGGAGGCCGGGCGTGCGGCAGGAGGAAATCAGAACCTTGCGCTGGGCGGCCTGGGGGCATTGGCCGGCGCTATTTTAGGAGGCGGAGGAAAATCCATGGGCGGCGCCATGGGCGGCGGGGTGATGGCCCTGCTCGCCGCGATGGCGTTTCAGGCCCTGAAGGGCAGCGGCGCTCAACAGCCCCCCGTTCCCCTGGGCCTTCTGGAGCCTCAAACCAGGGCCGACCGCCAGGAGCTCGAGCGACATGCCGAAATCGTCTTCAAAGCCATGATCAATGCCGCCAAGGCGGACGGGCAGATCGACCAGGAGGAGATTCGGCGCATCGTCGGCAAGCTGCAGGAGGTGGGCGTTGACCCCGAGAGCCAGCAGTACGTGATGACGGAAATGCAGAAGCCCATGGAAACCCAGAAGCTGGTGTCAGCGGCCGGAGGGAAGCCGGAGATTGCGGCGCAGGTGTACGCGGCGTCGCTGCTGGCGATTGAAGTCGACACCCCGGAGGAGGAAAAATACCTGGCGCAGCTGGCGGCCGGCTTGGGGCTAGGCCCAGAGATAACGCAGCGCATACAAACCATGGTCGGTTTGCAGCGCGCGTGAGGCAACCGAGCTGGACGGCCGGCGGGTCGGACCGCTGCCGTCCAGCTTCTTTGCGATATGCGGCAGATGGCAGTTGCCAGAAGCAGGGCGATGGCCATTGCCAAGTGGAAAAGGTTCAACCCGGTGATATTGGCATCGGGGATATATACGTGGCAAAAATCCTTGACCGCGGTCAACGCCCCGGAAAACACAATCCGCGCAATTGAGACCAGCCGCAGCAGGCCCGATTTCGTCAATCGTAAGTCATGTCCGGCGCCGCAGGAGATAATCGAAAACGGCATTGGAAGGAAGCGCCGGCGGCGCTGCCGCCCCGACATTGGATCCCAGCGTTCCGGATCGGTTACACAAAATCAGCTTTTGCTTGACTAAGTTACAATATAGCTCTAACGTAGCTTTGCATGCGAGACGGACCAGCGCCGGATGATCAGCGCCCGACACGATTGGGCCCGGCGCTGCCGTGCGCCCTGCGCATCGCCCGACTCAAATTCAGGAGACCGATCAAGGTGGCTATCGAAAAGAACTACCCCCGCAGAGTTCCGGGCGACGAAGATCCAGAAGGCGATCACGGGGCGGAAGCGCCGCCGGACCCCAACACCCGGGTCAAATTCGAGATCTTCGGCGAGGAGATGATCGAAAAAAGAGTCAAGGCCAGCGGGAACAGCGGCCGGGTCTACCTGCCTCCGGACTGGGTCGGGCACAAAGTAAAAATCATCCGGATCGATTGAACGGGAGCATGCCGCCGTGGAGAACATTCGCATTCGCCGATTGCAGATAGACGACGCCGGGGAGGTCATCCGGATCTATGCCGCCATCACCCGCAAGGCGGTCAGCGACGATTTCAAGCAAGTGGTGGAGGAGCACTCCCGCCGCCAGAAAGATGTCTGCCTGGTGGCAGAAGCCGGCGGGCGGGTCGTGGGCTTCATGATCAGCTACATTCTGACCGCTGGCTTCGGGATGGCCCAGAGCGCGTGGATCGCCACCATGGGGGTCGATCCGGGCTTCATGGGGCAGGGCATCGGCGCCAGGATGGCGGAGGAGATCTTCGCCGCCTACCGGGCCCAGGGCATCGACAACGTCTACACCTCCGTGCGCTGGGATTCGACCGACATGCTCTCGTTTTTCAAGACCCTCGGTTTCGACCGCAGCAACTTCATCAACCTGCGCAAGGTGTTGAACTGAGCGGGTCCTCGGAGCTGAAATCGCGCACCGGCGCACCGCCCGAGGCTTCGAACCTCTCGATCCACCGGTCGACCCGTTCCACCCCGTATGCCTCCCGCCAGGCCGCGACGATCTGCTCGACCGGGATATCGTCAAAGCTGCCGCGCTCCCTCACGTACTCCATGAATTGCCGGCCTTGGCTGTTGAACGATTGAAACAGGGAGTCCTCGCGCCCGTTGAAGTCGAGCGGCGCGACCCCGTGGCGGCGGCAGAGCGCGGCGTTGAAGGCGGGCGTGGCCTTGACCCACCGGCCCTCCAGGAAAAACTCGGTGACCCCGTGAAAAACGAACACGTCGGAGCCCATGAACTCGATCAACTGCCGGGTCGCCAGGTGGTTGCGCACGTCGGCAAACGCCAGGCGCGCGGGGATGCCGCAGGCCCGGCTGAGAGCGCACAGCAGACCGGCCTTGCCGATGCAGAATGCCCGGCCCTGCTCCAGCACGCGGCTGGCGCGGTAGTGCTCGGCCCGGTAGAAGGGCAGATAGGGATCGTACCAGATCCCGTCCCGAACGGCCTGGTAGAGCCGCACGGCGGTTGCGACCGGGTCGTCCGGCGGGCGGCCGGCAACCTCCCGGGCCTTTGCTTCAACGGCGGCATGGCCGCAATCGATGACGGCCGTAGGGTCGAGATAGCGCGACAACTTATCGTCCATGAGTTTCGGAGGGGGTCAGGGGGACTGCCCGTAGCGCAGCCACTTGAACGCCTGCCGGGTCTCTGCGGGAACATCGGCGCCGATCCGCGCCATGAAGATGTTCTCCGGCTTCAGGCAGATGTTGGGTTCGTTGGTCGTGTATTCCTCGAAGCCGAACGGTTCGAAAAGGCGCATCATAATCTGGCGGTACCGGGAGGCCGACATGCGGTTCCCGTCCAGGTCCCAGGTCCAGGAGTAGCCGACGAAATAGGCGATCTTATTCTCGATCAGAGGGTGGACCATCATCATCTGGACGATGGCTGCGGCGACCTTCTGGGCGCGCCACTTGCGGTTCACCTCGATGGCGTTCACCTCCATCATGACGCTCGGCTGCAGCTCGGCCCAGCGCTCCTCCGGGTCCGGATAGGCCAGGACCCCGAAGCCGACGATGTGGGCGGAATCGGCGATCGCCAGCACCACGTTCGCGTCCGGCTGCTCCGCCTTGCGCTCGAGGCTTTCGCGCTTGGTGAACAACGAGCGGTAGTGGGCATGGGTGCCGAACTGCCGGTCGAAGCTGAGCTGCCGGATCTCCTCCGGTGTGCAGAAGGAGCGGACGCGCAGCTCCCCGAGCGCGGTGACGGTGCTGATCTGGTGGGGGGCGTAGGCGGTCATGTCGGTGGAGGTTAGAAATCCCCCCAGTCCTTGTGGAGCTGCTTGGTCATGATCAGCAGGTCGTGCAGGCGCCCCTGCGGGTCGATGATGAAATTCTCCAGCAGGGCCTTCTTGAAAAAATCGAGCCGGTTCGCAGACTCGATGGCCGCCTGCTCGACACCCACCACGAAATCGGCCCTCACCTCGCGCAACCCCTTTTCCATCGCCACGTGGATGAGGTCCAAAATCATCCAGCTGCCCAGCCGCTTTTGGCGGTAGTCGGGCTGGACGATGATGCGAATTCGACCCTGGTGATGATAGCACCCGTATTTATGGGTGTGCAGCCGCGCGTGCGCGACGATTTCGCCCGCAGCCACCGCGATGATCGAAATCACCACCTCCCGGTCCTGCACCCAGCTGCGGATGACCGCCGGGTCCCTGACGTCGAGGCGCATGTACCAGCGGTCCTCCTCGGGAATCGTGCCGTAGAATCGACGCAAGGCATCCTCATCCTCCTCCGCCAGCTGACGGATAATCACCTCGGTGCAATCCTTGAGAACGATCTCTTTGGGGTATTTCAACGGGCTCGCCCTCCTTGTGGGTTGGTCAAAGGGTTTTTTGTATCGGCACGGGGGGACACGCATACTTAGCCATCAGCGCCGAAACGTGTCAAGCGAATTCGAGGAGGATATTTTTCTCTTGACTTGCCCGCGCTGTAGCTAATATATAGCTACAAAATAAATGAAGCCGGTTCTTTTCCGATAAGACAATTTATGCCGCCCCGTTGACAAGCAATCAACAACTTGAATTTAATACGAAAAAGGAGATGGATATGTCCGGTTTAGACTGGCTGCCGCGGGAATCGGAAATAAAGGACCACTACCTTTGGGGAGATGAGCATTTTTCAGACAAGGCCCCGGGGGTGGTCTATGAAAAGAAACCGATCATCGACCCTCAGGGGAACCCGGTGAAGGAGCTCTTCTCCGCCTGGATCACCCTCAACAACCCCGCCCAATACAACTCCTACACCACCGAAATGGTCAAAGGCGTCATCGCCGGCTTCCAGAGGGCTTCGGCCGACCCCTCCGTCGTCGCCGCGGTCTTCACGGCCATGGGCGACAAAGCGTTCTGCACCGGGGGCAACACCAAGGAGTATGCCGAATACTACTCCGGCCGCCCCAGCGAATACGGCCTCTACATGGATCTGTTCAACGCCATGGTGGATGCCATCCTGGGCTGCAAGAAGCCGACCATCTGCCGCGTGAACGGGATGCGCGTCGCCGGCGGCCAGGAAATCGGCATGGCGTGCGACACGACCCTGTCGAGCGATCTGGCCATATTCGGCCAGGCCGGCCCCCGGCACGGATCCGCCCCCGACGGCGGCAGCTCGGATTTTCTGCCGTGGATGCTGCCCATGGAGCTGGCCATGTGGAACTGCATCTCCTGCGAAATGTGGAGCGCCTACAAGATGCAGCGCCTGGGGCTCATCTCCAGGTGCGTGCCGGTGATCCGTGAAAACGAGCGCTGGGTCCGCAACCCGGCCGTCGTCACCGACGCCTACGTGGCGGACGGCGAGATCGTCTACGGCGAGTTCAAGGCCGGTGCGGAGGCGAAGCAGGCCCGGGAAATCGTCCAGAAGGCCAAGACCGATTTTGCCCTCCTCGACGCGGAAGTCGCCAAAATCCTCTGGACCTATACCAATCTGTTTCCGGGCTGTCTGATCAAGAGCGTAGAGGGCATTCGGCTGAAGAAGAAGTTTTTCTGGGATCAGGCCAAGGTCATCAACCGGCACTGGCTGGCCGCCAACATGAACTGCGAAGCCTATCTGGGATTCAACGCCTTCAACACCAAGAAGATGACCGGCAAGGACGTGATCGATTTCATCGATTTCCGCCGCCGCCAGGCCCGGGGGGAGGCGTTCGATGCGGAGTTCATGGCCGCGGTGCTGGCCAAGCCCCAGAAGTGACTCGGACGCGGGCGGCCGACCGGCCCGAGCGTCCATTCCATGCGATCCGGAGGGAATATGCATTTAGAAGGCAAACGTGCGCTGGTCACCGGCGGCTCCCAGGGTATCGGCGCCGCGATCTCCCTCGAGTTGGCCAAAGAGGGCGCCGACATCTGTCTCACCTACCGCAAGCACGAAGCCGAAGCGCAATCCTATGCGCAGCAGATCCGCGCCCTCGGCCGCAAGGCGCTTGCCGTCCAATGCGACATCGCCTCCTTCAAGGACGCCGAGCGCGTGGTGCAGACGGCGCTGGCGGAGTTCGGGAGCCTCCACATCCTGGTCAACAACGCCGGCATGAACTGGGACGGAGTGAGCTGGAAGATGAGCGAAGAGCAGTGGGACCGCGTCCTGGAGGTCAATTTGAAGGGCTACTTCAATTTCACCCGGCACGTGGCGCCGCTTCTCAAGGATCAAAAATACGGCCGGGTCATCAATGTGACCTCCATCAACGGACTGCGCGGCAAATTCGGCCAGACCAACTATTCCGCCTCCAAGGCCGGAATCATCGGCTTCACCAAAGCCCTCGCCAAGGAGCTGGGCGCCTTCGGGGTGACCGTCAACGCGGTCGCTCCCGGCCTGATCGAGACGGCGATGCTCAAGGAGTCCGACGCCCGGGACAAAATCATCGAGATGGCCATGGCCGAGAGCGCGTTGAAACGGGTCGGGCAGCCGGAGGACCTGGCCTACCTGGTCTCCTTCCTGGCATCGGACCGGGCCCGTCACATCACCGGCGAGGTCATCAAGGTCGACGGGGGGCAGTACATTTAGTGATTGGATAAGTGGTGTTTGGTTGAGTGGTGTTTGGTGTTTTGAAAAAAGGGCGAGGGAAAACGGGGCAGCGGCGCATTCGCACACCCGGCGCAAAACACTGAATACCGAACACCAAACACCAAAAACTAAATACTAAACACCAACCTCTCAGGAGAGATCCATGCCACGAGTGGCCATCATCGGCGTCGGTCAAAGCGAGTTCGTGCGGGCCTATCCGGGCTCGGTGCGGGAGTTGGCCTTCGAAGGGTTCAAAGAGGCCATGCGCGATGCCGGACTCACCCCGAAGGATATCGGCGCATCCGTCGTCTGCTCCGCACCCGAGTACGATAAACAGCGCTCGCCGGCCGGCGTTTTTGCCGAATACTTCGGGCTGAACCCCCAGCCCACCTTTTACGTCGAAAGCCTGTGCTCCTCGAGCAGCATGGGCCTGCGCCTGGCCTACTCCCTGGTGAAGTCCGGGCTGCACGACGTGGTGGCGGTCGTCGGGTTCCAAAAAATGTCGGAAATCACCTCCGCCGAATCCCAGGAGCGCATGGGCCGCGGGGCCGACATCCAGTGGGAAAGCCCCTTCGGCACCATGATGCCCGCCTACTACGCCATGTATGCCCGGGCGCACATGGCGGCCTACGGCACCAGCCTGGAAGACCTGGCCCTGATCCGCGTCAAGGCGGCCACCTACGGCCAGCTGAACGACAAGGCCGTCTACCGCAAGCCCGTCACCCTGGCCAACCTGAGCAACCCCGAGGACCGCATGGCGGGGCCGGTGGCTAGCCCCCTGCGGGTGGGCGACTGCTGCGCGAACGCCGACGGTAGCTCCTGCGTCATCGTCGCCAGCGAGGAGAAGGCCAAAACGTTCTGCCATAAACCGGTGTGGATTCTGGGGCTGGGGGCCGCCACCACCAGCGTCAACCTGGCCGGCCGGGAGGTGTTCACGGGCCTGACGGCCGCGCGCGAGGCCGCCCGCCAGGCCTACGCCATGGCCGGCCTGGGGCCCAAGGAGATCGACGTGGCGGAAGTGCACGACTGCTTCACCATCGCCGAAATGATGGCCTACGAGGATTTGGGGTTCGCCCAGCCGGGCGGGGGCAAGGAGTTGATCCGCAGCCGGGCGACATACAAAGAAGGCGAGATCCCGGTCAACGTGGACGGCGGGCTGCTCTCCAAGGGGCATCCCATCGGCGCCACCGGCGGCAGCCAAATCCGCACGATCGTTCTGCAGCTGCGCGAAGAGGCCGGCCCCATCCAGGTCAAACAACCGGAGATCGGTTTGGTGCACAACATCGGCGGGGTCGGGCTATACGGCAACGTCAGCATCTTCGGGCGGTGAGAAGACAGGAGGCTAACGATGGCGGAAAAAAAAGAGAGCGACGAGCGCTTCAAGAAATTCGGCACGGTCAGCTTTACCTCCCTGACCAAGACCAACGACTTCATCGACCATCTCGAAAACGGCAAGGTGACCGGCACCCGCTGCAAGGGCTGCGGCAGAGCGTTCTTTCCGCCGCGCGCCGACTGCTGCCAGTGCCTGGCCGGGGACATGGAGTGGTTCGAGGTGAGCGGGACCGGCCGGCTGGTCTCCTACAGCAAACTGGAATACGGCCCGGCCGGTTTTCAGAACGACGTGCCCTACTGCATCGCCCTGCTCGATTACGGCACCTTCAAAATCTTCGGCCGGATCGCTGCGGATCTTCCCGAAACGGCCATCGCGGTCGGCATGCCCCTCAAAACGGTCGTGAATCGACTCCCCAACGGGCAGCTGAATTACGTCTTCACAAGCCCCTAAGCGCCAGGGTCCGGGCCCCGACGCCTGATTGCATTTTTCCCGACGCGAACACAGCGACAACAACCGGAGGATCAACGCCATGCCCGAGCTCAAATTCCTGAAGATCGACACGGCCGCCGGAGTGGCACGCATCGCGTTTGCACGGCCCAAGCACAACGTCCTCAACATCGATATGATGCAGGAGCTGATCGGCGAGCTGGAGCGCCTCAAAGCCGATCCGGATCTCACGTGCGTGGTCTTTTCCGGCGAGGGGCCGAGCTGGTGCGCGGGCGTGGAGGTCGCCGACCACAAGCCCGATCAGGTCGATGCCATGATCGCCACCTTCAACCGCATGCTGGAGCTGATCGAGGCCCAGGAGGTCCCCACGATCGCCGCCGTCCACGGAGCCTGCCTGGGGGGCGGCATGGAGGCGGCCATCGCCTGCGACATCGTCGTCGCCGCCAAAACTGCCGTCTTCGGGCAGCCCGAGATCAAGCTGGGGTTCCTGCCGCCCTACGCCGCCATCCGGCTGCCGCTGCTGGTCGGCCCCGCCAAGGCGATCGAAATCTGCACCACCGGTCGGCGCTACCTGGCCGAGGATGCCAAGGCTCTGGGCTTCATCACGCACTGCGTGGAAGAGGGCAAGCTGGCGGAGGCGGTGGATGCCCTGGTCAAGGAGCTCCAGTACGCCAGCCCGCTCGTCATCCGGTTGAACAAACGGGCGGTGAAGCAGCATCTGGGCCTGGCCTTCCCGGCGGCCGTCAAGGGGGTGTCCGAGCTTTTTCTAAAAACCCTGATGAAAACAGAGGACACCCTGGAGGGCATCGCCAGCTTCGAGCAGAAGCGCAAACCGGTGTGGAAGAACAAATGACGCGAAGGCCGGAGATTTCGGCATCCGAAGTCAAAAGAGCCTTAACTTGAGAAAAGGAGTTCGCATGACTCACATCAGCAAAATCGGCGTCATCGGAGCGGGAAACATGGGCAGCGGGATCGTCCAGAAGATCGCCCAGGAAGGCATCCCGGTGGTGATGGTCGACCTCAAGGAGGAGTTCGTCCAGCGCGGAATGGGGACGATCCGCCGGCTGCTGCAGGAGGGCGTCGAGCGCAAGATCTTCAGACCCGAGCAGGTGGAGCAGACCCTCGCCCGCATCACCGGCACCACCGACTTCAATGCCGTGGCCGACGCCGATGTGGTCATCGAGGCGGTCTTCGAAGACAAGCAGGTCAAGGCGGAGCTCTTCCAAAAACTGGACCGGATCTGCGCGCCCAGGACGATCCTGGCCACGAACACCTCCAGTTTCTACGTGCGGGAGTTCGCTGAGAAAACCGCGCGGCCCGACCGTTTCGTCGGCCTGCACTATTTCTATCACCCCGCCAAAAACCGCCTGCTCGAAGTCATCCCCCACGCCGGGACCAGCCAGGAGACGCTGGAGACCTCGCTCCTGGCGGCGAAGCTACACGGCAAGACCGCCATCCTGGTCAAGGACGCCCCCGGCTTTGCCGTGAACCGCTTCTTCGTTCCCTTTTTGAACGAGGCCGCGCGCATGCTCGCGGAGGGCATGGCCGATGTCGCCACCATCGAGGAGGCCGGCAAACGCGCCTTCAAGATCGGCATGGGGCCCTTCGAGCTGATGAACGTCACCGGGATCCCGATTGCGGTCCACGCGGCCACAACCCTCGGCAACGAACTCGGAGCCTTTTATGCGCCGGCTCCGGCCCTCAAGGCCCAGATGGAAAAAAAGGAAAACTGGAAGCTGGGGGGCGCGGTGGACGAATCCAAGCTCCCGGCGCTGATCGACCGCTTCCAGGGGGTCTGCTTGGGAGTCGCCGCGGCGCTGGTGGAGGAGGGGGTGGCCACCATCGAGGACACCGACCGCGGGGCCAAGATCGGCCTGCGCTGGACGCAGGGCCCGTTTGAGATCATGAACCGGATCGGGATCGCCAAGACGTTCGAAATCGTTCAGGCGGTCTGCCGCAGATACCCGGATTTCAAAATGCCCGCCATCCTCGAGAAGCAGCATCGCCTCGGCAAGCCCTTCGAGTTCAATTTCGTCGACCTCGAAGTCAAGAACGGCCTCGCCTTCATCACCCTGAACCGGCCCGAGGCGATGAACGCCTTGAACGAGACCGTCGTGGCCCAGCTCGCGCAGCGGTTTTCGCAGGCCGAGGCCGATCCCGGCGCACGGGCCATCGTCTTCCAGGGAGCCGGCAAGGCCTTCGTGGCCGGAGCCGACATCCGCTATTTCGTCGAGAAGATCAAGGCCGGCCGCATCCCGGAGATCGTCGCCTTCACCCGCAAGGGCCACGAGCTGTTTCTACGGATCGAAGAGTCCAAAAAACTCACCATCGCCCTGCTGGACGGGTTGTCGCTGGGCGGCGGCAGCGAGCTGGCGCTGGCCTGCCAGGCCATCGTCGCCACCCCGGCCGGCTCCATGGCCTTCCCGGAGACCGGCATCGGCATCTTCCCGGGACTCGGCGGCATGCTGCGCATGGCCCGCCACGTGGGGCCGGCGCTCGCGAAATATTTCACCTTCACGGGAGCCTTCATCAGCGCAACCGACGCCCTGGCGCTCGGCATCGTCGCCAAGCTGGTCGAGCCCGCCGGTGTGGAGGCCGTTCTCCAGACCCTGGCCGCCGGCGCAACGCCGGAGAAGTACGCCCTGCGCGAGACCCCTGAGAAGTACAAGCACTTCGCCGCGCTTTTCGACGCTGGCCACGTCGCGGAGCTTCTCGCGGGCAAAGCCCCGGCGGGCCAGAACGCCGAGCTGGCCGGGAAAGTTCTTAAAACCTTGGGATACAAGGCCCCCCTGGCCCTGCGGATCGCCGCCGACATCATCGACCGGCAGGCGGGGCTGGCGATGCGCGAGGCCATAGAGGTCGAGCTGGGCCGGCTGCAGGAGATTTTCTCAACCGCGGACGCGCTCGAGGGGCTCTCAACGGTCGGCCGCCGGAGGCCTGAATTCAAGGGGAAGTAGCGGCCGATCATCCGTCAGCGCACGCGTTAAAGAGGGAGGTGCCGTCATGAGCATGATTTCCTGGCAGATGGTGGAACCCAAGAGACCGCTGCAGCGGATGGAGGCGCCCGTTCCGACGCCCGGGGCGGGCGAGGTGCGCCTGAGCGTCGTCGGCTGCGGGGTGTGCCACACCGATTTGGGCTTCTTCTACGACGGGGTGCGCACGAAGTCGCCGCTGCCGCTCACCTTGGGGCACGAAATCAGCGGCAAGGTGGAGGCGGTCGGGGCGGGCGCCGAGAAGTGGCTCGGCAAGGCCGTGATCGTGCCGGCGGTCATGCCCTGCGGAAGCTGCGATGTCTGCCGCCGCGGGTTCGGCAACATCTGCGCCGCCCAGAAGATGCCCGGAAACGACATCCAGGGCGGCTTTGCCAGCCACATCGTCGTCCCCGCCGGCCAGCTCTGCGAGGTGCCGCTCGGGGCCGATGGGCGCCCCGCCGGGCCTTCGGGGGTCGGCCTGGCCGAGCTGGCCGTCGTGGCCGACGCCTTGACCACACCCTACCAGGCCATCAAGGAATCCGGGCTGAACGAACTCGACACGGCCATCTTCGTCGGCATCGGCGGCGTCGGCGGCTTCGGGGCCCAGATCGCCAAGGCCATGGGGGCCCTGGTGATCGCCATCGATGTCGACCCGGAGAAGCTCGCCGCCATCGCCCCCTACGCCGATGCCACGTTCAACTCCAAGGAGCTCGCGTTCAAGGAGCTGCGCAAGGCGGTCTCCGATCTCGTCAAGGAGAAGGGGCGGCGGCGCACGGAGTGGAAGATCTTCGAAACTTCGGGCACGGCCGGCGGCCAGCAGACCGCCTTCGGGCTGCTCACCTTCGGCGCCTCGCTGGCGGTGGTCGGCTTCACGATGGCGACGGTGGACATCCGCCTCTCCAACCTGATGGCCTTCCACGCGACCGCTCGCGGCAACTGGGGCTGCGTGCCGGAGCACTACCCGGCCGCCCTGGATCTCGTGCTGAGCGGCAAGGTCGTCCTCGGCCCCTTCGTCAAGGCCTTCCCGCTGGAGGAGATCAATGAGGTGTTCGAAAGCGTCCACAGCCGCCGGGTCCGCGAGCGCCCGGTGATGGTGCCCTAACGCAGCGGCGCTGTTTTCATCAACTCACTACCAAAAGGACATCACCATGCACAAACTGCTGAACGACCGACCCGGAGAGCGCATGCTGCTCCTGGGCAACGAGGCGATCGCCCGTGGCGCCATCGAGGCGGGTGTCGCCTTCACGAGCACCTATCCCGGGACCCCCTCCTCGGAGCTGTCGCTCAACTTTTTCCAAATGTCGCGCGAGAGCGACCTGCACTTCGAGTACTGCACCAACGAGAAGGTGGCGCTGGAAGTCTCCGCCGGGGCGGCCGCGTGCGGGGTGCGCAGCATGGCCGTCATGAAACACGTGGGCCTCAACGTCGCCGCCGACGCCCTGATGACCCTGGCGTATGTGGGGGTCAAAGGCGGCATGGTGATCCTGACGGCGGACGACCCGGCCATGTTCTCCAGCCAGAACGAGCAGGACAACCGCTACTACGCCAAGCTCTCCGGGCTGCCGATGCTCGAGCCCTCCTCGGTCGAGGAGGCCCATCGCATCGTGGCCGATGCCTTCGACATCTCCGAGCAGCTCCAGGAGCCGGTCCTGATGCGCACGACCACCCGCATCAACCACTCCTCCGGCGTCATCGACCTGGGCAAGATCCGGCCGCGCCGCACGCAAGGCAGCTTTGCCAAGGACCCGCTCAACCTGGTGACGGTGCCGGCGGTCTCCCGCAAACTGCACGTCAAACTGCTCCAGAATATCGAAAAGGCGCGGGAGCTCTCCGAGGCCTCCCCGTTGAACCGGCTCGAAGGCGACGGGCCCTGGGGCATCATCTGCAACGGGGTCAGCTACAACTACGTCAAGGATGCGGTCGCGGAGCTCGGGTTGGCCGGCAAGAGCCGCATCCTGCGGATCGGGTTCACCCACCCGCTGCCGGCGCGCAAGATCACCGAATTCCTGAAGGGCTGCGAAAAGGTCCTGGTGGTGGAGGAGGGGGAGCCCTTCCTGGAGGAGGGCGTCAAGGCCTTCGCCCAGGAGGCGGGCCTGACCCTTCCCATCCGCGGCAAGGCGCCGGAGCTGTTTTCGCGCCTCTACGAATTCGACCCGGGAATGGTGCGCCGGGTGGTCGGCTCCTATTTCGGCGTTGCCTGGAGCGCCCGGGCCCCGGTCGATCTTTCCGATGTTCCGCCCATCCCCCAGCGTCCGCCCACGCTGTGCGCCGGCTGCTCCCACCGCGCCACCTACTACGAGGTGCGCAAGGCCGCCGAGGAGCTGGGGGTCGAAACCATCTACCCGAGCGACATCGGCTGCTACACGTTAGGCCTGCTGCCGCCGCTCTCGATGGCCGACTATCTGATCTGCATGGGCTCCTCGACCGGCACGGCCGGTGGTTTCTCCAAGGTCAGCGGCCGCAAGGTGGTGTCGTTCATCGGCGACTCGACCTTTTTCCATTCCGGCATTCCCGGATTGATCAACGCCGTCTTCAACCAGCACGACTTCACCCTCGTCATCCTGGACAACGGCACGACCGCCATGACCGGCCATCAGCCCCACCCGGGAGTCGACATGAGCCAGCTGAAGATGGAGGGCTTCGGCCGGATCTCGATCGAAGCCGTGGTCCGGGCGCTGGGGGTCCCGCACGTGACCGTGATCAAGCCTTACAAAGTCAAGAAGAGCATCGACGCCGTCAAGGAGGCGCTGCAGTTCAAGGGCGTCTCGGTCATCATCGCCCAGGAGCTGTGCGTCCTGTATGCCGCAAGCTTGAAGCTTCCACGGCGCAAACCCTTCCACGTGAGCGAGAAGTGCCAGAACCACCGAGTCTGCATGAGCCGGCTGGCCTGCCCGGCATTCTATGTCTGGAACGATCGGATCAAAATCGACGCCACGCTCTGTACCGGCTGCGCTCTCTGCGCCCAGATCTGCCCGGAGAACGCCATTTTGCCGGTGAAGGACGAAAAGAAGTGACGGGCGGCGCGCGATGCTAAAACGAGCGATACGTCGGAGTCGGAATCGGAGTAAGGCGGCTGCGAAGGCGGCGGCACCAAACACCGCACACTAAACACTCACACACAGGGAATTTATGGATACCAAACGACTTGTGATGGTAGCGGTCGGCGGGCAGGGCAACCTGCTGGCCTCGAGCGTCCTGGGCGAGGCAGCCCTCCTCTCGGGGGTGCCGATGCGCATGAGCGAGATCCACGGCATGGCCCAGCGCGGGGGGGTGGTCGAATCTGCCCTCATCTTCGGCGACGCCTACAGCACGATCATCTCCGACGGCGATGCCGACGTGCTGGTGGGCTTCGAACCGGCCGAGACGTTGCGGGCCTTAGGCAAGTGCAACGAGCGCTCCGTGGTAATCACCAACCTGGCCCCGCTGATGCCCTTCACCGTAAACATCGGCCAGGGCGTCTACCCGGACCTGAAGAAGCTCCAGGAGCTGATCCGGGCGAAAACCGCGCGGCTGATCGCCTTCAACGCCACGGCGCTGGCGCGCGAGGCCGGCAACGTGCTGTCGGTGAACATGGTGCTGCTCGGGGCGCTCACGCAGACGGGCGTCCTGCCCTTCAGCGTCGAAAACGTCAAGACGGCCATGCAGCGGAAAACGAAAGCGGCGTTTCTGGAGGCCAACATCAAGGCGTTCGATCTGGGGTTTGCGGCCGCCCAGGCGGCCTGAGGCGGCGGCCCCTGCGGCCGCTGGCGCGAACTATCGATGCCCGTTCCCCGCTCCGGCGGGGGCGGGAGACTCAACCGGGGGAGGAATCGGAACATGGCGGGCAAATCGGGCGAAACGAAGAAGGCGAGGAAGAACTACTGGGACGAGAAGTTCGAAACGATGCCGATCGCCGAACTCCAAAAATTCCAGCTGCGCAAGCTCAAAGAGACCGTGGAGTGGGTCTACACGCGAGTCCCCTTTTACCGCCGAAAGCTCGACGAGCTGGGCGTTGCTCCCAAGTCGATCAAGACGCTCGAGGATATCGCCCAGCTGCCCTTCACCGTTAAGAACGATCTGCGCGACAACTACCCCTTCGGCCTCTGCGCGGTGCCGCTGACGGAGGTCGTGCGGGTGCACGCATCCTCGGGCACGACCGGCAAACCGATCACCGGCCCCTACACGGCCGGCGACCTGGAGGACTGGACCGACTGCATGGCCCGCAACCTCTGGGCGGCGGGGGTGCGGCCGGAGGACATCGCCCAGAACGCCTACGGCCATGGGCTGTTCACCGGCGGGCTGGGGTTCCACCAGGGGCTGACGCGCTTAGGCTGCGTGGTGGTGCCCACGAGCTCCGGGCTGACCGAGCGGCAAATCACCCTCATGAAGGATTTCGGCACCACGGCGCTCTTCTGCACCCCGTCGTATGCGTTGACCATCGCCGAGCGCGCCTCCGAGCTCAAGGTCGACATCCGCGCCCTGCCCCTGCGCGTCGGCGTCTTCGGGGCCGAGCCTTGGTCCAGCGCCATGCGCCAGGAGATCGAGGAGCGCATGGGCATCAAGGCCCACGAGGCCTACGGCCTGACGGAGATCGGCGGGCCCGGCGTGGGATACGACTGCGAGGCCCAGGACGGGATCCACCTCAACGAAGACCATTTCCTGGCGGAGATCGTCGATCCCCAGACCTTGGAGCCGCTGCCCCTGGGGGAAAAAGGGGAGCTGGTCTTCACCTCCATTCAACGCCGCGCCATGCCCATGCTGCGCTACCGCACCAAGGACATCACCCGCCTGCGGCGCGAGAAATGCCGCTGC
>JALOOU010000095.1 GCA_025454255.1 Desulfobacterales bacterium | reverse complement strand
AAGCACGGCATGGTCTCGGTCATCGCCGACCCGCTGGACGACCAGCTGATCGCCATCGCCAAGGGCCAGCGCCAGGACATCGTCGACCTGATCTACGGCGTGATGGACGGCAAACAGCCGGACATGGGCTCTCTCTCCAAGGAGATGCAGGACTACGTGAAGACGGTCAACGTCATTCTCGGCAACACGCTCTATTCGGACTCCTGGCTGGAAATCTGAGCCCGGGCGTCCGGTTCGGTTCCCAAAAGCCCTCTGAGCCGCTTGCGGCAAGGAGGGCATTTTTTTGCCGCCCCCGATTCGGACCTGCGGCGTCGCCGGTTGAATACCTCTTGTAACCAGCGCGGATAAATGGCATCACGTGTCGAACGACCGCCGCAGACAAGGAGACGACCCCATGGACCTCACCCCGCTCCAGGCCATCTCGCCGGTGGACGGTCGCTACCGCCGCCAGACCGCCCGGCTGGCCGACTTCTTTTCGGAATCCGCCCTGATCAAGTACCGGATCCAGATCGAGGTGGAGTACTTCATCGCCCTTTGCGAACTGCCGCTTCCGCCGCTCAGCGGGTTCGACCCGGGGCGCTTCGATGCGCTGCGGGGGATCTACCGCAATTTCACCCAACAGGTGGCCCAGCGGGTCAAGGACGTCGAGCGGGTCACCAACCACGACGTCAAGGCCGTGGAGTACATCCTCAAGGAGGAGTTCGAGGCGCTGGGGTTGAGGCCGTTCAAGGAGTACATCCACTTCGGCCTGACCTCCCAGGACATCAACAACACCGCGCTTCCGCTTGCGATGAAGGCGGCGTGGCGGGAGGTGCTCGAGCCGGAGCTGCGCGTCGTGGCGGCCGACCTGGAGCAGAAGGCCCGCGCCTGGAAGCCGGTGCCGATGCTGGCCCGCACCCACGGCCAGCCGGCATCGCCCACGAGCCTCGGCAAGGAGCTCTTCGTGTTCGTGGAAAGGCTCGCGGCCCAGCTGGGGCAGATTCAGCATGTGCCGTTTTCGGCCAAGTTCGGGGGGGCCACCGGCAACTTCAACGCCCACGCGGCCGCTTTCCCCCGGATCGATTGGCCGGCGTTCGCCGACCGGCTGGTCAACGAAACCCTGGGGCACGACCACCCAGATCGAGCACTACGACAACCTGGCCGCCTTCTGCGACAACCTGCGCCGGATCAACACGATCCTGATCGACCTCGACCGGGACATCTGGACCTACATCTCGCTCGACTATTTCAAGCAGAAGATAAAGGCCGGCGAGGTCGGGTCCTCCACCATGCCCCACAAGGTGAACCCGATCGACTTCGAGAACTCCGAGGGCAACCTGGGCGTGGCCAACGCGCTGCTCGAGCACCTGGCGGCGAAGCTTCCCATCTCCCGCCTGCAGCGGGACCTCACCGACTCCACGGTGACCCGCAACGTCGGGGTGCCCTTCGCCCACACGCTGATCGCCCTGAAGTCGCTTCAGAAGGGCCTGGGCAAGCTGATCTTGAACGAGGAGGCGTTGCGCTCCGACCTCGAGGCGAACTGGGCGGTCGTGGCGGAGGCGATCCAGACCATCCTGCGCCGGGAAGGATATCCCCGGCCCTACGAGGCGCTCAAGGAGTTGACCCGCACGCACGCGAGGATCGACCGGCAGGCCATCGCCGACTTCATCGAATCGTTGGATGTCCCCCGGCCGGTCAAAGAGGAGCTTCTGAGGATCGCCCCCGAGAACTACACCGGGATCATCTGCTTCTGATCACCGGCGGCATCGTCGAGAAGCCCGCTTTTTGCGCCGCCGCGGATCAGGCGGCCCTCAGAAGCTCCGCCGACACCCGGTTGACCAGGGCCCAGATGGCGTCGGCGGGGAGCACCTTTTCGATCGAACGCTCCATGAGGATGCTCACGCGCGGCGGGAACTCCTCATCCCCCTCCCAGAGCAGGTAATAGAGGTGCACCCGCGGAAACGGCTTCAGCCGGAACGCGGCGTCGGCCATCTCGACCGGCTCGCCGCCCAATGCGGCCGCCGCCTGCCGGAAGCTCTTCAGGTCGTTGCCGAATCGATCCAAAAGAGCTGCGGTTTTGAATTCGTGCGGGCCCCGGAAGAAGTGCCCCTCCTTCAAATCGTTGGGGCCGACGATCTCCCGCCCCAGCGGGAAGAGGTCCTGCACCGTGATCAGGTAGAGCACTACGGATAGCTCCAGCAGGGGGTCCTCGAGCGCCTCCCACCGGCCATCGGTTTGCCGGCGCAGCCGGCGGGCGCCCGGGTCCACCCTGACCTCCCGGTCCAAAAACCGAAACACCAGCCCGCCATCGGCCGGGTCGAACTGCGTGCGGGCGGCAGCGAGCAGCAGGTCGAGGCCTTCGACCTGCTGCCAAAAGTGATCCGCCACCTGCAGGTGGGACCCGTCCGGGGCATATTCCGACGAGGGTTGCTGCCGGTCTTCTTTACGCATTTCGAGGGGCCCCCTTGGTTTTCGCAGTTTCAGGTCTATTGTGGGAGCGGCTTCCAGCCGCGATGGGTTCCAATGTTCGGATCGCGGCTGGAAGCCGCTCCCACCGTGGGCCGATTCTCGCATTATTAATCGTCTCGAAGTTGAATTGACATCGTTTCCGAAATCTCCCCTGGCCCCTCTTTGTCGAAGAGGGGGTGATCCCTCCCTTTGGCAAAGGGAGGTTAGGAGGGATTTTCAGGAAATGTCCTGACAATTTCGAGACCCTCAATAAAACGGCGTGTCGCCGTGCCCCCTGATGTTGATTGCCTGACACCGGCCGCAGATGTGGGTGCTGCGCTGGCCCACGAGGATGCGTCGGATCCCGCTGCCGCAGCGGGGGCAGGGGTCGCCGGTGCGGCGGAACACCTTCAACTCGTCGCGGTTGCGGCCGCGGCGGCGGGAAACGGAATAGAAGTTGGCCTTGCCCGTGCCGAGCGAGGTTCCAAGGTTGCGGATGCCGCGGCGCAGCACCCGGCGGATGGCGGCGTGCAGGGCGTTGGCCTCTGCGGTCGAGAGGCTGTTCGAGCGCCGCTGCGGGTGCAGCCGCGCCTCCCAGAGGGCTTCATCGACGTAGATGTTGCCCAGGCCGGCCAGAAAGGTCTGGTCCAGGAGCAGCGGCTTCAGGCAGCGGGAGCGGGACGCGAGCATGTCGGCGAAGCGCCCGGCGGTGAATCCGGCCTCCAGGGGTTCTGGCCCGAGCCGGCCGAGGATGTTTTCGGCGCGCTCCAGCAGGTAGATGCGGCCGAATTTGCGCGTGTCGTGGAAACGCAGTTCGCTGCCGTCATCAAACCCCAGGACGACATGCTCGTGAGCCGACCTGGCGGCTCCGGCCTGAAGGTAATGCAGCCTGCCCGACATCCGCAGGTGCAGGAGCATGCACTGGCCGCCCGTGAGCCGAAAGACCAAAAACTTGCCGCGCCGGCCGACCGCCTGGATTTGCCTGCGTTCCATCAACCGGCAAAACTCCGGCGGGGAGGGTATGGCGATCGAACGGGGCCAGTAGACCTGCGCGCAGGATACGGTTTTGCCCACCAGCCCGGCCGCATTCAAATCCCGGGCGACGGTTTCGACTTCCGGTAGTTCAGGCATGGGGCGCCCTCACCGGCGGGGTTGGCTTCAGCGTCGCGGCAAGATGCCGCCGCCACGGGAAAAATATAAAACCGCAAAGCATGACGGAACCCTGGCGACAGCGAGATCTAGTCGCTGAATTGGATTTAGCTCATTGACATCGCTTAAGTTTCTTTATATGAAAACGGCACCGGTGCGTTGCCTGCATTCAACTTACCAGCTTTGACTTCCTGTGCCAAGGGCGGTCAGCGGAAGGAGTGGTCATGGATTTCAGTCTATCCTCGGAGCACGAGATTCTCAGGGAGTCGGTCCGTAGTTTTGCCGAAAACGAAATCCGGCCCGTCGCCCGGGAGCTCGATGAGCGCGAGGAGTTCTCCTACGAAACCATGCAGAAAATGGCGGAGCTGGGGCTGTTCGGGGTGTTCGTCTCCGAGAAATACGGCGGCCAGGCCATGGACTACCTCTCCTACATCATCGCCGTGGAGGAGATCGCGCGCGTGGACGGCTCGCATGCCGCTACGGTGGCGGCTGAAAACTCGCTGGGGATCGGGCCGCTCTATTATTTCGGCAGCGAAGAGCAGAAAAAGAGATATCTGCCCAAGCTATGCAGCGGCGAGGCCCTCTGGGGCTTCGGCCTCACCGAGCCCAACGCCGGCTCGGACGCCTCCAACTCCAAGACCTCGGCGGTGCTGGACGGAGACGAGTGGGTCATCAACGGCAGCAAGATCTTCATCACCAACGCGGCCACCACGATCACCAGCGGGGTGACCGTCCTGGCCAAAACCGGCGCGCGCGCGGACGGAAAGCCCGAGCTCTCCTGCATTCTCGTCGAGTCCGGCACCCCGGGTTTCACCGCACGGCCCATGCACGGGAAGATGATGTGGCGCTCCTCGAACACCGCCGAGCTCTACTTCGAGGAGTGCCGGGTCCCCAAGGAGAACCTGCTCGGACCCAGGGGCAACGGGTTTCACCAGATGATGCAGACCCTCGACGGCGGGCGCCTGTCGATCGCCGCCATGGGCCTCGGCGGCGCCCAGGGATGCTTCGACCGGGCGGTGCGCTATGCCAACGAGCGCGAGCAGTTCGGCCGCCCCATCGCCACCTTCCAGGCCAACGCCTTCAAGCTGGCCGACATGGCCATGGAGATCGAGTGCGCCCGCCTGCTGCTCTACAAGGCCTGCTGGCTGCGCGACACCGCTGCGGCCTTCTCCAAGGAGGCGGCCATGGCCAAGCTCTACTGCTCCGAGGTGATGTACCGCTGCGCCAACCATGCCGTACAGCTGCACGGGGGCTACGGTCTCATGAAGGAGTACGACGTCGAGCGTTTCTACCGCGACCAGAAGCTGCTTGAGATCGGCGAGGGAACCTCCGAGGTCCAGCGGATCGTCATTGCGCGGCACATCGGGGCGAAATGCCTGTAAATCGAACAAGGGTTCCGGGTTCACGGTTCAAGAGGACTGGATCAGTGATGGGAAACCCGGATTTCCGACCTGCGCATCCCACCTATCGGCAAATGAGCCTACAAGGAGCTGAACCATGACCGGCAAAGGCAAATCGTCGCTTCTGGATGTGGATTTCTTCGAGAACCTGACCGCCGACATCGCCGCCCCGGCCGGCCGGGAAGTGGAGGCGCTCGGCGCCCGCATCCGTGCGCTGCGCCAGGAGAACGGCACGAGCCTGGAGGAGCTCTCGCAGCTGACCGGCTTCGGCGTCGACTTCCTCTCCGCCATCGAAAACGACGAGGCCCAACCCCAGCTGGGGACCCTGATCAAACTCTCCAAGGCGCTGCACAGCGCCTTCGGGCGGCTGGTCTCCGGCACCGGGGAGAAGCTCTATTCGATCACCCGCAAAAGCGAGCGCCGGGCGGCCGTGCGCTCGACGACCAAGGCGGGCAGGGAGCATCTCTACACCTTCAAAACGCTGACCCCGGGGGTGAAGGGCCACCACATGGAGGCCCTCGTGGTCCAGCTGCTCACCAGCGCCGAGAAGGAGATGTCCGTGCACGAGGGCGAAGAGTTCATCTTCGTGCTGAACGGCACGGTGCTGCTCGAGATCGGCGGGGAGCGCTTCGAGCTCGAGCCCGGCGACAGCGCCTACTACCTCTCCACCACGCCGCACTTCATCGGCGCCCAAGAGGACAAGGCCACCATCCTGGCCGTCATCTACGGCGGCTGACGGATTGCCGCCCGGGCCGCTCGCCGCCGCCCGGACAGCGGCAGCGGCCACAGCCCCACCGCGGCGATCCCCCCCTGCCTGCGCCGATCCGGCCGGCGGCCCCGTTTTTTTGCTTGACAACCGAGAATCTATGAAAGTATGTTGTTATATAAACATACAAACCATGATAAGCGGTGTCGATCGTGGCCGAAGCCCTGCTCGTTTCCATTCTGCTTCTGGCGCTCATCGTGGCCGGGGTCAACATCTACGCGGCCCTGGGCCTCTCCGGAGCGTTGGGCCTCTTCCTGACCCGGGGAGTGAATGCCCTGGCCCTGGTTCCCACCTCCTTCTTCGGGCAGCTGAACAGCTTCGAGATGATCGCGCTGCCGCTCTTCATTCTGATGGGCCACGTGCTGGCCAAAACCCCCATCGGACGCGACCTGTTTTTCGCCGGTTCGCGGTGGCTCAGCTGGCTGCCGGGCGGGCTGGCGATCGCCTCCATCGGCGCCTGCACGGTCTTCGGTGCGGTCAGCGGGGTCAGCATCGCCGGCGTGGCCGCGGTCGGCGGGCTGGCGGTCCCCGAAATGGTCAACCGGGGCTACAGCCGAAGCCTGGCGGCCGGGTCGGTGGTGACGGCGGGCGCTCTCGCCATGCTCATTCCGCCCAGCGTCCCGTTCATCATCTACAGCGCCGTCACCGGGGACTCGGTGGCCAAGCTTTTCATCGGCGGCATCGTGCCGGGGCTGGCGCTGGCCGTCATGCTCAGTCTCTTCGTCCTGATCCGGGTGCTCCTGCGGCCGACGGATGCGCCGGCGGCCGCCGACCTGCATTTCACGTGGAAGGAGCGATTCGGCAGTTTGAGGCGGATCTGGCATGCCTGCGTGCTGATCACGCTGGTGCTGGGGGCGATTTATACGGGCGTGGCCACCCCCACGGAGGCATCGGCCGTGGGTGCGGCCGGGGCCTTTCTGATCGCCGGGATCGCCTACCGGATGCTGACGGTCGGCAGCATCCTGAACATCCTGAAGGAGAGCCTGCGCGTCAGTGCGGCCATCCTGATCATCATGGGGTGCGCCAAAATATTCGGGGACTTTCTGAACATGGTGCGGGTGCCGCAGATGCTCTCCGAGTTTCTGCTGGGGCTGAACGTCCCGGCCGTCGTCATCCTGCTGATCATCATGGCGCTGCTGGTCGTGCTGGGGATGTTCGTCGACGCGGTCTCCCTGATCGTCGTGACGACCCCCATTCTGCTTCCGTTGATCAAGGGCCTGGGCTACGACCCGCTCTGGTACGGCATCGTTCTGGTTATGAACCTCGAACTGGCGGTGGTCACGCCGCCGGTGGGGCTCAACCTCTACACGCTGCGCGGGGTCTGCCCGTTCTTGTCGGTCGAGGAGATCATCCGCGCCTCGCTGCCGTTTGTCGGGATTCAGTTTCTGGGGCTGTTGATCTTCGTCGTGTTCCCGGAGCTGGCTCTGTGGCTTCCCGGACTGCTCGAATAGGATCTGCGCCATGAATCACGGGACATTCCTGCGGCAATTCTTCGCAGCCAAGCGGATCTTGGTCAGCGTCGGGGTATACGATGCGCTGTCGGCGCGCATTGCCGCCCAAGAGGGGGCCCCCTGCATCTATGTGACCGGATTCGGCGCCGCCGCCGCCCGTCTGGGCGCGCCGGACATCGGCTTGATGGGCATGAGCGAAATGGTCGAGCATGTCCGCAGCATCGCCGGCGCCGCGCAGTGCCCGGTCATCGCCGACGCCGATACGGGCTATGGGGGCCCGGCCAATGTGCGGCGGACCGTCCGGGAGTACGAGGCGGCCGGGGTGGATGTGATCCAACTGGAAGACCAGGAGTGGCCCAAGCGCTGCGGCCACATGGAGGGCAAACGCCTGGTTTCGGCGGCGGAGATGGTGCAGCGCATCCGCATCGCCGCGGACTGCCGCCGCAGCCCGGATTTTCTGATCCTCGCGCGCACCGATGCCATCGCCGTGGAGGGCTTCGCGGCCGCCATCGACCGCGCCCGTGCCTACCAGGAGGCCGGCGCCGACCTTCTTTTCGTCGAGGCGCCCCGCAGTCGAGCCGACCTGGCGCGCATCCCGGGGCTGCTCGACCGGCCCTGCCTGGCCAACATGGTCGAAGGCGGCCAAACGCCGTTTCGAACTGCGCCCGAACTGCAGGCGATGGGGTACGCCGTCGCCCTGTTTCCGATCTCCACGCTGCTGGCGGCGGCGCATGCCGTCCGCAGGCTGGTGGCAACCCTGCTGCGCGATGGCGGCACGCATGCCCTCAGCGAGGAGATGATGCGCTTCGGTCAGTTTACGGATCTGATCGGGCTGAAGCAGTATGCCGAGTTCATGGACAGGGAAAGCATACCACCCGAAGGAGGACGAAAATGAAGACACCTGAGGTGCAGCAAACGGGATGCTCGCGACGGGATTTCCTGAAAGCCGCCGGCCTCGGCTGTGGGGCCGTGGCGGTGAGCGGGCCGTTGATGTTCGTGGCGACCTCCGCCCGCGCGGCGGAGACCTACACGGGGGTCACCTACCTCACCCCGGCCTACGTCTGCCTGATGCGGGGGGTGAACAAGTTCAACGAGATTCTCAAAGAAAAGGGCCAGGGGAGCCTCAAGATCGACTTCCACGACTCCGGAACCCTGGTCAAGGCGGACGAACAGACAGCCGCGCTGCGGGCCGGAACGATTCAGTACATGTTTCACACGGCCAGCTACATCACGCGCTCCTTCAAGATCCTGGGCGTCACCGGACTGCCCAGCCTCTGCGAGGAGCTCTACGAACACGGGGATCGGCTGAAGATGGAAACCCCCCTGTGGAAGCTCATGAACGACAGCATGGCCAAAGACAACATCTTCATGCTGACCCAGGGCGGGGGGGTGCTCGAACCCGAGTACATCTGGAGCGGGGCCGGCAAGAAAATCAACTCCCTGAAAGACCTCCAGGGCAGCAAGATCCGCGTGGTCGGCTACGAGGCGACCGAGGCCCTCAAACCCTACGGGGTCGCCAGCGTGCGGGTCCCCTCCGCCGAAACCTACCTGGCCCTGCAGCGCGGTACGGTGGACGGCGCGACCGCCAACATCTCGACCGTCGTCGGCCGCCGTCTCTTCGAGCAGATCAAGTACTGCTACAAGCTGCCGGTCACGGCCTTCACCATCGCCGTCTACCTGCTCAAGGACCGGTGGGACAAGATGGACGGCAAGACCAAAGCGGTCTTCTGGGAGGCCGGCAAATGGTTCGACGATAACTACGCCCAGGAGATCAACACCGCTTTCTACCACAAGGAATACTGGCCGATGCTCAAGCAGAACGGCCTGGAGGTGGTGGAGCCTTCGGCCGCCGACCTCAAGGACTTCGATGCCAAAAGCCGGCCGGTGTGGGAGTGGTGGAAGAAAGAGGTCGGCGAGGCCATCGGCCAGAAGGCCATCGATTACGCGCTGGGCAAGGCATGAGCATGGAGTCGCTTCTCTTGATCTCGCGCCGGTGGGTCGACGGGCTGGCCCGCGGGCTTCGGTTCGCGGGCCAGCTCGCCCTCGCCTCCATGATGGTGACCATCTGCTACGACGTGGTCATGCGCTATGTGTTCCGCATTCCGACCAGTTGGAGCCTCGAGGTCAACACCTTCATGGTGTTGTTCGTCGCCCTGGTCCCGGCCGGGGATGTGCTGGCCGCCGGGGGGCATCTGCGCATCAGCTTTTTTACGGATAAGCTCGATCCGCGGGGGCGGGCCGTACTGGCCTGGCTGGCCTCGCTGGCGGGGTGCCTGTTCTGTGCGGTCATGACCTGGAAGGGGCTCGAGATGGCATGGGCGGCCCTCAAGTACGACGAGCGCATGTCCAGCCCCCTGGGAACCCCGATGGTGATCCCCTATCTGTTCATCCCCATCGGCTTCGGGGTCATGTGCCTGCAGTACCTGATAGCGGTGCTCGTGCCGCAGCGCAAACCGGGGGCGTTGCCAGCCCGCAGCGAGGTTTAGCCGACGCCATGGAGCAGACGGGCGTTCCCATGTATTTCAAGGTTGCGGCGACCCTCAAACGCCGCATCTTAAGCCGCGCCTACCCGCCCGGCGGGTGGATCCCGGCGGCCAAGGACCTGGCGCGCGAATTCAGCGTCAGCACCATCACCATCCGCAAGGCGGTGGAGCTCTTGACGCGGGAAGGCTACCTGGCCGCCCGCCAGGGCGCCGGCACGCGGGTCAAGCTGCCGGAGCTGAAAAAAATGGAGATCCAGATCAGCGGGGATTTCCGCGCCTGGCACGACTCCGCCTCGGGCCTGAGCCCCCGGCTCGAAGTCGAGGTCCTGGACCTTGCCCCCTTTCAGCCGCCGGAGCGCATTCGCACGATTTTGGGAATCGCCCGGGACGAGCCGTTGGGGCGGCTGCGGCGTTTGAGGCGGCACCAGGGCCAGATCGTCTCCTACTTCATCAACTACTTCGGGCTGGAGCATCTCAAGCGCCTGCCGCGGGGCAAACTCACCCGCCACTCCTTCATCGAGGTCTTCCAGGGATCCACCCAGGTCCGCTTCAAGTGCCTGGAGCAGCGGGTCGAGGCCGTCATCGCCGAAATGGACCTGGCCGAGGTGCTGGACACCGGCTACGGGGCGCCTCTTTTCTTCGTGGAAAACATCTACTACTCGCACCACGACCGGCCATTGGTGGTGACCCACATGTACTACCGGGGGGATCGATATGTGTATCGGGCCTCCATCCCTTTAAATGCCGAAGAACCAGCCTTGCGCCGCGCCTGCGTCGCGAAGAAGGCCGACGCCGCCTGAATGGAGATAGCTCATGCCGATGACCATCGCTGAAAAAATTCTGGCCGCCCACTGCGACCGCGAGCGCGTCGCGCCCGGTGAGCTGATCGAGGCGCGCCTGGACTTCGTTTTCGCCAACGACATCACCGGGCCGATGGCGTTCCGGGTCTTCAAGGAGGCGGGCGGGGAGCGGGTCTTCGACCCGCAGCGCGTGGCCATGATCCCCGACCACTTCGTGCCCAACAAGGACATCGCCTCCGCCGTTCAGGCCAAGGAGCTGCGCGAATTCGCGCTGGCCCAGCAACTGCCCTACTACTTCGAGGTGGGGCGCATGGGGATCGAGCATGTGCTGCTGCCCGAGCAGGGGCTGGTGCTGCCCGGCGAGGTGATCATCGGCGCGGACAGCCACACCTGCACCTACGGGGCCCTGGGCGCCTTTGCCACCGGCGTGGGCTCGACCGATTTGGGCGCCGCCCTGGTCACGGGCAAAACCTGGTTTCGCGTGCCCGAATCGATCCGGTTCGTCTACCGCGGGGAGCCGGGGGAGTGGGTCGGCGGCAAGGACCTGATCCTCTACACCATCGGCCGGATCGGGGTCGACGGGGCGCGCTACAAGGCGATGGAGTTCACCGGCCCGCTGATCGAGCGCCTGCCCATGAACGAGCGCTTCACCATGTCCAACATGGCGATCGAGGCCGGGGCCAAGGTGGGGATCATCGCCCCCGATGCCGTGACCGAAGCCTATGTCAGCGGCCGCGCCAAGCGCGCCTACACCTTCTACCGCTCGGATGGGGACGCGGCCTACGCCGCGGTGCACGAGTGGGACCTCTCCGGGCTCGAGCCGCAGGTGGCCTGCCCCCATTTGCCGGAAAACGTGAAAGGGGTCAGCGAGCTGCGGCAGGTCCGCATCGACCAGTCCGTCATCGGCTCCTGCACCAACGGCCGGCTGGAGGATCTGCGGGTCGCGGCGAGCCTCCTCAAGGGCCGCAAGGTGGCGCCGCATGTGCGCTGCATCGTAATTCCCGGCACGCCCGAGGTCTGCCGGCAGGCCCTGGACGAAGGGCTCTACCAGATCTTCATGGATGCGGAGGCGGTCGTCTCCACGCCGACCTGCGGGCCCTGCCTGGGCGGCTACATGGGGATCCTGGCGGCCGGCGAGCGGGCGGTCTCCACCACCAACCGCAACTTCGTCGGCCGCATGGGCCACGTGGAGAGCGAGGTCTATCTCGCCTCCCCGGCGGTTGCCGCCGCCAGCGCCGTGGCCGGCCGCATTGCCCACCCCAACGACATCTAACCCGAGGTTGTGATGAGGTCCGACATGAGACTGCGAGGCACCGTCTGGAAATTCGGCAACGACGTCGACACCGATGCCATCATCCCCGCGCGCTACCTGAACACCTCCGACCCGCAGGCGCTGGCGCGCCACTGCATGGAGGATGCCGACCCGGCCTTCGTCGGCAAAATGAAACCCGGCGACATCATCCTGGCGGGCAAGAACTTCGGCTGCGGCTCATCGCGCGAGCACGCCCCGGTCGCCATCAAGGGGGCCGGGGTCGCGGTGGTGATCGCCGAGTCTTTCGCCAGGATCTTTTACCGCAACGCCTTCAACATCGGGCTGCCCATTCTCGAATCGGCCCCGGCGGCGGCGGAGATCGGCGAGGGGCACGACGTGGAGGTGGACATCGAAACCGGGGCGATCATCGACCACACGACCGGCAACCGCTTCCAGGCCACGGCCATCCCCCCGTTCATGCAGGAGCTGCTGGCGGCCGGCGGTCTGGTCGCCTACGTGCGCCGCCAGCGCCAAAAGGCCGCCGCCCAATCCCACTAACAGAAAGCGAGTTTACTCATGACCCCATCTTCATCCTTTCGAATTGCCGTCATCCCCGGCGACGGGACCGGCCCGGAGGTCGTCCGGGAGGCGCTCAAGGCGCTGGGGGCCGCCGCGGCCCGCGAAAACATCAGACTCGACCTGCAGCCCTACGACCTCGGCGGGCAGCGATACCTCAGCACCGGGGAGATCCTGCCGGAAACCGTATTCGCCGAGCTCGCGAAGATGGACGCCATCTTCCTGGGGGCGATCGGCCATCCGGAGGTCAAGCCCGGGATCCTGGAAAAGGGGCTGCTGCTGGAGTTGCGCTTCCGCCTGGACCAGTACATCAACCTGAGGCCGTCGTGCGCGAAAACACCGAGGGGCTCTACACCGGCGGCGGCGGCTTCCTCCGGAAGGGGACGGCCCAGGAGGTGGCGATCCAGGAGTCGATCAACACCCGCCACGGGGTCGAGCGCTGCGTGCGCTACGCCTTCGACTATTGCCGGCGGCGCAACCAGCGCAAGAAGCTCACGCTCTGCGGCAAGACCAATGTCCTGACCTACGCCTCCGACCTCTGGGAGCGGGTCTTCCGCCAGGTGGCCGCCGAATACCCCGATGTCACGACCGACTACGGCCACGTGGACGCGGTCAGCATGTGGATGATCAAGAACCCCGAGTGGTTCGACGTGATCGTCACCGACAATCTCTTCGGGGACATCATCTCGGACATCGGCGCCATCATCCAGGGGGGGCTGGGCATCGCCGCCGGCGGGAACATCAACCCGCAGGGGGTCTCGATGTTCGAGCCCATGGGGGGCTCGGCGCCCAAGTACACCGGCCAGAACGTCATCAACCCCCTGGCCTGCATCGGCGCGGCGGCCATGATGCTCCATCACCTGGGGCAGCCCGCGGCGGCGGCGCGCATCGAGGCGGCGGTCAAAAAAGTGGTGGCGCAGGATATCCGCAGCCTGGCCTCCGGCAAGATGGGCAAGAGCACCACGCAGGTGGGCGACCTGGTCGCCGGGTACATCGCCGCGGACGGATGACCTCCGCCGGCCCGAATGCGCAGCGAGGAGGGTCCAACCATGGCAGACGGAAAACAGATCCTGATCCGGGAGGTGGCCCCGCGCGACGGGTTCC
Source organism: Desulfobacterales bacterium (assembly GCA_025454255.1). GTDB lineage: Bacteria > Desulfobacterota > Desulfobacteria > Desulfobacterales > SpSt-501 > SpSt-501. The sequence goes on along the minus strand of JALOOU010000095.1, from coordinate 6,187 downwards.
AGTCCTGGCCCGACTTCGTCCCCACGGAGCAGAAGCTGGAGGTGATCCGCCTGCTGCTGGCGGCCGGGGTCCGCGAGATGGAAACGACCTCCTTTGTCAGCCCGAAGGCCATACCCCAGATGCGCGATGCGGCCCAAGTGCTGGCCGGCGTGCCGCGCGGCGGCTGCACCCACGGCCCGCTGGTGCCGAACCTCAAGGGGGCGGCCCTGGCATTGGACAGCGGCGCGGACAAGCTGGTGGTGGTGATCTCCGTGAGCGATGCCCACAACCTGGCCAACGTGCGGCGCACCGTAAAGGAGTCCCTGGCCGATCTGAAGTCCATTTTCGACCTGGCGCGCGAGCGGGGCAAGCCCGTGGCGGGCGCCATGGCCGTGGCCTTCGGGTGCCCCTACCAAGGGGACGTGCCCGAGGACGACGTCTACCGGCTGGCGGAGGCCTACATCTCCGGCGGCGCCGCGTCGATCGTCCTGGCGGACACCACCGGTATGGCAACCCCCCCGAGGGTGGTTCGACTGGTGCGGGGCTTTACCCGGCGGTTTGCGGGGGTCCCCTTCTCGCTGCACCTCCACAACAACCGCGGCACGGCCATGGCCAATCTGTATGCCGCCTTGGAGGCCGGGGCCGACACCTTCGATGCGGCGCTCGGCGGCATCGGCGGCTGCCCGAACGTGCCGCAGGCCGCGGGCAACCTCGCCACCGAGGATGTGGTCTTCATGCTCGAGGACATGGGCTGCGACACCGGCATCGACCTGATGAAGATCATCGCCGCCGCCCAACGGCTGGAGGCGATCCTCGGGCGCACGCTGCCCGGGCAGGTCATGAAGAGCGGCCCCCGGGACCCGAAGCTGGCGGCCGCCATCTGCGCCGCGGCCCACTGACCCACCCACCTCGCCTGCGGGCGAAAAGGAGCGCTGCGTATGCCTTTGAGCGGATTGAAGGTGCTGGACCTGAGCCGAGTGGTGTCCGGGCCCTTCTGCACCATGCTGCTGGCGGACCTGGGGGCGGATGTCGTCAAGGTCGAGGCGCCCGACGGGGACCCCTCGCGGGTGACCGGGATCATGGGGGCGTGCGAGAACCCCTATTTCGTCAACCTCAACCGCAACAAGCGGACCATCACGATCGACATGAAGCCGGAGCGCGGCAAGCAGATCGTCAGGCGCATGGCCAAGGGCTCCGACGTGCTGGTGGAGAACTTCCGGCCCGGGGTCATGGACCGGCTGGGGTTGGGCTACGCGGCGCTCAGCGCCGTCAACCCGGGCCTGATCTATGCCGCCGTCACCGGGTTCGGCAAAACCGGCCCCTACAAGGACCGGCCCGCCTTCGACTTCATCGCCCAGGCCATGTCCGGGTTCATGAGCCTGAACGGGGACCGCAGCATGCCCTACCTGCGGGTGGGGATCCCCATCAGCGACACGATCGCCGGCTTGTACGCGGCCTTCGGCATCCTGGCCGCCCTGCGGGTGCGGGAGCAAACCGGGCGCGGCCAGGAGATCCAGACCGCGATGGTCGACGGGCTGATCAGCATGTTCACCTTCGCCTCCGGGGCTTACTTCAGCACGGGGGATCTGCCGCCGCGCAACGGCAACGACCACATGGTGGTCTCACCCTACGGGCTGTTCAACGCCAGCGACGGCCCGATCGCCATCGCCCCCAGCACCGAGAGGAACTGGCAGCAGCTGTGCGCCGCGCTGAAGCTGGAGCATCTGATGTCCGACCCGCGCTTCGACAGCGCCGATAAGCGCCGCGCGCACCGGCCCGAAATCAATGCGATCGTGGAAAATGTGATCCAATGCCGCACTCGGGAGGAGTGGATCACGCTGCTCAACCAGGCGGGGGTGCCCTGCGGGCCGGTCAACAACCTGGCCCAGACCTTCGCCGACCCCCAGGTGCTGCATCAGGAGATGGTCATCGAGTCGGCCCAGCCCAGCGGGCCGGTCAAAATGCCGGGGTTCGCCCTCAAGCTGTCGCAGACTCCGGCGCGGCTGCGCAAACCCTCTCCGCAGGTGGGCGAACACAGCCTCGAGGTGTTGCGGGAGCTCGGGTATCATGAGGAGGAGATTCAGAGCCTGATCCGGGACCGCGTGGTCGCGGGTCGGGCCATCCCGGAGGGGGCGCCGGCCGAACCGGCCTGCACTTCAACCTTCAAAGGAGCTTGACATCCAAAACCGCAGGGAGGAAGCCATGAAGACGAAACCGTGGAGGTGCACTCTGGTCGTTGCAGCGCTGCTGGTGGTTTTTTCGTTGCCGGCGACGGCGGCGCAGATCAACATCGATGTCAACAACACCATGAAACCCGGCGGGGCGGAAGAGGCGGCCATCAAAAAATTCAAGGAGGTCATCGAGGCCAAATCCAAGGGCCGCATGCAGGTCAAGGAGTTCATGAGCGGCCAGCTGGGCAGCGAAGAGGCCGTGCTGGAGCTGATGAAGATCGGCCAGACCCAGATGTCGCTGACCGGGGGCATTTTCCGCTCCATGTTCTCCAAGGAATACGACCCCATCAGCATCCCCTTCTATCTGCCGACCTGGGAGGCGTGCCGGGCCTACTTCGACGGCCCGCTCGGCCAAAAAATAAAGGACCTCGCGGCGGAGAAGGGCGGCATCGTCGATTTCGGCCCCCAGAAGCGCGCGGCGCGGCACATGACCTCCAACCGCAAGGTCGAAAAGGTGGACGACCTCAAAGGGCTCAAGATGCGCGTGCCCTCGGTTCCGATCTGGGTGGATGTCTGGAAGGAGCTGGGCACCCTGCCCACCATCGTCCCGGCGCCGGATATCTACCTTGCCATGAAAACCGGCCAGGTGGATGCCCACGAAAACACCCTGGTGGGGCCCTACTCGCGCAAAATGTGGGAGGTGCAGAAATACATCATCCTGACCAGCCATGTCTTCTTCCCCTGGCACTGGACGGCCAGCAAGGTGTGGTTCGACAAGCTCGCCCCGGCGGACCAGAAGATCATCCGCGAGGCGGTGGCCGAGGCGACCGCGGTCGGCGAGAAGGCCGAGGACGACATGGACAAGTACTACGCGGAGGAGCTGAAGAAAAACGGCATGGAGATCATCACGCCGGAGCTCGCGGGCTTCCGCCAGAAGGCCAAGCCGGCCATCGACCGGGCGCTCAAGGAGCTGGCGCCCGAGGTCGATGCGGAAGTCAAGCGCATTTCTGGAATAAAATAACTTCGGCACAATCCTGGCATCCGCTAGCGGCGCCTCTTCCCGTCCCGTATGCGACGACGCGATGGGAGGAGGCCGCTGCAACGGAGTCGAATAAGGCGGTTCGATGCACTGGCTGGTAAGATTCTACGATGCGGGCGCGCTGATCAGCTTCGCGGTGATGATGGGCTGCGTGCTCCTGGAGGTGGTGACCCGCAACCTCCTCCACATCCCCACCGCGTGGGCCGAGGAGCTCTCGCGGTTCATGTGCGTCTGGGCGGTGTTCATGGGGTCGGCGTCGGCCTGGTACCGGGGCGCCCACATCGTGGTGAATGTCCTGCCGCGGCGGTTGAAGAACATGCCCAAGAAGCTGGTGATGATCCTGATCCATCTGCTGAGCGCCGCTTTTCTGCTGTGCGTCTGGGCCGGCTCCATCCAGATCATGATCTCCCAGCACGCCAACACGACATCCGCGCTCCAGATCAGCATCAGCTGGTTCTATCTGGCCCTGTTCATGGGGGCCACCGGAATGCTCGTCTTCCACATCCAGCAGATGGTCCGAACCATCCGCACGGATGCGGCCACCGGTTTTCCCCTGGAGGGTTGAGGTGAAGCGATGCTGACCCTGATTTTCTTCATCGGCGTGCTGGTGGCCCTGTTCATCCTGGGGGTCCCGGTGGTCGCCTCCATCGGCCTCACCTGCCTGGCGGTGTTGTGGTACGAAAACGGCTTGGCGGCCATCCCGCTCTCCCTGCTGCCGCTCAAGATGATGCACGGGGTCAACAGCTTCGCCCTGCTGGCGATCCCGTTTTTCATCCTGGCGGCCAACATCATGAACAAGGGCAGCGTGACGACGCGGATCTTCGACTTCGCCAACTCCCTGGTGGGGCACCTGCGGGGCGGGCTGGGGCACGTCAACGTCCTGGCCAGCATGATCTTCGCCGGCATGTCCGGCACCGCGGTCGCCGATGCGGCCGGCCTGGGCGCGCTCGAGATCCGCGCCATGCGCGACCAGGGCTATCCCCTGAATTTCAGCACGGGCATCACCGGCGCCTCCTCGGTGATCGGGCCGATCATCCCTCCCAGCGTGGCGATGGTGGTCTACGGCTGGCTGAGCGATGTCAGCGTGGGGGCCCTCTTCATCGGCGGGCTGATCCCCGGGATCCTGCTGGGGGCCTCCCTGATGGTCATGACCGTCGTTTTGTCCTTCCGGATCCCCATGCCCCGGCAGCCGCGGCCGCCGGTCGCCGAGATGGCGCGCTTGTCGAAAAAAGCGGCGCTCTCCCTTTTGACGCCGATCATCATCGTGGGCGGGATCTGGTCCGGGATCTTCACCCCCACGGAGTCCGGGGCGGTCGCCAGCGCCTACGCCCTGGTGCTGGTTACGGTCGTCTACCGCGAGGTCGGCTGGAAGGAGCTGCTCGAGGTCTTCAAGAACACGGTGGAGTTCACCGCGGTCATCCTCTTCATCATATCGGTGGCGGGCCTCTACGGCTGGCTCCTGGTGCGGCTGCAGATCCCCATGATGCTCGCAGACGGGGTGGTCCACCTGACGACCAACCCCATTCTGCTGCTGTTGATTTTGGCCGTCTTTTTCTTGGTGGTGGGCTGCTTCATGTCGGTCATCGAATCGGTGCTGATTTTCACCCCCATCATGGTCCCGATGGTCAAGGTGCTCGGCATCGACCCGCTCTTCTTCGGGGTGCTGATGGTCATCACCCTCTCGGTCGGAGTCATCACGCCCCCCTTCGGCAACGTCATCTACGTGCTGGTCGGCATCACCGGGCAAAGCTTCGAGACGGTGGTCAAGGCATTGATGCCGTTTCTGCTCCCGATCCTGGCGACGATTGTGGTCCTCATCCTCTTTCCCTGGCTGGTCACCTTCCTGCCCGCCCGACTCATGGGAATTTAGCACCGGACGCCTTGCAAAACCCTCCTGCGGGCACAATTATATAGCCTGTCATCGAAAACGTCGATGCCCCGGGAGGACCGTTCGTGAGACGTCTGCGCCATCTGGCCCTTGGAATCGCCGTCATATCGTTGCTTTCCGAAAAACGGGATGCAGTTTCTCGTCGTGGAGCGGCCGGCCACGCCCCAGGTGGCGGTGAGGCTCGCCATCCGCGCGGGGTCGGCGCTGGAGGAAGCCGGCCGGACGGGCATTGCCCACATGCTCGAGCACATGATGTTCAAGGGTACGAAGAATTTCGGCTCGACCGACCCGCAACGCGACGAGGAGCTTCAGAAAAAAATCGATGCCGCCTTCGCGGTCGTGCTGGAGGAGCAGGCCAAGCGCTCGCCCGATGCCGAGATCATCAAGGCCAAGCTCGCCGAGATGGAGGCGCTGCGGCTCGAGGCCCAGGCGCTCTTCGTGCCCCAGGCCTTCTCCTCGCAGCTCGGCCGCAACGGGGCCGTGGGGGTGAACGCCTTCACCAGCCACGACCAGACCCAGTACATGGCCTCCGTGCCCGCCGACATGCTCGAGCAGTGGTTCTCGATCATCAGCGAGCAGCTCTTCGAGCCTTCGTGGCGCGAGTTCTACGTCGAAAAAGAGGTGGTCCAGCGCGAGTGGGCCTTCCGCTACGTGAACAACCCGCAGGGGGCCGCCTGGCTGGACCTCTACGCCGCGGCCTACACCGCCCACCCCTACCGCAACCCGGTCATCGGCTGGAAGTCCGACATGGAGCGCTACAGCACCGCCGATGCGAGGGAATTCCACCGCCGGTTCTACAACCCGGCCAACGCCGTCTGCGTGCTGGTGGGGGACCTGACCCTTGCCCAGGCGAAACAACTGGCCGAGACCTACTTCGAGCGCTACCCGGCGGGCCGACGCTCGCCCGAGGCCGTCACCGCCGAGCCGCCCCAGCAGGGTCCGCGCAAGAGCGTGCGATTCCTGGAAGGGGCCCGCACCCCGGTGCTCCGCATCGGCTTCCACGGCGCTGCAATGAACACGCCGGATTTCTTCGCCCTCGACGCGCTCTCCATGGTGCTCAGCCAGGGCCGCAGCGCGCGGCTCACCCGCAACATCGTCGACCGGGGGCTG